>CABRKI010000045.1 GCA_902471455.1 uncultured Porphyromonadaceae bacterium | reverse complement strand
CCCCCTTCTCATTCTTTTTGGTAGCTGTCGGTTTTTTATTTCTTGATTAGGAAATGGTCGCCGGTTTCTTTCACGATGTTTTCGTAATATTTCTTGTCGTAACCGGGGAAAGAAGGATACATCGGGATGCCGTATTCGTTATATTGGAAGTTCCCTTTCTCGTCGGTTTTCTTCATGTTGCCGTCCATGAATTTCACAAACAGATAAATGCCGAGGTCGCGGTAGGCGTCGGTGGCCTCTTTTGCTATTTCTTTCCCTTCCTTGTTCACGCTTTTGCGGAAGGCGGCATCGTCGCCCGAGTCAAGAAGGTCGATGAGCTCCTTTTCCCTTGCAGCACGCGACGACTGGAATTTGTCTTCCAATGCACCCTGCACCTTGCGGATGTCGGGAATCATAAGGTCGTAGCGGTTATAGGCCTGGTTTGCCACCCAGTTGGTCATCCAAAAATTGGAATCGAACGAGAATGTATTGATATCGCCTTCGGCAAGCTGCGCGGGAATTTCGGTCATGCTGCAATAGAAAGGCATATATACCGAAGTGTTGGTGTCGTCGGTGCCGAACCAAAGCACTCCTCCCACGGGGTCGGGTAAATCGGCACGGCTCTGGCTCACGAAGCTCCATCCGGTCTGTTGCGTTGCGATGGCGCGTTCGTTGCAATATTCTTTGCCGTTAACCTCATAGTCCATCGGGCGCCAGCGGTAGGGCACATGGTTCGGGCCCGCACCGATGTCGGATGTCATTTCAAACGGTGTGCCTTCGAAATGGTCGCGCATGCTTTCCTGCATCTCCTTGAGGCTGACCTTGCGGTCGGGAACGATGTAGAGGGGCATCGGCTCGTCGCTCTCGCCGCTGCACCAGGTGTAATACTTGTCGGTTTCCGGTTTGAACCTGCGGAAATAGCTCCACACTCTCGCGTCGCATCCGCGTCGTGTTCCTGTGTCGTGTGTGGAATAGGCGTCGGCAAAAGAGAAGTCTTCGTCTTTGCCGTTGAAATATCCGCGTTTTCGTGCGAACGAAACCACGTCTTTGCTATGCATCACGTTCTGCTTGTCTTTCATGTTGACCTTTCTGATGCGCGGCTCGTTGGCGTGGCCGGAAATCGCGTCGTCGGGAATGCGCACGGCAATCCACACCGCGCCTTTCTCCGCTCCCTTTCCGATCATTTCCATCACCCACACTTCGTTTTTGTCGGCGATGGAGAATGACTCGCCGGAACTTGCGTAGCCGTATTTGTCAACAAGGTCGGCCATGACCTGGATGGCTTCGCGTGCGGTTTTCGAACGTTCAAGGGCAATCTGTATGAGCGAACCGTAGTCTATCACTGAATTGCCGGTGGTGTCGGTCAGTTCCTCATGGCCGCCCCAGGTGCTCTCTCCGATTGCCACCTGGTGCTCGTTGATGTTGCCCACCACATTGTAGGTGTGGGGAATCTGAGGTATGGAACCGAGCGGTTTTCCAGTGTCCCATTCCACCACCTTCCGCACTGTGCCGGGGGCATGGTCGGCTGCCGGGGTATGGGTAAGCATGCCGTATAGGTTGTGTGAATCGGCGGCGTATGTCACCATAACCGAGCCGTCGGCGGTGGCTTTCGGCCCTGCTATGAGGTTGGTGCATGCCAGTGCCTCCGCCTGGGTCATGGCCAAGGCCGGAAGCATGATTGATAGTAGTAAAGAATTGCGTTTCATGCCACGAATTTACATAAAAACCGCCAAATCTCCAAGCCTCCTTTCAATTTAGTGTTTAATTAATTTTTCCAAATTTAGATATCGGTGGGGATGTTAATTGGTGGTGCGGAATTTATTTAGTAATTTTGCAGCGGAATAGCGTCAGGCTTTGAAAAATTCGACACCGGAAAGGAATAGCGGGGTAGTTGGATGTTATATAGATGCGTGGGCGCTTCTAAATGGAATTATTAATGTGTCCTGGAGTGATTCCCTTTCGGGGGGAAACACGTTTACGCCTGACAGTTAAACTAATTACCGCTATGGACGAAAATAATGTAGCAAGGTCGTTTGAAGACCTTGGTGTTGAACCCCGGCTGCTAAAGGCTATCGGGGAAATGGGTTTCGAACTCCCGATGCCCATTCAGGAGATGGTCATTCCCCATCTCCTTGAAAAGGAGGGAGACGTGGTAGGCCTCGCGCAGACAGGCACGGGAAAGACCGCTGCTTTCGGTCTGCCGGTGTTGCAGCGCATCGATGCCTCTCGCAGTGTGCCGCAGGCGTTGATAATAGCCCCTACCCGCGAGTTATGCCTTCAGATTTCAGGCGACCTCGCCGATTTTTCCAAATATATTGACGATGTGAGGATCCTCCCGGTGTATGGGGGGTCAAGCATAGAGAGCCAGATACGCACGCTCCGAAAAGGTGTGCAGGTGATTGTGGCAACGCCGGGCCGTCTTATCGACCTTATCAAACGCGGCGAGGTGAAGCTCGACGATGTGCATACCGTAATCCTCGACGAAGCCGACGAGATGCTCAACATGGGCTTCCTCGACGACATCCGCGAGATTCTGTCGCATGTGCCTGCCGACCGCAAGATGCTTATGTTTTCCGCCACCATGCCTAAGGAGATAGCGGAAATCGCCAAGGAATTCATGCACGATCCGGTGGAATTCGTCGCCGGAAACCGCAACGAGGGTAGCAAGAATGTGCGCCATATATATTATATGGTGAAAGCTCACGACAAGTATCTTGCCCTCAAACGCGTGGCCGACAACAATCCTGATATTTACGGCATAATCTTCTGCCGCACGCGCAAGGAAACCCAGGAAATAGCCGACAAACTGATAGCCGACGGATATAACGCCGACTGTCTGCACGGCGACCTCTCGCAGGCGCAGCGCGACCTTGCCATGAAGAAATTCCGCGACCACGTGACGCAGCTCCTCGTAGCCACCGACGTAGCCGCGCGCGGCCTCGACGTTGACGACCTTACCCACGTCATCAACTATGGCCTGCCCGACGACACCGCCGTCTATACCCATCGTTCCGGACGAACGGGTCGTGCCAACAAGACCGGCGTATCCGTGGCCATAATCCATTCGCGTGAAAAAGGTAAGTTACGCGAAATCGAGAAAAAAATAGGCAAAACCTTCGAATATAAGAAAGTGCCCACCCCGGAGCATATCATAGAAAAGCAGCTCTATAACCTTGCCGACCGTATCGAACGGGTGCAGGTGAACGAGGATGAAATTTCGAAATATTTGCCCGGCGTGAGGAAAAAACTCGAATGGCTTTCGGAAGAAGACCTTCTCAAGCGCGTGCTTTCGCTTGAATTCAACCGTCTTCTCCAATATTACCAGGACATGCCCGACATCGACCTTAACGCTCCCGAAAAAGGGGAACGCAAGGAGAAGGAGCGTCGCAAAGGGGAAAAGATGGATAAAGACCGCCGTAAGGCGCAAGACGGCTACGAACGCCTGATGGTGAACGTGGGTAAGGCCCAGGGTTTCTTCCCGGGCAACCTTATGGAACTTGTAAACCGTAACGTCGTGGGTGGCAAACCGGATATCGGAAGAATCGACCTCATGCCTGAATATACTCTTTTCGATGTGCGCAAAGATGATGCCAAGAAGGTGCTCGACGCGCTCCGCAACGTTGATTTCTTCGGCACTACAATACGCCCTGAAATAGCTACCGACCGCGATTATGCGCGCGATGCACGCGACCGCAAGGAGAAACGCAAGCGCAAACAGGAAAAGGAGGAGTTTGCCAAATCTTCTAAATCGTGTGGTAAACGCAAGGCTGATTTCTCCAATCCGGAAAAACCGAAGAAGGAGAAAAAGGAGAAGAAAGTGAAAAAGGATAAAAAAGGTGGGACGAAAGCCAAAAAGCCGGAATATAATGGAAACTATGAGATTTTCTATAAGAAGAAAAAATAGGTTGTCGTTATGGCGTGTCGTCATTGTAGCGGTGATGGTGCTTTTTGCCTTTCCCCTTGCTATTGCAAGCGAGAAGGCAGATTCCGTTTCTCAGGATTTGACGTCTGCCAGGGGTGTGTTCCAGCGCCTTCAGACTCCGGCACTCGACATCCTTGGCAAATCCACGCGCCTTGACATGCTCGACTATTGGGACGCCGACAGTGTGTATCGCGCCAAGAACGCCATGTCCGGTTTGTCTTGGCTTGTGGATGTTGGCTCTGACTATCTGAAAGTGCAACTCACGCCGGTGAGCGTTTTCGAAATAAAAATTCTTAAGGATAAGGATAAACTTCTGGCGATGACGGTATATACGGTAGGTGCCAACGCGCAGGCCGCCGACAGCCAGGTGGATTTTTATGCCGACGACATGGCTCTCACCCCCCTCGACACAAAGAAATATTTTAAGGCCCCCGACCTTAAAGAGTTTTTCGACATCCCCAAAGGGTCCGCCACCACCATGAAGGAAATCAGGGGGATGATACCCTTCCCTACTATGGAATATTTAGCCAATGCGAAAAATAATGATATTTCCGCGCGTCTTACAGTAGGGGAATTCATGGATGTTGACGACTACAATATAGTAAAGCTTTTCCTGAAGCCGGAGGTCACGCTCAAGTGGAACGGAAAATATAAATGAAAACAACACAGCAAACCGACAATTTTGAATAAAGTAACATGGAACGAAAAGTAAGAGTGAGATTCGCACCGTCGCCGACGGGCCCCCTCCATATCGGGGGAGTGCGCACCGCGCTTTATAATTATATATTCGCGCGCCAGAACGGCGGCGATATGATTCTGCGTATCGAAGACACCGACAGCCGCCGTTTTGTGCCGGGTGCCGAAGATTATATCAACGAGAGTCTTGCCTGGCTTGGAATCGGCATCGACGAAGGCGTACGCGAGGGGGGTGCCTACGGCCCTTACAAGCAGAGCGAACGCCGCGACATATATCGTGAGAACGTGAAGAAGCTCCTTGATGCAGGAAAGGCGTATATCGCTTTCGACACTCCCGAGGAACTTGAAGAGGCGCGTCAGCGCATACCCAATTTCCAGTATGATGCTTCCACGCGTGGCTCTATGCGCAACTCCCTGACTATGCCTGCCGATGAAGTGCAACGTCTCATCGCCGACGGTGCCCAGTATGTGGTGCGTTTCAAAATTGAGCCTGACCGTGAGGTGAAGGTCAACGACCTTATCCGAGGCGAAGTGGTTATGAACAGCAACATACTCGACGACAAGGTGCTTTATAAGAGTGCCGACGATCTTCCCACCTATCATCTCGCCAATATCGTCGATGACCATCTGATGGAGGTGAGCCATGTGATTCGCGGCGAGGAATGGTTGCCTTCCGCACCTCTCCACGTGCTCCTTTACGAAGCGTTTGGCTGGAGCGACACAATGCCTCAGTTCGTGCATCTTCCCCTGCTTCTCAAACCCGTGGGCAACGGCAAGCTCTCGAAACGTGACGGCGACAAGCTCGGGTTCCCTGTTTTCCCCCTCGAATGGCACGACCCTTCCAGCGGCGAAATCTCTTCGGGCTATCGCGAGAAGGGTTATCTGCCGCAGGCCGTGGTGAATTTCCTCGCCCTCCTCGGATGGAATCCGGGCGACGACAGCGAACTGATGACGATGGACGAACTTATCGCCAAATTCTCGTTTGCACATTGCTCCAAGAGCGGCGCAAAATTCGATTATAAGAAAGGAATATGGTTCAATCACGAATATCTCGGAATGGCCGACAATGATACCCTCGCACAGCTTTTCATGCCCGTGCTTGTGGAAAACGGCATAACCGATGCTGATCCGGAATATGTGGCTAAGGCTGTAGGGATGGTGAAAGGGCGTGCCGACCTTGTCCCCGACCTTTGGACGCAGGGCGACTTCTTCTTCCGTGCCCCCGAGGCATACGCGGAGAAGGATGTAAAGAAACGCTGGGGTGCCGACACTCCCCGCATTATGGAGGAACTGATAGAGGTGCTCGAAGGGATTGACGACATGACGTCGGCCAATGCCGAGAAGATAGTGCTCGATTGGATTGCCGCAAAAGGATACCATCTCGGCAATGTGATGAACGCTTTCCGTCTTGCCGTGGTAGGGGCTTGCCGTGGTCCGCACATGTTCGACATCACGGAGCTTATGCCCAAAGAAGAGGTTGTTTCCCGCATACGTCGTGCCATCAAGGAAATACCTGCACCTGAGAAATGAAAGTCCCTTCTTTTAAAGAGGTAAGGTCTTTTCTTGCCGAAGCTGCACGCCAACTTCTGGAACAGCCCCTTTATTCCATGGGTATTTCCGCTTATAGGCTTGGGGTGAGGATTGCCGCGTCGGGCAATCCGAAGGCTAAGAAACTGAATGAAGGTCAAAAGGAGATATGGGAGCGTCTTGACGCCGCCATATCTCCCGGCGACCGCTATATTTGGGTTCATGCCGCTTCACTTGGAGAGTTCGAACAGGGGAGGCCTCTGATAGAGAAGATTCGCAGTCGTCGTCCGGAATATAAGATTTTGCTCACCTTTTTTTCCCCTTCGGGTTATGAGGTGCGCAAGAATTATGCAGGGGCCGACTGTGTGTGCTATCTGCCCTTCGACACTCCGAAACGTGTGAGGCGCTTCCTTTATAAGGTGAATCCGGAGATGGCGGTGTTTGTGAAGTATGAATTCTGGCGCAATTATCTCCATGAATTGTGGCGGCGACAGATTCCTACTTATCTTGTGAGTGCCGTTTTCCGTCCCGACCAGTTCTTTTTTAAGAAAAGGAGTGCGTGGTATGGTCATTGGCTCAAATGGTACACGAAGATTTTTGTGCAGGATGGCCGTAGCCGCGACCTTCTCGCCGGAATCGGGGTTAAAAACGTTGAAGTGGCGGGCGACACCCGTTTTGACCGCGTGACCGATATCCTTAACTCCCGCAAGGATATTCCGGAACTTGATGCATTTGTCGGGAAAAAAGGAGATGAAAACCGTGCTCCTTTTGTTATAATGTTCGGAAGCAGCTGGCCTGCAGACGAGGAGGTGTATGCAGGGTGGTTGCGCCAGCGCACCCAGGTGAAGGCTGTGATCGCCCCTCATGAATTCGATGAGGCACGACTCGCCAAACTCAAGGAATTGGTGCCGGGCGAGGTGGTGCTTATGAGTGAGCTCAGAGAGAATCCGGATGCCGCGGAAGGGAAACGGGTGCTTGTGATAGACTGTTTCGGTTTGTTGTCGAGCGCATACGCGTATGCCGACGTAGCTTATATTGGCGGCGGTTTCGGAGTGAGCGTCCACAATATGAACGAAGCTGCCGTTTATGGCATTCCCGTGATATTCGGTCCTGAAAATTCCAAGTTCATAGAGGCTCAGGAACTTAAGACCCTTGGGGGAGGTATAGAAGTGGTTGACGCCGCTTCTTTCGAACGTAATGCCGACCGGCTTCTATATGACCCTAAGGAATTGGAGAAACGTGGCCGTTGGGCCGGAGAGTATATTCAGGAAAAAACAGGAGCCACCGACAAAATACTTGCTTCCATCCAACTATAACAACCAGAACAACTGTCTCAATAACCAACCAGAACAACCAAGGACAACCAGAGATTTTAATAATAATCTGGTTGTCCTTGGTAGTTCTGGTTTGAGTAAATTGAAACCGAACAACCAAAAATCTGGTTGTCCTTGGTTGTTCTGGTTTGAGTATATATCGGTTGGGTTGGGTGCAAAAAAAATTGATTGTCGTCCCGACAACCAATCTTCTGTTAACCTTAAAATCTAATACCATGAAAAACTCGATGCAAAATTACAAATTATTTTTCAAACCATGTTCTAAAACATAAAATAATTTTACAATTTAACATTTATTAAACTTTGTATTTTGTAATTCGTGCATAAAAATCCGTTATAAGAAAGTTATGAAGAAAATATTGAAATTTTTAGAGTCGCTTGCGGCCAATAATAACCGGGAATGGTTTAACAGCCATAAGGAGGAATACCTTGAGGTGAAGAACGACATAGAGGTTCTGACGCAGAAACTTATTAACGAAGTTGCGGCGTTCGATCCGGATGCCGCTTATCTGGGAGTGGGTGAATGCACCTACCGCATATATCGCGACACACGTTTCTCTATAGATAAAACTCCTTACAAAACGCATATCGGTATATTCATCAACCCTCCCATGGGCAAAAAGAGCAACCGTATGGGTTATTATCTTCATATTGAGCCCGGGAATTGTATGGTGGCTGTTGGCACAGTATGCCTTCCTTCTAAGACGGTGACTGCAATCCGGCAGTCGATATATGATAATGTGGAGGAATATCTTGATATAATAAATGAGAAGGAGTTTCACGATTCTTTCCCGGAGATTGGAGAGAACCCGGTTAAGACAGCTCCGAAAGGCATTCCACGCGACTGGGAGTATGTGGCGCTTGTGCGTCCGCGCGACTTCGTTGCATCGCATCCTTTGAGCGATAAAGAGATGTGTAAAGACGATTTGGTTGGAAGAGCAGGTCGGTTATTCCGCCTTGGGAAGCCATTCAACGATTTCATCAACTACACCATCGACGAATGCTCTGAATAATTCATGATGCACAATGCATAATGCATGATGTATGTGTATAATTCTAACTTTGTGCCAGCTTTGTTCTGTTATCCGACCTTTGGGGAGGGTCGTTCGGTCATCTGCCTCTCGCATTTTTTCGAATCCAAAAATAACCAAAACTCATATTTGTTAGTATTAATTCCAGCTTTTTTCTTACCTTTGCAATTACTTTTCAATAAAAACTCTCTCATTAAATGATAAAGAGAAAATTCCTATCCTTGTTTTTGGCGACATTTGCTGTCGTTTTTTCGGCCGGCGCGCAGGATTCCTCCTGGTTTAAGCGTAACCACGTTTTCGACAATCTCGATGTGGCTTTCACAGTAGGCACCCCCGGTCTTGGCCTTGAATTGGCAACCCCTGTCACCCGATGGACGAAGGTCCGCGTCGGAGTGGAAGGAATGCCACAGTTCCATCTCCCTATGGATTTCCCCATTACTACATACGCCGATGGGAAGGTGAGCAATAATTTCGATAAGATTAAGGAGATGATGTATAAAATCACCGGCGACGAAATGCAGGATGAAGTCGAGATGATCGGCAAGCCGAGGATGGTAAATTTCAAATTCCTCGTCGATGTATATCCTTTCCAAAACAATAGCCACTGGCATTTTACTGCCGGATTTTATTGGGGCACGTCGAAGATAGCTACCGCGATAAACAGCATAGAATCGACCTCCACTCTCGTAGCCATGAGCATCTACAACCGTTTCTACGACCGCATGAGCGGGCATGAATATTACGAAGAACCTTTTTTCGGCGACATATATCTTACGGAAGAGAAATATAACGAGTTCATGTCATACGGCCGATTGGGTATCCATATCGGCGATTTCAAAGATGGCAAACCGTATTATATGGAACCGAAGACCAACGGCACCGTCACGGCCCGGGCTATGGTGAACGCTTTCAAACCCTATCTCGGATTCGGTTATAGCGGTGCGCTCGACCCTGCAAAGCGTTGGAACGTCGGGGTAGAGGCCGGTGTGCTTTTCTGGGGGCAGGCCCCGCAAATTATTCTTCACGACGGCGTTAACATGAACAAAGATCTTATCAACGTGAAAGGGAAGGTGGGAGATTATCTGCGCTTCGCCAAGGCTCTTCCGGTTTATCCAAGTGTGTCGTTTAAGATTTCATATACCATTTTTTAGTTTTTAGTTTTCCGTTGTCAGTTTTCCGTTGTCAGTTTTCCGTTGTCCGTTTTCCGTTTTCCGTTTTCCGTTGTCAGTTCTTGATTGTGGCGCAAACGAAGTGAGCGCAAAAAACTGAAAACTGAAAACTGCCAACGGACAACTTTAATTTGCAAATAACCGGGTTATTTTATAATTTTGCGTAATGTCGCCCGAGTGTGTGCGATGAAGTCCGTAAAAACTTCGAAAAACCATAGAACCAGATGGAAGAGAAAGTCACAGTTGACGGCCTTACTTTTGTGCCGTATCTAAGAAGAGAGGAAATTCAGAAGGAGGTGGCGAGGGTTGCTTCCGAACTCCGCAGAGACCTTGAGGGGAAGAAGCCTATTTTCCTCTGCGTGCTTAACGGCGCGTTTATTTTTGCAGCAGACCTCATTCGGGAAGCGGGGCTTAACGATGCCCCTATTTCGTTTGTGAGGTATGCCAGTTATGAAGGCCTCAGCTCTACCGGAAAGGTGAAGCAGCTTATGGGCCTTTCGGAGCCTATTGACGGGCGCGACGTCGTGATTATCGAGGATATCGTAGATACCGGTCTTACCGCATATCAGATGGTCGGCGACCTAAAGAAGCTTAACCCTAATTCCATAAGGTTCGTGACACTCCTCAACAAACCGGAAAGCTCCAAAACCGGTTTCAAACCTGATTATGTGGCTTTCAACATCCCTCCGAAGTTTATAATCGGCTACGGCCTTGACCTCGACGGCAAGGTAAGAAACCTTAAGGATATATACGTGATTGAAGAATAACCCAAAGAAACATAGCAATGCTCAATTTAGTTCTATTCGGTGCGCCAGGCAGCGGCAAGGGCACCCAGAGCGCAAAGCTCATCGATGAATTCGGTCTCCATCATATATCGACCGGGGAAGTGCTCCGCGACCATATCAAGCGGGAAACTGAACTCGGTAAAATCGCACAACAATATATTTCCGAAGGCCAGCTCATCCCCGACGACCTTATGATCAGCATCCTCGACGATGTGCTCGAAAAGGAGGCAAAGGGGAAGGACGGCGTTATTTTCGACGGTTTCCCCCGCACTATTCCGCAGGCGGAGGCTTTAAAGGAATTGCTTCGCAAGCGCGGCACCGACCTCCATGCCGTTGTCGGCCTTGAGGTGCCTGAAGAGGAACTCGTAGAGCGTATGCTCAACCGTGGTAAGGAAACGGGACGTGCCGACGACAATATCGAGACTATCAAGAAACGTCTCGACGTTTATCATAACCAGACATCTCCGCTACGCGACTACTATCATAATGAAGGGAAATATCTCAAGATTAACGGTTCCGGAATTGTTGACGATATCTTCAATGAGATTGCATCCGGCCTTGAAAAAAAGACCGGCGTCCATCGTAAGAAGAAATAATAGGCTGCATCCCTTTGACAAATTTCTATGTAGGGACATGCCTCCGGCATGTTTGCTTACATAATATTGAAATGCGCAATAGACATGCCTCCGCATGTCTGATTGTTAAATGGGATGAATCCTTGTGCCTGCAATATAAGGAGCGGATTTCACGTTTAATAGCCATGATGACTCATGGCTATTTTTATTTTGATTCACGTTGCCCTATATATATAAGGTGTATTGCATTTGCTCTTTCGTTGACGTTTCTTTTTGCTTTTGCCGGCTGCAAGTCTGCAAAACTTTCTGATGCCGACGATGCGTTGGAGCGTGGCGAATATTTCGATGCCCAGAAGATTTACCGTCAGGTATATAATAAACGGAATAAGCGCGAAGACCGCCCCCTTCGCGGTGAAATCGCCTTCAAGATGGGGAAATGCTATACGAAACTGAACATGGCGGCAAAGGCTTCCGCCTCTTATCAGAACGCCATACGCTATGAGTATCCCGATTCAACCGCCCATCTTTATCTCGGCCGTGCGCTTCAGGCGGAGGGAAAGTATGCCCCGGCTATCGCTTCCTACGAACGTTTCCTTGCCTTTTTCCCCGACAGCGTTACCCCCAAAGGGGAGGAATCTGCGAGAATAAGGCTTGCGAAGGAGGGCGTCAACGGTAGCCGTATGGCTTTGGCGGCAAAGGAGAAGGGTAAGACGAGATATGTGGTGAAAGCTGCCAAGAATTTCAATTCGCGCCGTTCGGAATTCGCCCCGATGTTTCTCGACAAGGAATTTGACCAACTCTTCTTCACCTCTACTTCAGAGAAAGCCACGGGGGAGAAAAAGTCGGAAATAACCGGCATGAAGAAGGGCGACATATATGTGAGCAAAAAGAACGAGCGCGGGGTATGGCAACAGCCCGAACCGGTGGAGGGGGAGCTGAATACTGATGCCGACGAGGGCGTGGTGAGTTTTTCGCCCGACGGCCAGACCATGTACCTCACGAAAGCACGCCGTTCGGAAACTTCCAACACTTCCGTGGAGATTTACACTTCCAAGCGCAGCGACGCCACTTGGAGCGCGCCTCAGAAATTCGAGATAACCGCCGACACGATTTCCGCCGTGGGGCATCCGGCCGTAAGTGCCGACGGCAACTGGCTCTATTTCTGTTCCGATATGCCGGGAGGCTACGGTGGCCTCGACATCTGGCGCATATCGCTCGTTGACCGAGCCGGGAGCCTGGAAAACATGGGAAGCCAGATCAATACTCCCGGCAACGAGATGTTTCCCTATTCGCGCACCGATTCGCTTCTTTATTTCTCTTCCGACGGACATCCCGGATTCGGAGGTCTCGACATCTTCCGGGCGAAACTGAACACCACCGGAGATTTCTGGAGCGTCGATAACATGGGGCAGCCTGTAAATAGCCAGGGCGATGACTTCGGAATCACGTTCGGCCCCGGAGAGAGCGGCTTTTTCAGTTCCAACCGTGGCGACGCAAAGGGTTATGACCATATTTTCAGCTTCGAATTGCCCGACATCAGGATTACTATTTCCGGGTGGGTCCTCGACAAAGACGAAGAGCCTGTGCCGAACGCCATAATAAGGATTGTCGGTGACGACGGCAGCAATCAGAAGGAGGTGGCGAGAGACGACGGGTCGTTTAAGTTCAACCTTGACCGTGGCGTGAAATATGTGATGAAAGCCGGTGCGCCGGGCTATCTTAATGTGAAGCAGGAATTCGAGAGCGACTCCGCCGAAGAGGATGCCGACTATGGCGTGGATTTTATACTTGCCGCCATCAATAAGCCGCAGGTGGTGGAGAATATTTTCTATGACTTCGATAAGGCGACGCTACGCGACGAGTCGAAGGCCGCGCTCGACGAGATGGCGCAGATGCTTCGTGAAAACCCGCACGTCACTATTGAGATGGGTGCGCACACCGACCGCAAGGGAAGCGACGAGTATAATGTCAGGCTTTCAGAACGGCGTGCCCAAAGCGTGGTCGATTATCTGATAGGGGCGGGCATTGCCGCCGACCGTCTCAGCCCGAAAGGGTATGGGGAGAGCGTGCCTAAAACCGTCACGAAGCGTATCAACCGGGAATACCCGCAATTCCCGGAAGGCACTGTGCTGACCGAAGAATTCATCGAGACTCTCTCGCCAGAAGACCGGGAAGCGGCCGACCAGATAAACCGCCGTACGGAATTCCAAGTCCTCTCTATCGATTATGACATGTTCTGATTCAACCAGGACAACCTCCTTAACTCCAACCAGAACAACCAAGAACAACCAGAACAACTGTTAATGCTCCAACCAGAACAACCAGGACAACCAGCCCAACGGTTTTACTCAAACCAGAACAACCAAGAACAACCAGATTATTATTAAAAAACTCTGGTTGTTCTTGGTTGTTCTGGTTGGTTATTTGTCAATTGTCTTGGTTGTTCTGGTTGGAGTAAAGCCGGTTGTGCTGGTTATTTGTTTAAATTACGAACCTTTGAAATTTTTGTTGTATTCGCAACAAAATTGCGTAGCTACTTGTTTTGTAACTAAAATTTAGTTACCTTTGCGGTAAAATACCCGATATGGGAACAAAGGATAAACTAATACAGCGTTTCAAGTCATTGCCAAACGATTTCACATGGACTGAACTTGTGAGGTTGTTCGGCATGTTTGGCTACGAGATAAGCAACAAGGGTAAGACAAGCGGCTCTCGCGTGATTTTCAAGAAAGGAGAAAGTGCCTATGCCGCACATAAACCTCACCCCGGCAGCATTGTCAAGCCGTATGTAATGAAACAAGTATTGGAATTTCTTAAAAACAACAGTCTGATATGAACACGATGAGTTACAAAGGGTATGTAGGCAGCATTGAGGTCAGCGAGGAAGATAACTGCCTTTTCGGGAAAGTGCTTGCATTGCCCCACGACACGATGATTACCTATGAGGGGCAGACCGTATCGGAACTGCGAGAGGATTTCCACGGTGCTGTGGATGATTATATAGTAATGTGTGAGGCCGAGGGAATAGAACCTCGCAAGAGCTATTCGGGCGCGTTGAATGTGCGTATATCTCCCGAAACTCATAGCAAGGTTGCGATACTCTCAAAACAAGCGGGCATATCTATCAATGCCTTTATCCGCAATGCTGTTGAGAAGCAGATAGCGTCGTTGTTATAAAGACAAAGGGCGCAAGGTTAGCCATGCGCCCTCGTAACTCACTCAACAGCGTGGTTGGTATGCGGCTCTGCTAATGGATTTAGCAATGGCATTTATCGAGAAATGGCCGGAAAACGCGATAAATTAGTCAAAACAGGGAATTTTAGGCTGTAATTTGTTAAAATTAACATTTGAAAGGATTGTGAAGTTTCTTATCTATAAATAGTTTTGACCAAAAGTGTTAAAAATATAACTCTATTAATATTTTTAGCTAAAAATTTGTTAGATTAGAAAAAGAGTCTTAACTTTGTGGCTAATTTCAATGTGTATGGGTTGCGTGCCAACGCATTGGGTTATTGCTTTTTGTCTAACGGCTCTATTTAACCCTCATTAAGACAGGCGGTTCCACAACTATTTTTGTCTTGACCCAGGGCAAACAACAAAGATTTTTCCACGAAAATCAAATAAATAATTATCAATAAATTCAAATCTTAAAGGAATGAATAGAAAATTAGTCAACGGCTTGCTGTTGCTGTCCGTCGCTACGGTCGGTTGCGGCACGTTCACCTCCTGCAAGGACACGGACGAGGACTTCAAGAATGAAATCATCCTCTCCCAGGATGAACTGGCGAAAAAGCTCATTGCCTATATTGATGAGCATAAGTGCGAATGCCCTAAAGATGCTCAGGCTCTTCTTGATCAGGTCAGAGCTTTCCTCACAAATGGAGAGGGACAGCCTTTGAAAAGCATGAGCAGCGCGGTTCTGAGCCTTATCGATGGTACATTGGAACAAACTTTCGGTAGTGATTACACAAGCTGGAAGGGCAATGTCGTCATGAAAGGTGATCTCGAAACCAAACTCGAAGATTATGTAAAGAAAGGGGAGATAGAGGTCGATCTTTCCGGGTATGTTAAAGACGACGATACGTACAAACAGTTGGGTAAAGATATAGCAACCCTTAATCTGTGGAAGTCTCAGATGGACGAATGGAAGGAAGGTATCAATAAGGAGGACATCGAAGCTGCTCTTGCTCGTGCTAACGAGGCTTATATGTCAGCTCTCGAGGCCAACAATATCCTTACTGACCTCGTTCCACTTCTTGAGGAGAACCTTAGCGATATTACGGAAACCATAGGCCAGATAAGCGAACTCGTCAATACTCTTGAAGCATCTCTTACATCTCTTCAGCTTGAGGTGAAGAAACTACAGCCACAGATTGATGCTATCAACCAGAGACTGAACAAGCTTATCACAGGTATCATTACGCAGCAGACCTACAACCCGATGTTCGGTTCAATCAATCTTCCCATTGGTCTGCAGAGCAATATCCTTGCCAACTACTACGGCTACACAGACAAAGATATTGTGTTCCCCTTTGGTGAGAATGCTACGGAATACAATGGCGATAAGAGCGTAATCAATAATGCTGCAGTGCAAGCTGCTATTCATAGTCTTGGTTACGCTACTAAAACGGTTTCCGGTTACTATATGTCAGATGACAATGATAGCAACCTTGGCAAACTTTACCTTACCATCAATCCAAACAATGTGAACTTCGACGGTGTCATCCTTTCTTTGGTTGACAGTCAGGACAACGAAGCTCTGAAGATTAAAGCTGAAAAGGATGACGAGACAATCCTTAACTTCGGATGGACGCGTGCTAACAACGGTTTCTATGCCGCCAAGGCAAATATCGATCCGAAAGATGCGACAAAGCTTAATCTCAGAGTCGAGGATGGCTTGAAGAGCGCAATGAAGGATGCTCTCCTTGATCACACCAAGAGTGATTTCGTAGCTCTCGGCAAGGTGATTCTCAATCAGATGGAGAATATTTGTCCCGCTTATGGCGTTAAGGCTTCCTGGACTGCCGATGAAATCGTTGACGGTGAAACCGTGACTAAAGAATATGCCGTATATTCCAACTACAATATTGCTGCTGCTACAATTCGTCCTCTCGGCTATGAGTTCCTCTATGGCGAAGGCACAAACAAAGAACTTCCTACATTTGGTCGTCTTAAAGACAAGCTCCACGAGTTCTTCAATGATGTGAAGAATGACATCACTTTCTCGTTCGGACTTGGCATTAACCCTGATGACTATAAGATTAATCTTGACTTGAGTCAGATTAAGTTCAATGTTGGTATCGACAAGCTTACTGTCATCATTCCTTCAATGCCTATTTATGAACCCGGACACGAAAATGACGATAACTATATAGTAGGTCGTACGGCAGAAACACCCATAGAGCTTACTTATAATGCCGACGGTACTGTTTCCGGAAATGACGGTGCTCTCAACGGTCTTGTTGATGCAATCAATACTGCAGTGAAGGGTATGCTTACAGGTAATGAAAACAGCATCCAGTCTATAATCAATAAGGAGGTTGTGACAAAGATGAACAGCCTTATCTCTGACTTGAACGATCAGCTTAAGGGAATTGACGGTAATGTAGAGAGCCAGATTAAGGATATCCTCGACAAAATCGAGAATCAGCTTGCAGGCAAACTCGACGGTGTTCAGGGTCTTGTTGACAAGTATAACGCTCTTGCGAAGAAGATTAACAACTTCCTCAAGAATCCGAACAACTATCTCCAGGTTATGATGGCTTACGAGACGAAGAATGAAGGTCTCCATCAGCTCTCTAACTCAATCAATGATCCTTCTCTGTTCAATCAGGCAGGCGGCAACTCTATCGAACTTTTCGCAACTTCTTATACTGCTGAACTCGTAGCTCCTTCTTACCTCAAGTTCGTGGCCGTAACTCGTGCTTGGAATGGCAAGAATCAGGATGCAGCCGAGGTTAAGCGTGTGAACGATGCCAACGAGCTTCTCAACGTTGTTCGTCCGGGACGTCAGCAGAGATTTGGTATCTCTGGCCTTAAGTCTGGCTACAAGTATGAGATTGTTTATACATCTCTTGACTACCGTGGCTATACCTCGACCAACCTCTACTATCTGACAGTAAAGTGATCTGAAGGTATTTAGAATTACAAGAACCCAAAAGCAAACAAAGAAAATGAAATTAAATAAGATTCTTTTGACCGCTTCAATCCTGTTCGGAGGCCTCTGCGCCTCCGCTCAGGAGGAGGTCACCGAATATGTCTTCCAGCCTTATTGGTACGGGCAGGCACAGTTCGGTGCCCAGGAGACCCTCGGCGAAGGATCCTTCGACATTCTCGCAGGTCCTAACGCACAGCTCGCGGGCGGCTATCAGTTCACTCCGATTTTCGGTGCCCGTATTTCTGTCAACAGCTGGAGAAGCCGTGCCACTTCCAAAATCGGTTTTGTAAACGAAGATGGAAGCGTTAAAGATGCACAGCGTTACAAATGGCATTGGACATATATCGCACCCTCGATTGAGGCTACTTTCAACATGACGAACCTCTTCGGCGGCTACAACCCCAAGCGTCTTGTGGATGTCAACCTCTTCGCCGGTATCGGTATCAACGTTGCCTGGAAGAACAACGAGGCCAACGCCATCAACAATGCTTTCCGTGATGTCCTTGAGAAAGCCGGAGTAGATAAACCGGCTGACCTTCCCCAGGATCTTAACGGGGCATGGCCCGACAGGGCTAACTACAATATGCTCGGCAACATCTGGGACGGCACCCACACCCGTTTCACCGGACGTTTCGGTTTCGACGTTAACTTCAACGTTACGGAGCGTCTTCAGATTGGTCTCGAGGCTAATGCCAACGTCCTCAACGACTGCTACAATTCCAAGAAAGCCGGCAATGCCGACTGGTATTTCAACACTCTCGTAGGTGTGAAGTATGCGTTCGGACCCCGTTACTCTACCCGCACCCGTGTAGTCGAGGAGGTTCCTTGCGAGCCGCAGATTATCGAGAAGATTGTGGAGAAGATTGTAGAAGTGCCTGTTCAGGTCGAGGAGAAGAAGCAGGAGGCCGCAGCGAGCGTATTCCGTCGCGACATCTTCTTCAAGATCAACAAGACCATCGTTACCCAGCAGGAGATGACGAAGGTAGCTGCCGTGGCAGAATATCTTAACGCACATCCCAATGCCAAGGTTACGATTACAGGTTACGCCGACAAGGGTACCGGTTCAAAGGCTCTCAACCTCCGTCTTTCCGCCAAGCGTGCCGAGGTTGTGGCAGAGGCTCTCCGCACCAAGTTCAATATTCCTGCTTCACGCATGATTGTGAAGAGCATGGGCGACCTCGAGGACCAGCCTTATCCCGATCCCGTACAGAACCGCGTTGCAATCTGTATCGCCGAATAAGATTCACGAAGCGTAAAATAACCTGTGGGCTATTTACGTTAAATTATAGTCACGCCTGTGGGAATGACACTCTCCCGCAGGCGTGGCTGTATTTTTATGTATATTCTAAAGATTGAGATTATAGAAAAGTTTCTACGATGAAAAAATCGATTGTTCTCTCCATTGCTTTATGTGCAGCTTTATCGGGGTTTGCCGATTATGAAGGTGCCGGCTATTACAGGGTAAGGAATTTAAAAACTACAAGATGGTGTAGCGTTGCCGACGACTACGGACGCATAGACTACGGCAACACCACTGCCGACCTTGTGGCTATACGTCTTTATAAAACATTTGACAATGTCTGTAGCGACCCGGGTTCGGTGATGTATATATATCCGGTAGGCCCGAAGTATCAGATGGAGTCACAGGGCACGGGAATCGAGCAGATTATAGGACATTATGCAGATATTACACAAAACGGCACGTCGAAGGGTGAAAAGCTTTATCTTGCATCGGGCACCATGCATGGTTCTACGAAATATCTTGGCGACGCGCAGTTCATGTCGTTTCAGGAGATGGGCAACATGCAGACCAACTGCAACGGCGACTACAGGCGTTGGTTCATACGTCCGCTCTCTGACGACGGCGAGAATTTTTTCGGTGTAAAGACCACTGTCGAAAGCAAAGGTAAGCATTATGCTTCCCTGTATTGCGGTTTCCCTTTCAGTGCTTATTCCGATGGGGTGAAAGCCTATTATGTGTCGGGTGTATTCGGCGACATGGCTTGTCTGGAAGAAATCGACGGCACTGTGCCGATTTCAACCCCGGTGATTATGGAATGCATCACAGACCAGCCTACTACCAACCGCCTTCATGTCGGAGGCACGGCATCGAAGCTTTCTGATAACAAACTCACCGGCGTATATTTCTGTCGTGATGACGTATATGAAGGCTCGCAGCATTATAAGGTGACTCGTTATAATCCCGCCACCATGCGTGTGCTCGGCACTTTGGCCGACGGTTCGCTCGGCTTTGTGACCTCTACAGATTTGGAGTTCATCCCCGCCAACAGTTGCTATCTGTCGGTGCCCGAGGGTTCGCCGGCGGAGTTCCGATGCGTCGATAAGGATGAATATATGGCAGGGATTGATGAAGTCGCCGTCGAAGACGGCGACCACGCGACGGACGGCACGAACAGCGACGTATATAACATGCAGGGCGTTTTGATTGTTCGCAACGCAACGCCGGATCAGATTGCATCCCTTCCTCGAGGTCTCTACATCGTAGGGGGTAAGAAAATCCGTAAATAAAGAATCGATATATATATATATGATTGAGGCGGAATATCAAATTTGATATTCCGCCTCAATCATTTGGGTTTAAGTTGATTTATACAGAAGCCGGCCCATTGTTTCCGGCGGTGGATGTTGTGGGTTCCCCGGTTTCCGTTGTCGTGCCGGAACCTGCAGCGGGGGGAGCAGGGTCTTTGAAGAGGTTGGAGAGGTAGCGTTCGTTGACGGTTTGCATCAGTTCCCAGAAGTTGGGTACGAACAGGGTGCCGATCAATGCGTTCATTGCCATGCCGAACACTACGGCGGTTCCTAACTCGATACGGCTGTTGGCTCCCGCGCCGGTTGCGAACATCATCGGCATGACTCCGAAAACAAACGCCATGGCGGTCATCATAATCGGGCGGAACCGTATCACCCCGGCATCGTGCGCACTTTGGCGGATACTTACCCCCGACTTCCGGAAATCCATGGCATATTCCACAATCAGGATAGCGTTTTTCGCCGACATTCCCAAGAGCAAAATCAATCCTATCTGCGTGTATATGCTTATGCTCTGGTTCATTACAAAGCATCCCAATACAGTTCCAAGTACGGCGATAGGCATGCTCAGAACAACCGCAATAGGGTCGGTCCAACTCTCATATTGTGCCGAAAGAACGAGTATTGTCATCACGATGGCGAAGATAAACACGAAACTGATGGTTGTCCCGGCCTGTGTTTCCTGATAGGCTATGCCTGTCCATGCATAGGAATAATTCTTGCCCAACGTTTCGTTCACGATTTCTTCCATGGCTTCGATTCCCTGAGACGTGCTCGTCCCTTTCGACGGAGTCGCTGTCAGGGATGCCGTCGAATACATATTGTATCTCGACACGCTCGGTTCTCCCATGGCTGGAACAATGCTGCTAAAGGAGCTAAACGGTACCATCTCGCCGGCTGAGTTTCTGACCGATAGTTTCATTATGTCTCCGGGGTTGTTGCGTGTGGCTGCATCGCCCTGCATGGTCACTTGGAATGTACGTCCGAACTCTACGAAATCGTTGACAAAACCTCCTCCCAGATAGGAAGAGAGCACGCCATACATCTCTTCAATGTCGATGCCTTGGAGTTGCACCCTGTCGCGGTCTATCTTGACTGAATATTGCGGCACAAGTCCCTGGTAGAGCGATGTCACCGATTCTATGCGCGGGTCGGATTTGGCTTTTTCTTCTACTTCGGCAAGGGCTTTCTCCATCTCCGCCGCCCCGAGATTGTTGATGTCGAGAAGCTGCATCTGCAAGCCGGAGCTCATGCCGAGTCCCGGAATGGCAGGCGGATTGATGGAGAATATGATGGCTTCCTGCTGTCGCGCGGAGATGCTATCGACCATAGCCATCACTTTGTCGATGGAACCGGCGCGTCCGCGCTCTTTCCAAGGCTTGAGAATTACAATGAAGGATCCGAGGTTTGACGAGGCTCCCCCCTCGATGAAGGAATATCCCGACACCGACATCACGTCTTTTACGTAAGGATTTTTTTTAATCTCCTCGGCAAGTCCGTCGGCCACTTTCTCGGTGCGCTCGAGCGAGGCTCCCGTGGGAAGCTGGATGGATGTCATGAAGTATCCCATGTCTTCCTCGGGGATATAGCTCGTAGGCCATTTCACGAAGCCCCAGAACGCCACGCCGGCAATAGCCAGGAATATGAGCATGGATACCAAAGGCTTTGCAAGCATCCGGGATATGGTTTTGTCGTAGAGGTTTTCCGTTTTGGTATATCCTTTGTTAAACCATTTATAGATAAAAAACTTCGTTGGTTTCCTCGGGGTGAGGAAGAGGGCGCAAAGCGCGGGGGTAAGGGTGAGTGCATTGAAACCGGAGAATGCGGTCGATACGGCAATCGTCAGGGCGAATTGTTTGTAGAGTTCACCGGTGATTCCGCTTACGAACGCAGTGGGAATAAACACCGACAAGAGCACAAGCACCTCGCCGATTACAGGCCCTTGAAGTTCCCGCATGGCCTTTTCGGCTGCCTGCCGACGGGTCATGGTCCCCTTATCTACGAGTCGGGAACAGTCTTCCACAACCACGATGGCATCGTCAACCACAATGGCTATGGCAAGGACGAGACCGAACAGCGTAAGGGTATTCAGCGAGAAGCCCATTATTTTCATTACAGCGAATGTGGCTATCAGCGAAACCGGAATCGTGAGCATAGGGATGACCACCGCCCTCCAGTTTTGCAGGAAAAGGAGAATGACAACCATCACAATCAGCGATGTCAGGACGAAGGTGGTAATCACATCGGAAATCGATTCCTTCACATAGTCTGTGGAGTTTAAGACGATTTTATAGTGTATTCCGTCGGGAAAGTATTGGGCGAGACGGTCCATTTCGGCAATCGCGCCTTTCGCCACGTCGAGTGCGTTGGCACCCGGCAACTGTTCTATGCCGATTAGGGCGGTTTCATGACCGTTGACTTTTGCCACAGCCGAATAGCTCGAACTTCCGAGTTCTACCTTTGCGACGTCTTTAAGTCTTAGAATCCCGGCGTTGTCACTGCGGATTATAATATTGCCGAATTCTTCTGCAGTACTGAGTTGTCCGCGGCTCGTGACGGTGAATTCGAACTGGGCGCCACTGTTGGAAGGAGGCGTCCCGACCGCTCCTGCCGAAACTTCCATGTTCTGCGCCCGGATGGCTGCATCGACGTCTTGGGGCGTTATATTGCGTATTCTCATAGCTTCAGGGTCGAGCCAAACGCGCATGCTATATTCTCCGCCACCGAAAGCACCCACGCCACCCACGCCTTTCACACGCGAAAGCGGGTCGGTCATGTTGAGTTGGGCGTAATTGGTGAGGTATAGGGCGTCATAGCGTTCGGGGTAATCCGTCTCAAGAGAAATGAAGAGCACATTGTTGCTGCTCTGTTTGTTGACGCTGATGCCTTGTTCCGCCACTGCCGAAGGAAGCTGTGCGTTTGCTTCCGATACCCTGTTCTGTACCTCCACGGCAGCTTGGTCAACGTCTGTGCCGTTCTCGAAGGTGATGGTGAGCGAATAGCTTCCGTCGGAACCTGAATTTGAACTCATATATAGCATCCCTTCAACGCCGTTTACTTGCTCTTCGATGGGAACGCCTACGGCCCGCGCCACGGTTTCGGCATCGGCACCGGGATATGTGGCGCTGACCATCACCGTAGGGGGTGTGATGTCGGGATACTGCGCCACCGGAAGGGTGCGCACGGTGAGTATGCCTGCGAAAATCATCAGCAAGGCAAGCACCGTGGCGAATATGGGGCGGTCAATAAAAAATTTCGAAAACATAACCTTGCTGATTTATTTGTTGGGAATAGGGTTGACGGTCTCCCCGTTGCGGACGGAGAGGAGGGCTTTGGTGACATACCGGTCGCCGGCCCTTATCCCTTTGTTGACTACGCGCAGTGAGTCTTTGTAGAGTTCTCCTACTTCAATAGGGGTATAGACAATTTTGTTGGAGTCGTTGACCACGTAGATGTATTTGCCAAGCTGGTCGGTGCCGATAGAGGCGTCTTTTATCAGGACTGCATGGGGGGCTTCGCCGTATGGAAGGGAGACTGTGACGTACATGCCGTCTTTTAGTTCGTTGTCGATGTTGTTGACCACCCCTTTAAGTTTTATGGTGCCGGTGCCTTTATTGACCGAAGGTGCCTCGTAGGTGAGGTCGGCTGAATACTGATGAAGGAGGTTTTCTCGGAATTGCAACGGAATTGCACGGAAAAGGTTGCCTCCTACACCGTCGTTACGCCCGACCATCATTTCATATTGGGAATCTTCGATTTCAAAGACAGCATTGAACGATGAATTGTCGAAGATATCGGCAAGTTTCACCGGGGTTGCACCCCCATCTACGTAGTTGCCTACTGATAGGGTGGATTCGGAGATATAACCTGAAATCGGTGCAACCACTGAACAATAACCGAGATTTGTCTTGGCTGTGGCAAGAGCCGCCCGGCAGTCTTTGATGTTTGCTTCAGCCTGCTGCAGCGCACTTTCGGCTGAAAGCACCTGCATCTTCGACACGGCGTCCGCTTCAAGGGCTTTTTTCACGGCGTTGTAATGACTGAGGGCATAGTCGCGCGAACTGACGGCAGAAGCGAGCGACGCTTCGGCACGGCTCACGGCATCGCGGTATAGGGTAGGGTCGATTGTATAAAGAAGCTGACCCTTTTTTACATACGATCCCGGGGTGTAGTTCATGGTTACAAGTTTGCCGCTCACTTGAGCCACTACGGTGGCACTGTTTCTGGCTGAAAGATAGCCCGGATATGTTTTGTGGAGAACTACAGAATCTGTGTATGCCTGTGCCACCTGGATATCGGGGGGCATTTCCGAATTAGAATCCTTATCTTTATGGGAGCAGGCAACAATGCCTGAAAATGCCGTAAATGTGGCGAGAACGTATAAATATCTTTTCATAATCCAATGTTTTTGTTCAAACGACTAACGACTAATGACTAAACGCCTAAAGACTAAACGCCTAATGACTAACGACTAACGACTAACGACTAATACCCGAGTGCCTTATAGATCGTGACTACCGCCGCGAGGGCGCTCCCTTGAAGCTCAACGAGTGAATTCTGGCTTTCCAACCAGTTGAGCTGGGCGTCAACCACGTTGGAAAAAGGCGTTAGTCCGGCTTTATAGAGGTCAATTGAATACTGTAGGGATTTCTCACTTTCATCGACAACTTTTTTCTGAAGGTCGATGCTTTGTAAGACGGAGTCATATTTAAGTAGCGCATTGTCAACTTCCTCCACTGCAGTCATTACTGTGAGATTGTAGGAATCGACAGCTGCTTCAAGCTGTAGTTTTGCTTCTGCGGTGCGGTAGTTGCGTGCGAGTCCGTCAAAGAGAGTCCATGAAAGCTGTGGCGCTATGGAATATGACATTGAATGTGAGCCGAACAGGTCGCCCGTTTTATGGGCGTAGGTGCCGATTGTGCCGTTGAATGATAGTGCCGGAAGGAAATCTTTTTTTGCCACCCCCACGTTGGCGGCATATTCGGAGAGCGTCATTTCCGCTTCTACTATGTCGGGACGTCGGCGAAGGATATCGGAGGGGACTCCTGCTTCGATTGTACGGTCATATTGAGGAAGTTCGCCCGGCTGAGAGAGTAAAGCCGCCGTTTGTCCGGAATATTCCCCTGTCAGTGTGGATATGGTGTTGATGAGAGTTCTTATGGAAGCGCGTAAACCGGGCACACTCGTCTCGGTATTGTAAAGCACTATTCTCGATTGTGTCACTTCAAGCATGTCGGCAAGGTCGGCTTCATATCTCGCCATGACCATATTCTCAATCTTTTTTTGGGAGTCGATGTGTTTTTCCGCCACTTCAAGCTGCTTTTGGTAAGTGCGAAGCTGGATATATGCCGTCGCTACGTTGGCAGAGAGACTTGCCATTACACCCTCGTATTCAGCCTTGGTGGCATTGTAAGCCGCTTTTTTTGCATTTGCGGCAGCTTTTACCCTGCCGAAAATATCGATTTCCCAGTTCATTGTAGCTCCAAGCGAAAAATAGGAACTATGTGTGGAAGGTACCTTAGGCGATTCGATGGCTCCGCTTTGTTGCGCCTTGTTCCATCCTCCGTTGAGTGAGAGGGTTGGGAAATATCCCGCTTGTGTCTCTTGAATGGAACGTCGCGCCATTTCGATTCTCTTTATTGCCGCCGTCACATTATAATTGTTGGCGATAGCTTTGTTTATGAGTGAATCGAGCGTGGCATCGTTGAAGGTTCGCCACCAAGAATTGTCTGCCGGAAGGTCTTCTGAAGTTTGGGGCGTTTTTTCCCATTGCCTTGGCAACTCTTGGTAGAGCCTGCTTCCGGTGTGTTGTGCCGTCGCCGGGATGGCGCAAAGCAACAGGATGGATGGTAGAAGTGTAGTGAGATTCATAGATAATTGAGGAATCAAGGGTTAATCGATTCGGAGAGAATCTATGAATCTAACAAAAAAAGGAACGATTTGGATTATCGTTTTTTATCCTTTTGTGTTACGGCGTTGTCGAAATAAAAGAAAGAGAATGATGCGCTTGTGGAATATGGCGGATAGGGTCGGCACAGGAATTTAATCGGGTTATGTAAGCCGTATTATTGCGGCATAGACTATTAATCCGAGAAAGAACGTTATACCTGTCCACATCTTGGCGTTGCGGCATAGGTCATGGGCCTCTTTATTGTGGCCTGCGTTCCATTCTTTCTTGCTTTTAATTGCATAATATATTGCTGCGATTCCGGTGGGCGGGAAAAACAATACTGTGGCGAGCACCGCCCAAACAACCATAGGGGCGGGTGGAACATCGGTGTTTTTCGACTCGTCGATTTCCTCAAGCGACGGTAGTTGTGGTTGGTCTTGCAGATAGCGGTCGAACCGTGAAGGAGAGTTGGTCCGGACTTGGTCGCTGTCGTGATTGTCGGTATCTTGTGTCTCAAGACGTCGAAGCGCATCAACGCTTCCAGGATGCATGAGGTCGTGGATTCGGTTGCGGAACATACGGCATACGTCTGCCACATCTTCCGCTTTCTCCCAATCAGCCATTCCTTTGCACCATACGTAGGTCGAGGGTCTGACACCGGCTTCGGCGAGTTCTTGAAGTTCGTAGGGACCACGTTGCTCGCCGCCAATCATTGCGTAATACTTCATCAGAACAATGAATTTCTATAAAGGAACCCTGTGCCGATAAGTCCGATGCCTGCAAGTACAAACCCTATGATGGTCATTATCTTGGCGGTGTTGTTTGCCTGGTCGCCCATGTCGTCGTATCCCGCTGCGAAAAGGCTATTCGCTTTGTTGGCGTTGACGATTCCGATTATTCCGAAGATGGCACCGATGCATGAGAAGCAGAACCCTACGATTGTGGCCACAATAGCCCACGGAAGCCAGTTGATACGTTGTCCTTGATTGTTCCAACCGTTATTGTTCATTCCGTTGCCGTATTGGTTGCCGTAGCCGTTGTTCCATCCGTTGTTGGAGTGATTTGCGTTATATTGATTTTGTCTGGCGTAATTAGGGTTGGCGTATCCTTGATTAGGGTTGAATCCGTAGTGGGGTGGGGGTGTGGATGTAAAATGTTTCATAATCTCAGGCACCGTAGATGCTTCAGCCCAATCGGGCATGCCGTTTCTCCAAACGGGGGTGCGCGGTGTAAGTCCCATCGAAATAAGTGTTTCAATGGTGTATGGACCGGTCTGTTGGCCGTTGATCATCGCAAACCATCGGGAATCTTCGCCAGTACCGAGGTCTTCGTAGCCGGTTTCAATGGCTATTATGTCGGCGAGTTCGGGAAGGGAGGAGGCTTTTGTCCAGTCGGGAAGACCGGCACGCCATACGAGTGTTTCCGACGTGATGTGACGCCCGGCAAGTTCTTCTTTCGAGAATGGGCCAGCCTGCTGTTCGTTTATAATAAGAAAATATTGTGTTTGCATCGCAATTAGTTTTCTGTTTTTGAGGGAATGTGGATATTACTGGGTTTATATAACTCCAAGGGTTCCATACATTTTGACTTTGAATAATCTAACATTCAAAAAGCCTGTCCCTGTTTAGGGAAATGCACAAATTCCTTGCGTTATATTTAATACAACGCAAAGGTAATAAAAAAATATGAAGATTTATCTGCCAAAATTTGGAAACTTCAGACGGAATGCTTAATTTTGCATCGCAAACGCGGTAATAGCTCAGTTGGTAGAGCATCAGCTTCCCAAGCTGAGGGTCACGAGTTCGAGCCTCGCTTACCGCTCAATGACGAAGGAGGAGCCGCAGCTT
>CABRKI010000044.1 GCA_902471455.1 uncultured Porphyromonadaceae bacterium | reverse complement strand
CGGCTGCCGATGCAGTCGCCCCTTCTGAATTTATACGGCTAAAAAACTTTTTTAATGGCATGAGCCGCACGAACCGCCGCCGCAACCGGATGCGCAGTCGCCTTCCGAACCGCATCCGCCGCATCCGCACCCTTTAGAAGGCTGGAGTTCTTCGGGAGTGGCGTCGCGCACTTCTTCCACCTCCCCTTCATAGCGCACGGTGAGTCCGGCAAAAGGATGGTTGAAGTCCATTTTGATTTTGTCGCCCACTTCGGTCACCACGCCTTGCACGCGGTAGCCTTCGGCGGTCATCATCGGAAGGATGGCGCCGACCTTCACTTCGTCGGCGAGTTTGCCGTCGCGCATAAATATGTCGCGGTCGAGGGTAAGCAGATATTCGTCATTGCGATTGCCGAAAGCCGCTTCCGGGGGGAGCGTAACACCGAATTTATCCCCTTTGGCAAGGTCTTTCATAGCGGCGGCGAGGCCGGGCACTATTTCATGGCTAACGCCATAGACCATCACGTCGGGGGCGTTGGCGGGAGCCTCGAAAAGCAGCGACCCGTCGGCGTCGTTATAAAGCTTATAGGAGTAGGCCACGAATTTGCCGGGACCTACGGTTTCTTTCTTGTTTCCCATTTTATTGTCTTGTATTTTGGTTTGTTTATTCAGCCGGAGTGTCGTCGTTGGTTTCCGGATGTTTCCTTACATATTCCGCCATAGGCACCTCGACGTTGAAATAGAAACCCTCCGCCACTTTATCGCGCAGCCGTTTTTGGGTCTCGGGGGTCGGCGTCACGGTGAGGTAATCCACCCCAGGGTCGATGAATTGGGCGTCGGTGGCTTCATAGCCGAGCAGCTGCACCATATCGTATTCATGCATGGGGTAAATCACATACCAGGCGTTTTCCACATCCTCGCCGGTGCCAGTGCTCTTGATGGCTCCGAGAAGATGTTCCAGACGGTATTCCCATATTTTTGCGCTCATATCTTTACGTTTCTCCTTGAGCACATGCACGAGAAACGACATTTGCCGGAGGTCGAACGGGTTGTCGCGGAGCGACAGTTCGGCATATTTCCTGATGGTGTCGATTTCTTCCTTGGTGTGGGTGGCTTTCAACCTGAGTTCGTCAGTCACTCCCGAATAGGGCGACGTGCGGTATGGGTCGTAGTCTTCCTGAAACATATACCCGAGATAGAAATTGCGGTATTCGTCGTTTGTCATCGTGGTGTCGTTGCGGGTATATTTCGCCATAAGCTTCGGAAAATAAAACCTGCTCGAAGGGTCGAGCGTCTCTTTTCTGATTTGTTCCAAATCAGGTTTTTCCACCGTTATTTTCCGTTTGCTTGCAGCGGCTGCCGAAGGTGCGGAGGTCTGGGCATCGGCCATCAATGCCGTGAAAGCCAGAGCGATAGCCGCCCCTCCCGCAATTCGTCGTATTATTTTAGAAAATATGTTTGTCATATTGTGATTATGCGTTATTTTTCAATATTTATGCAAGGCTATCACCAACACGAGCACCACACCGATCTGCATGACGGTGATGGCGGTAGGGAATCCCTTTGCGAGGAGATATTTGAAGAAGTTGCCGGTGCCGATCCCGACCGGTCTCCCTTCCGGAGTCTTGGTGTAGAGCAGAAATCCGAAAAAGATGCCTGCCAGAGTGGCGGCTATCATTATGCCGTAGAGCACCGACACATGCGGGGCATAGGAGAATCCGAGGAGGCCGACCGCCATACCGGCGATGGCCCCGACAATGATATACCCCATCCCTTTCGACGAGCGGCGCAGCGGCAGCGGCTGAAGCAGGGTGGCGGTCATGACCACGATTGTCATGCAGAGCCAGCAAAGCAGAATCGTGGAATTTATCGGCAACAACGGATATCCCCCCGGTGCCGATGCCAGACTCAAGAGTGTGAGGGCTATGAAGGCGCATGCCGGGGCTAAGAGCATCCTTTTCGGCAGGAATGCAAGCGATGCCGCAAAAAAGAGGCATGAAAGGGTTATTGCCAATGCTGTCATGACTTGGTATGGTTACGGGTTGCGCGAGGTTTTGCCTGCAATCTGCGGCATCCTCCATAGTATAGAAACGCTTGAACAACCAAAAATATTGATTGGAGATTCCTTATTTGTTCTCCACGGCGGCGTTCCCGGAAGCGGCAGGGGAGGGGGAGGCGTCGGCATCCTTGTGCCCTTCGGCTTCAGCGGTGGCGGTGTCTTTTTTCATTTCGGGATATTGCACCCGTGAATGATAGATTGTGGAGAGGCGTTTCTTGAAGGTGTCTTTCACCGTCTCCACGTCGCGGAACGAAATGGGGGCTTCCTTCAGCAGGCCGTCGGCAATCTGGGAGTCGATAATCTTATCGACCAGATTGTTTATTGCCTCGGGCGTGAAATCTTTTAGGCTCCTCGATGCCGCCTCGACGGAATCCGCCATCATCAGTATGGCGGTCTCTTTGGTCTGCGGGTTCGGTCCCGGATACTGGAATTTGGTTTTGTCGATAACGACGTCGGGGTTTTCATTCACGGCGGTGTTGTAGAAATATTTTGTTATCCCTTTGCCGTGGTGTTGCGATATGAACGCCTTGATTACCGAAGGGAGTTTCTCCTTTGATGCCATGGCGAGGCCGTCGGTTACGTGGGAAATGATTTTGTGTGCGCTTGTCTCCGGGTTGAGGCCGGCATGCGGGTTGACGCCATGTTGGTTTTCGGTAAAGAAAATAGGGCTTTTCATCTTGCCGATGTCGTGATAGAGCGCGCCTGTACGTGTCAGCGTGGTGTTGGCGCCTATCGCCCTCGCCGCTTCTGTGGCGAGGGTTGACACCTGCATGGAATGCTGGAACGTGCCGGGGGCGTCTTCGGCGAGGCGCCGCAACAACGGGCTGTTGATGTCGCTGAGTTCCACAAGCGTCACCGTAGATGTGAACCCGAAGAGTTTTTCGATGACGAGAATGAGTATGTAGGCGAAAGAAAGTATCACCGAATTGATGGCGAATATCCCGATTGTGCGGGGCACAAAATTGGAGAGGTTGCCTTCGGTGAGGAGGCAGGTGGCGAAATATGTCACGGTATAGGTGAGGAAAGAATACATGGCTGTGCGCAGCAGCTGCGACCTGCGGCTAAGTTGGCGTATGCTGAAAGTGGCGGCAAGACCCACGCAGAGTTCCATGAATATGAACTGGAACTGATAGGTGGCCACGAGCGAAGCTATGAGCACCGTTGTGAGCAGAGCGAATATAGCGGTGCGCGAATCGAAAAACACGAGTATAATGACCGGCACGGCCGCGAAAGGCACGAGGTAGATGCCGTTTGCGACATATTCGAACATCACTATCGAAAAAACCACAAACAGGGTGATAAACGACATCAGGAACGCCATTTGCCTTATGTTGGAAAAGAATCTCGACCTGTAGAGGCTCATGAAGCAATATAGCAAGACATATACTATCACTATGTAGAGACCCTGCCCGATGATGAAATACGTGTGGTCGCGGGTTTCCGCCTGCCGCGAATTCATCATGTCGAGATAGGTGTTGAGGTTGGTGAAAATCTGCGGGTTGATTATTTCCCCTCGGTCAACTATCCTTTGCCCTTTCTTGATTACGCCCATTGCGCCCGTGACGTTGAGGTATTCCTGGCTGCGGTATTTATAGTCGGTGGCGGAATCAGTTACTATGTTGGGCGTGAGGCAGAGGTTGAGCGCCTTGCTGATTTCGGGCGACAATTTTCCCTCCCCACCGTGGAACTCGCTGGTGAAGACGGAATCGATTTTTCCGAACGCCTTCGCCGGGGAAAGCATCGACGAGGCGTTGACCGCCACCACCGATTTTGAATCTCCCGATTCGCTATCGACAAGCCTTAGCTCGTGGTTTCCTCTTGCCGTGACGTTGGCATAAAGCTTCGCATCGAGAATCCCGTTGGCATAGGTCTGCTTTATGAGACGCATGAGGAGTGCCTTCTCCGTAGGCGACGAATAGTTCTGTATGATATTCGCGAACCTCTCCACGTTGGCTTTCTCGGTATCCACGTCGCGTTTTACGAACGGGACGAAGACACGGTCGATGCTGTCGCGCATTTTTCTGACCGATGCCGAGTCGCGCAGGATGGGGGTGTCGAAATCCGCAGTTAGCAGAGGGTATTTCCACGGTTGGTTTTCCTCGAAAGAGAAACTCTGATGGTCGGCCCTCGGAAGAAACAGGAGAATTACAGCCACGGAGGTGATGGCGAGACCGAACCTGATAAGGTTGAGTTGTGAGAAAATTTTATTCCACATAATAAAACACGTATGGATACGCTACGTCGCCTTCCCTCACGATGAACGTCGGGCGAACTTCACGTCTTTGATTTTTTTAAGGGCATCGCATATAGTCTCGACGGTGTCGGCGTTGTCAACCTGCACGGTCAGGTCGCAGTGAAACACTTCCTGTTTGGCAGCTATGCTGAGTCCCCGGATGTTGATGGAGAGTTTTTTCGACACAGTGGATGTTATTTCTTCCAGGATGCCGTGGCGGTCGAGCCCGTCGATGCTGATGGTAGCTATAAACTTGTCGGCGACGCCACCCCACCTGGTGGCTACAAGCCGCGAGCCGAACGCGCTTTTGAGTCTCATGGCGTTGGGGCAGCTCACTTTGTGGAGAATCACGTTTTCGTCGTCGTCAACAAACCCGAGCACGTCGTCGCCCGGAATCGGGGAGCAACAGGTGTCGAACCGATAGTTGGGCTTTTCCTCGTCGGGATGGAGCACATATACTTCCTTACGGTTGACAGGGGCTTTTTTCTCTTCACCGGGTTTCTTTTTAGATGAGAACGGGTTGCGTAGTATCTTCTTCATCAGCGAACGTCGGCTCTTGTTGAGTTCCTTGAGTTCTTTCGATGAGAGGTTGATTTCGTCGTTGGCGAGCATCAGGAAGAGGTCGTCGCGCGATTTCAGATGGTAGTTGGCGAGTATGCGGGTCATCGTCTCGTTGGTGACGGCTATCCCCTCTTTGTCCATAAACTCGTTGAAAAGTTTTTCACCCCGTGCGAGCAGCGGTTTGCGGTCTTTGCGGAGTATGGCGCGCAGCCGGTTCTGGGCTTTTGCCGTGTGGCAATATTTTATCCATTCCGCCTGCGGTGTCTGCGTCTCCGAGGTGATAATCTCCACCTGGTCGCCGCTGCCGAGTTCATGCGACAAAGGCACGAGACGGTGGGCTATTTTGCCTGCCATGCAGTGGGTGCCGAGATGGGTGTGTATGGCGAAGGCAAGGTCGAGCACGGTGGCTCCCGCAGGGAGTGTCACGAGGTCGCCTTTGGGTGTGAAAACGTAAATTTCCGAGGCGAAAAGGTTGAGCTTGATGGTGTCGAGAAAGTCGATGGCGTTGGGCTCCGGGTTGGCGAGGATGTCTTTGATGGTGTTCATCCAGGAGTCGAGCTCCGTCTCGTCTTCATGCACGCCTGTTTTGTATTTCCAATGTGCGGCATATCCGAGTTCGGCGATTTCGTCCATTTTCCTTGACCTTATCTGCACTTCTATCCATTTCCCTTCGGGTCCCATGGCGGTGAGGTGGAGGGCGCGGTAGCCGTTGGCTTTCGGGATGCTTGTCCAGTCGCGGAGACGGTCGGGGTGTATGCGGTGTCCGTCGGTGAAGAATGTGTATATCTGCCAGCACCTTATCTTTTCGAGGGAGTCGTCGTCGTTTTCGAAAATCACCCTCACCGCATAAATGTCGTAGATTTCTTCAAAAGGCACCTTCTTTGTTTCCATTTTGTTGAAAATGGAATATGCGCTTTTCACCCTTGCCTTGATTTCATATTTAAACCCGGCGGCATCGAGTTTTTCTTTGACCGGCTTAACGAATTCCTCCACGATTCTTTCGCGTTGCCCCTCCGTCTCGCTCAACTTGTCCATAATCCAGGCGTAGGCCTGGGGATGCTCGTATTTGAAAGCGAGGTCTTCGAGTTCCATTTTAATCTTAAAAAGCCCGAGGCGGTGGGCGAGGGGGGCATATACGTAGAGGGTCTCGCCGGCTATTTTATATTGCTTTTCGGGCCTCATCGACCCTAAGGTGCGCATGTTGTGGAGCCTGTCTGCCATTTTTATGAGCACCACACGCACGTCTGCCGACATCGAGAGGAGGAGTTTCCTGAAATTTTCCGCCTGTATGGAGGCTTTGTCGCCGAAAATCCCACCCGAAATCTTGGTGAGCCCCTCCACGATGTCGGCAATTTTTTTGCCGAAAGACGCTTCTATGTCTTCGCGGGTGAATTCTGTGTCTTCCACCACATCATGCAGCAGGGCGGCGCATATCGACGTGGAGCCGAGGCCGAGTTCTGAAATCACTATTTTCGCCACGGCTATGGGGTGGAGGATATACGGTTCCCCGCTGCGTCGGCGCACCCCCTTGTGGGCTTCTTTGGCGAAACGGTAGGCACGTTCTATAATCTCCACCTTTTTCCGGTGGTTGCTCGCGAGATAAGCCTGGAGAAGGTCTTGATAGGCGGCCTCCACCATGCTTTCTTCTTCTAACGGCGAATGAGGGAGATATTGGTTCATTGGCAGGATTGTCGGAAATATGATTACAGGTTTACAAAATTAATTAAAAAAGGAGAGAAATGCAAAAAAACCGCCCACCTCACGGTGACCGGTTTTTCCCTGCCTTAGATTCCGGGGCCAATACAGATGCGAAGTAGGAGAGAAAAGTATCTGTAGCGACACCGGCTTCCGTATCTTCGGCAGTTGATAGAAATTACTAATGTATATAACCCAAAATTTAGACAATTAAGTTTTTCCCAGTATAATTCTAAGGCCCTAAAACATATCTAAGTCATGAAAAAAAGTTTTCGGTTATTCCCGATGTGGCGATGTCATGGCCGCATGGGCTGTGCATCGCGTCGGGATATGGTTGGTTCGGATGCAGACGGTCGTGCGCCTGCTGGGTGAATGTGTCGATGGTGTAAAACATAATTAAAGGTTTATGTCAGGTTTGTATTGGTTTCTGATGTCACATATATTTTTTATTCCGGGAGAGAAGGGGAGTGTGAGGCCCGTCTTTCCGTTACGAGAATCCATAGGCGTTCTGTCGCTTGTTATTGAAACGTAAGTTGGTATGTAAATATTGGTATAGAAATGTTAAAAATGTGCATAAAAATTGCAGAGTGGCGGAATTTTTTGAATCCGTCACCCTGCAATAATGTGGATGTATGCTTCAGTTGAATGTGTTGAAGCGGGTTATCTTGTTGTTTGATATTATTTTAAAGATGCGTGCAGGTTTGCCATCTCGATTGCCGCCACGGCGGCTTCGGAGCCTTTATTACCGAGGCACCCCCCTGCACGGTCGATGGCTTGCTGTTCGTTGTCAACGGTGAGGACCCCGAAAATCACGGGGGCTCCCCCCTTTGCATTCAGCTCGGCTACACCTTGTGCGGCAATCTGGCAGACATAGTCGAAATGGGGTGTGTCGCCCCTTATCACACATCCGATTACTATTATGGCTTCCGTGGCATCGGGGTTTCCGGAGGCTGCGTCGCCTTTCGAGACATTTGCGGCAAGAGCGGCGGCGTTTACGAGTTCCACTGTGCCGGGCACGCTGATATGGCGTATTTTATTCTTCTCTATCCCCGCCCTTCGCAACACTCCGGCAGCGCCGTCGCGTAGAGTATGGGTTATTTTAGGATTCCAGTCTGCTGTGACGATATAAAAATTACCCGCCACTTTTTTGTCGATTTCGGGAATCTGGATGGCTGAACCGTTGGTGTTAAGTATGGTTGACATTCTTATCGCTGTTTAAATCTTTTCCGAGACGTCGTCGGCGCCCTCGGCACCTTTTTTCTCCGTTTTCTTGAATTTTGATTTCGCTGCCGTCGAGACCTTGTGGATAAAGTTCTTCCATGCCGATTCGCGCTCCACGTCGGCGTCGATCACCTCGACGAGGGCGAGTATGTCGCGTTCGAGTTCGATGGTTTCCAAGGATATTGCATGCGGCAGGATTGCATTGAGCAGACGGCGTGCGCGAGGACGCATGGTGCGTATGCGCATCATTATTTCCGCCATCTCGATTGTCATCCTGATTTCCTTCCTGGTGACCCTCCCGGTGCGTTTCTTCGAATATTTTATAGCCTCTGCATAAAATTTGAGGGCGGCCTTGAGGTCGCCTGTCGATGCAAGGAGCTGTCCGACGTTTCTGAGCGAGTCAACGAGCTTGTCGGTGGCGGCCACGACGCCGGCGTTGACTTTCTCATAGAGGAGTCCGGTGTTGATCTGTTGCTTCACAAGGAGGTCGATGGCTTTCTTCCGGGAGCGCAATATGCGGGTTGAAAGCTCCATGGCGAGGATGTGGAATTTGCCGAAACGGGTTTCGTCCTGTTTCACAAGATTGTCGAGCACCTTGAAAAGGATGTCGAGGTCTTTTTCACTCTGTTTATAGTTTTTGAGAGAGAAATGGATTTCTGAAAGATCGAACAGAAGCGCCACAAGCACGGCGCGAAACTCCACATTGTCGAAATCCGGAAAATCCCGCAGGGCCTTAAGGGCGGCTACGGTCCGCTCCATGGCGTCCATGTATCGGTCTTCGGCTATAAGCTGCTCGGCGGTTTTGCGGCAGCCCAGGGCTTCTTTGAGAATGGCAAGCTCGCGGGAGTTCTTGTCAAACTTCTCAAGCATCAGGGGAATTTCAATCTGGTTCATATATCGTGATTTTTATGGTATTTTTTGAATAGCGGCGGTTTGGCAGGCCGCGGCTTCCGTGGCGCGATGTGCATCAAACCTTCGCTTCTATCTGGCTTTTGGATTTATGCCCGAGGTATCCTCCGTGGTGACGCTTTGCATATTCCTCTACGGTGAACCCTATTGCTTCCATCGTGGCTACCACGAGGAGGTCGCCCATCACGGTCATCATTGTGGTGGAAGTGGTCGGGGTCAGTCCGAGGGGACATACTTCCGGGGCTCCCCCGGTGAAAAGCGCCACGTCGGCTGCCTGCGCCAACGGGCTTGTCGGGTCGCCGGTGATTATAATGAACGGAATCCCGGGGTATAGCACTTTTGCGAGGTCGATTAGCTCAAGAATCTCGCGCGTCTTTCCGGAATTGCTCAGAAGGAGCAGCACATCGTTCTTCTGCAATATCCCGAGGTCGCCGTGCTGTGCCTCCGAAGGATGGAGGAAGACGGCGGGCGTGCCTGTCGAGCAGAATGTGGTGGCGATGTTCATGGCAATCTGCCCTGCCTTCCCCATTCCGGAGGTTACGAGTTTGCCGCCCAGACGGTTCACCCTCTCCACGATGAGCCCCACGGCACGCGGGTAGCCGTCGGTCAATGGTATCGACCTCACGGCTTCTGCTTCTGCCTCAAGGATTTTCCGGAGGCGGTTTGCGAGGAGGGAGTTATCTGTTTTATCCATGTTTTGGGAATTTATTTGGAAATTTCTTTAACAAGTTCGCGTTTTTCGAATTTTGCGGCACGCTCTTTCCAATCGTCGGGCACGGGGTTCGTTTGCCCTGTGGCGGGGTCGAAACATACCATCACTGTCTCACACATCGATTTAACCTGGCCTGTCTTCTTCTCTCTGATGAGCTGGAGTATGCGCATGCTTTTAATGGAGATGGAGAGGCATGTGGTCAGCACCTCGATGTCTTCTCCGTAAAATATGGGGGCCATAAACGAACAGTTGACGTTGGCTATGACCATATCAACGTGTTTCCAATCCACGGGTTTGCCTCCAACCGAATTGAAATAATGTGCTTTGCCGGTGTCGTAAAATGCGAAATATACTGTGTTGTTTACGTGCCCGAGCACATCGACGTCGTTGAAGCGTATCTGCACGTCGATGCGGTCGTGAAAGAGAGATATGTCGGGCGGGTTGTTATAATCCATTTTTTTATAATGTTTTTATCGGTGGTGTTTCCCGTTCAGTAGCTGACAAACCTTATATTTGAAATAACGTCTTTCCCAAGCTGTCGGTTGATTTCGTTAAGAAGCTTTGTGCGCGACATCGTCAGTTCGTGCCGTAGGGCCGCATTCGCCACCCCCACGGTCATGACGCCGTTCGCCACGTCGGGGCGTCGGCATTGCACGGCGAGCGCCGTCCCCACTACATTGCCCCACATCTCTACTGCGCGGCGTTCGTCGAGACGGTCTTGCATGCAGTTTTCCTGAAAGGCGAGGCGCAGGATGTCGCCGATGCTTTGCGATTCTTTCCTCTCCATGGTTCTTTGTCAGCTTAGGCTTATCGGCGAAAAAACTCCGTCGGCCACGTTTATAAGCGTGCGCGGGCCTTCCATGCCGGCTATTATGTCGTCGAGATGCTTGCGGTTGGTGTCGGTTATGAAAATCTGGCCGAACGTATCCGACGTGGTCACTTCGTGCATGATGCTTTCCACCCTTGCCGCGTCGAGTTTGTCGAAGATGTCGTCGAGCAGCAGCAGTGGAGTTATCCCGCTTGCTTCCCTCAGATAGTCGAAAATCGCGAGCCGCAGTGCCACGGTGAATGTCTTCACCTGTCCTTGGCTGCCGAGGCGGCGGAGGCTGTAGCCGTCGAGACTCGCCTCAATGTCGTCGCGGTGGGGTCCGGCCGAGGTGAATCCGAGCACGGTGTCTTTCGCCCTTCTGGAAGAAAGGAGGTCGCGGAGGGTGGTGCCTGTGAGCTGGCTGCGGTAGGCTATGGCTGTGGTTTCCCTCTTTCCGGAAAGCCTTGCGTAGCATTCTTCCACTTTCGGGGCAATGCTTTCCACCCATCCCTTTCGTGTGGCGTGGATTGCCGCCGCAGCTTCTTCCATTCCGGATTCAACCGATTCGAAAAGCAGGGAGTCGCGCACTCCGGCACGCAACATCCTGTTGCGGCTTTCAAGTCCGCGCGTGTAGCGGATGAGTTGGGCAAGATAGTCGGGATGGGCCTGCGATATGACCATATCCATCAGCTTGCGTCTCTCTTCGCCGGGCCCGCTCACGAGTTGCGAATCGCCAGGGGTGACGGTGACGATGGGATACCTTCCAATATGCTCGGAAATCCTTTTGTATTCCTTCCCGTTGCGTTTCAGGCTCTTCCCCTTCCCTTTGGTGATGCCGCATGCAATGGTGTCTGCCACGTCGGAATCCGACGCATAAACGCCTTTCACAATCAGCATCTCCTCGCCGTGGCGTATGAGCGCGCTGTCGGGGATCGGTGTCATGGGGCGTGCCATGCTCAGGAAATGTATGGCTTCGAGAAGATTGCTTTTCCCCATGCCGTTCATGCCCAGCAGGCAGTTCACTCCGGGGCAGAAGTCGAGAGTGGCGGAAGCTATATTCTTGAAATTGAGTATGTCAATGCTTTGCAGAATCATTCGTCGAGTTTTTGTCCGAATGCGAGGTCGCCGGCATCCCCGAGGCCGGGCACTATGTAGCTGTGGGCGTTGATGTCGGGGTCGATGGCTGCGGTCCAGATGGTGGTTTTGCCGCCGGGAAGCACATTGCAGAGATATTCCACCGCCTGGCGCGATGCTATGACCGATGCTATGTGTATTCTTGCCGGGTTGCCTTTCTTCAGGAGTGCGCGGTAGCCGAGTTCCATCGAACTGCCCGTGGCGAGCATCGGGTCGATGAGGACGAGGGTTTTCCCTTCGATGGAAGGGGACGCCATATATTCCACGAGCACGTCGAATTGGTCGCTCCTCTCTTTGTATCTGCGGTAGGCGCTGACGAAAGCGTTTTCGGCGTTGTCGAAATATTGCAGGAAACCCTGGTGGAACGGAAGGCCGGCACGCAGGATTGTGGTGAGCACAATCTTGTCTTCAGATTCGTGGCACATGGTGAACCCCAGCGGGGTCTGCACCTTTTCCTGTGAATATTTGAGTCTTTTCGAGATTTCATAGGCCATGATTTCGCCTATGCGGTGGAGGTTTGTGCGGAATCGCATGGGGTCGCCCTGGATGGTGACGTCTCGCAGTTCCCTCATGTATCTGCTCACAAGGCTGGGAGTCGTGGCGAAGTTGATAATCTCTATATCGTTCATAGCATCGATGGTGTGGAATCGGAGGCACTCACAGCCTGCAGGCTTGGTGAAATGCCTCGGAAAGTTAACATTTATGCAAATATAACACTATTTCGGTGTTTTTGTCGCATCCGAAAGAAAAAGTTTTGCTTGGGAAGCGTCTTTTTCAATCTGGACTCTCAAGGCATCGATAGAATTGAACTGTTTTTCTTCTCTCATGCGCTGTTGGAACACGATAGATATCCGATGTCCGTAGAGGTCGCCGTGCCAGTCGAGTATATGTGCCTCTATGGTGAGGTCTTTCCCCCTTCTTACGGTGGGCCTCACGCCGATGTTGACCACAGCTTTCTCTTTCCTTCCTCCGGGAAGAGTGGCCAAGGCGGCATACACTCCGTTGGCCGGGACGACGAGCCCAGGGGCCGGCATCACGTTGGCTGTGGGGAACCCTATGGTGCGTCCGAGGCGGTTGCCTTCCACCACGATTCCGGGGAGCGAGAAGCGCCGGCCTAGCATACGGTTGGCGTCGGCGATATTTCCTGCCGCGATGGCCTTGCGTATCGCCGACGAGCTGACCCCTTCCACGACCGGGGCCTCGGATACGGTTATCCCTATCTCTTCCCCCATGCGGCGATAGTCGGCAATCGAAAGAGCCAATCCGTCGGAGCCGAAAGTATTGTCATAACCCACCACGAGATGTAGCACCCCGAGCTCGTCGTGGATCATGCGCATCCATTCTCGGGCGGTGGTGGCGCGTAGTTTTTCGTCGAAAGGCAACACAATGGGCGTCACGCCGGCTTTTGTGATGAGGTCGGCTTTTTTCTCAAGGGTGGTGATGGCGAGCGGGGCGCGTTCGGGCGCAATCAGCGAGAGGGGATGGCGGTCGAAAGTTATGGCGGCGGGCTCGAGATTGAGTTCCGACGCTGTCCCCTTCACCTTCGCAAGCACGGCGGCATGCCCGAGATGCACCCCGTCGAATGTGCCGATTGCGGCTACTTTCCCCGTCATTTGCCTTCGCCGTCCTCCAGAAGGCGTTGCGCTATGCCGAGCATGGTGTCGGGACCACTCTTGGTGACCTGGATTGCGTTGAGCCCCACGGAGCGTGCGCTTTCGCAGTTTGCCGCCGAATCGTCGAGCATCAGCGTTTCAGAGGGTGTAAGCCCATAGCGGTTTATGAGGTTGCGGAAAATGAGGGGGTCGGGTTTACATGTGCGTTCCTGAAACGACACTACGATGCCGTCGAAATAGTCGTTGACTGTGAGCCCTTCCTGACGGAATGCAAGCTCAATCCAGTTGTTATACATCACAGGGTTTGTGTTTGACAACATATACACCTTGTAACCGGCCTTGCGTAGATTCCTTATTGCCTCAAGACGGTGCGTAGGAAGGGCAACGAGAAACCTCTCGAAAGCATCCTGTATTTCCTCGCAGGTGGTTCCCTGGCGGCAAAGGGGGAGCAGGGTGTCATAGAATTGTCCGGCCGACATGCGTCCGGATTCGAGGAGAAGGAAAGGCCCTTTCTGTTCGTATTGTCCGAGCAGAAGGTCGGCGTCTTTCACGCCGAGACGTTGAAGGGCGTTGACGGCGCGTTCGCGGTCAAGGTCGATTACGACGCCCCCGAGGTCGAATATGATGTTTTTAATCTTCATTACTGAAATAATTAAGAATGCGGGCACAAAATTAATATTTTTTTTGTCACTTCCCGACAAAATATTACCTTTGTGAATATAAATGGCGTTGCATGGCGTGTAAAGTCAGGAATTATCGATAGAAACAACTTCAAAGAAGGTAATATAACTTCAAAATAAAACTTGTTATGGAAAAGCAAAGAGCAATCGGCATCCTTACATCGGGAGGAGACGCCCCCGGCATGAATGCCGCGATACGTGCGGTGACGCGTGCCGCGATTTATGCGGGCTTCAAAGTGTTTGGCATTATGAGAGGCTACAAAGGCCTGATCACTGACGAGATAGTGGAATTTTCAACGCAAAACGTTTCGAATATTATTCAGCGAGGGGGAACCATCCTCAAGACCGCCCGCTGCAAGGAATTTCAAACCCCCGAAGGGCGCCAGTGTGCCTACGACGTGCTCCAGCGCCATGGCATAGACGCGCTTGTGGTGATCGGAGGCGACGGCTCTTTGACGGGCGCCCGCATTTTCGCCAACGAGTTTTCTTTCCAGATTGTCGGCCTTCCCGGCACCATAGACAATGACCTTTACGGCACGGATTCTACCATCGGTTACGACACCGCCCTCAATACTATCATGGACTGCGTGGATAAAATCCGCGACACCGCCACATCCCACGAACGCCTCTTCTTTATCGAGGTGATGGGGCGCGATGCCGGATTCCTCGCCCTTAACGGCGCGATAGCTTCCGGCGCGGAGGCTGCCATCATACCGGAGATTTCCACTCAGGTTGACCAGCTCGACGAACTTATCGCCAACGGTTTCCGCAAATCGAAGAACTCCTCTATAGTTCTTGTGGCTGAGTCTCCTACCACAGGAGGAGCAATGGGGCTTGCCGAGCGTGTTAAGAAGGAATATCCTGACTACGATGTGCGTGTGACTATCCTCGGCCATCTTCAGCGTGGCGGCTCGCCCACGGCCTACGACCGTATCCTTGCGTCGCGTATGGGTGCCGCAGCGGTCGATGCTCTGCTCGACGACCAACGCAACGTGATGATCGGCATAAAGAACGACGAAATCGTTTATGTGCCCTTCACCAAGGCAATCAAAAACGACAAGCCCATCAATCAGGAATTGATGTCAACCCTCCGCAGGTTGTCGATTTGATGGATTATTTTAGTTTTCAGTTGTCAGTTTTCAGTTGTCAGTTTTCAGTTGTCAGTTTTTTTGCGCTCACTTCGTTTGCGCCACAATCAAGAACTGACAACGGACAACTGAAAACTGACAACAATAAAAAAGGGCGAGTCCTCACGGATACGCCCTGTATTTGTTGTTATGTGCAATAATTGAATTGATGTCGTAAGTGGGTGGAGATGGATTCGAACCACCGAAGGTATAAACCAGCAGATTTACAGTCTGCCCCATTTGGCCACTCTGGTATCCACCCGGGCTAACCGGCACCGGTGTCAGTGCCGATTTGCGATGCAAAGTTAATTATAATTTTTCAATCCTGCAAATTTAAATGCAAAATTCAAATTCAAAATTCAAAACTCAACATTCCAAATTCACTTGAGTCTTGCCGACGCCTCTTTTATGCGGCGCATGGCTTCGCGGATGTTGTCGTCAGACGTAGCGTAGCTGAGGCGCATATATCCGGGCGCGCAGAAGGCTGCCCCGTCAACGCATGCCACGTGTGCCACTTCAAGAAGATACATCACGTAGTCGCCGCTCGTATTGATGACACGGTCGCCGTCGCGTTTCCCTATATAGGATTTTACTTCGGGGAAAAGATAGAACGCACCCTGCGGCTCGTTGACGGTCCATCCGGGAATATCCTTGGCGAGGCTTACGATGAGGTCGCGGCGACGCTCGAACGCCTTGCGCATTTCTTCCACGCAGTCGAGTGAGCCTTCGTAGGCGGCTTCCGCAGCTTTCTGGGCAATGGAAGATGCCCCCGAGGTATATTGACCTTGAAGTTTCGTTACGGCTTTGGCTATCGGCAGCGGCCCGGCCATATATCCTATTCTCCATCCCGTCATGGCGTAGGCTTTCGAGACTCCGTTGATTATGACCACGCGGTCACGCACGTTCTCGAATTCGGAAATGCTATGCACTTCGCCCACGAAGTTGATGTGTTCGTAAATTTCGTCGGCGAGGATGATGATGTCGGGATATTTGGCGAGCACGTCGGCAAGCGCCTTCAGCTCGTCGCGGCTATAGATGCTGCCCGTGGGGTTCGACGGGGAGTTGAGCATAATCATGCGCGTCTTCGGCGTGATGGCTTTCTCAAGCTGCTCCGGGGTGATTTTGAAATCCTGTTCCACTCCGGCATATACTTCCACGGTGACGCCTTCAGCGAGCTTCACCATCTCCACGTAGCTCACCCATGCCGGCACCGGTATGATTACTTCGTCGCCGGGGTTGACGGTGGCGAGGATAACGTTGCAGAGTTCCTGCTTGGCTCCGTTGCCCACCACGATTTGCTCGGGCGCGAATTCGATTTTATTCTCGCGGAGGAGTTTGCCCGCTATCGCTTTGCGCAGCGACAGGTAGCCCGCCACCGGTGTGTAGCGTGAAAAATTGTCGTCGATGGCTTTTTTCGCCGCCTCCTTGATGAAGTCGGGGGTGTCGAAATCAGGTTCTCCTACACTCATGTTGATGACATCGACCCCGGCAGCCTTGAGTTCTGCGCTTTTTTGCGACATTGCAAGGGTGGCGGAAGGGGAGAGGGCGGCTATGCGCTGTGAAATCTGGTTCATATCTGTTGATGCTTTATGTTGGCTGATATGTTTGTGTGGGATGATCGGTTGTGATTTTTTCCCTTTATTGCGCGAAGTTAGCGATTAAAAATGAGTGGAACAAGAATAAATTGCGTAAAGATAAAAATTTTAGTTAACTTTGCCGTCGGGGAGGATGATAACAATCAAAAACACCAAGATATGAAAACATCGTTTCTTAAATTGAAGAGTCTGGCTGCCGTCTGTCTAATCGTGGCGTTGCTTCCGGTTTTCAATTCGTGTAAGAAAGAGGCCGCCGACGTTTCCGACCTTCTTTCGAAAGTGCCTTCTTCGGCAAGCGTTGTAGTGGGCGTCAATCTTCAGTCGCTTCTTGAAAAGGCGGGTTGTGAGGTCAACGGTTCTGAAATTGTAGCCGGTAAGGATCTTGAAGAGTTCCTCGACTCGTTCAAAGGTTCTTCTTCCGACAACAGGGAGGCGATGAAGCTTTTCCTTTCGGGGGAAAGTGGCATCGACCCTGCGGGAGCCATAATTTTCTCGGATGCCTACGGCACTTACGTCACCGCTATGGTGGCCGACACTCCGAAATTTACCGAATTCGTGAAAAAACAGACCGGCAACGACTTCACGGAAGAAAACGGTGTGAAGGTTTGCGGTAATGTGGCTATGGCGGGCGCGCAGGTATGGGTTAACCTCACTTCGGGTAACGTCGATTCCAAAGCCATTAAAAATTATGCCTCGCTCGAGCCAGGCCAGAGTTTCATTACCAACGACTTCTCGTCTAACATTTCCAATATGACGCACGACATCGTCGGCTGGGGAAAGCTTAACGCTTTCGGGCGTCAGAATATGTCGATGGGCGATATGGCTATGGTCAATATGGTGGTAGGCATGCTTTTCGACGGGGCGACTTCCTCATCATTTTATGTAGATTTCCTTAAAGGGGAGATTAAGGCGTCAGGTGCCGTGCTCAACGATAAGGGAGAGCCCGCCAAATATTTGCTTCCTGCGGAAAAGGTGAGCGTGGCTGAGATAAAGTCGCTCGGCACGACAGCCGAGGCTGTTGCTGCCATGTCGATTACAAAAGGGCTTGTGGAGAAGATAGAGAAACTGAGCTCGTCGTTCGGCGGCGGGGCAGGTTCCATGCTTTCGCTTGTAAAGTCGCTCGACGGGACTGCCGCTGTGGCTATATCCAATCCCGACGACATGGCCGACGGTTTCAGTGCCGTTGTCACTACCGACGGGAACCCCTCGCTCGACCTCATGAATCTGCTTTCGCAGTTCGCCCCCACCAAGAAAGACGGGAAATACGTCAGGATGAACAAAGGCACTCTTCAGGGCGGTCTCGAAGTGGCTGCCGCGTCGGAAATCCTTAAAGGATCAACCCTCGGCGTTGTTGTCAATGCCGACGCTCCCGGTGTTGAGGCTGCTAAAAACGGGGTCAAGACCGTTGCATTCTGCCTGACCCCGGAAAAGGGGGGCATATCGCTCAATGTCATGGTGAAGGGCACCGACGATTCGGAGAATATCCTTCTCACGCTCATCAAGAAAAACAAATGAAAATAGAGACTATCCGTCTTTCAGGGATGCTGCCGAGGGTTTTCCTCTCGGAAAGCATCCCTGATTCCGATGTGTGGCGCAGCGAACTTACATTCGAACGCGGCAAGTCCTATCTTGTTGAAGCGGCGAGCGGCGGCGGTAAGTCGTCGCTGTGCTCTTATATATTCGGGGCGCGCACCGACTATGACGGCACCCTCCGGTTCGACGGGTTCGACGCCTCTTCCTTTGGCATGGACCGATGGCAGGAACTGCGTCGTCGCAACATTGCCTATCTTCCGCAGGAACTTTCCCTTTTCCCCGAACTTACAGCACTGCAGAACATAAAGCTTAAGAATTCCTTGACCGGATGGAAAACGGATGCGGAAATTGAGGAATGGCTCCGTATGCTCGGAATCGAGGCGCGTAGGGATTACCCGGTCGGGAAGATGTCGATAGGGCAGCAGCAAAGGGTTGGCATAATCCGTGCGTTATGCCAGCCGTTCGACTTCATACTCCTTGACGAGCCCGTGAGCCACCTCGACGGCGACAACAACCGTATTGCCGCCACTATGATAACGGAAGAGGCGAGGCGGCAGGGCGCCGGTATAATTTCCACTTCCGTCGGGAATCCGCTTTTGATTGATGAATATATAAAACTGAAGCTTTGATATGCGTTTGGTGTCACGTCTTTTGCGTAAAAACACATCGCCGGCCCGCGTCATCGGGTTTGTGCTTTCCAATTTCATAGGTCTCGCCATAATAACGGGGGGCTTGCAGTTCTTCCAGGATTCAAGAAGCCTCTGGAGTTCCGACGACAGTTTCATAAAAACGGATTTCCTCGTCGTCAACAAAAAAGTGACTTCTGCCGCCACCTGGGGCGATTCCGACACCGGGTTCTCGCAGAAGGAAATAGCTGACATTAAGTCGCAGCCTTGGGTTAGGGACGTGGGCGAGTTTTCCGCCACCGACTATCGTGTGTGGGCTTCCGTGGCGCAGGGTGGTAAAGCCATGTCAACCATGTTATTTTTCGAATCGATACCCGACGGCTTCGTTGACGTGGCAGGAGGCGACTGGCATTTCTCTCCGGAAGATGAAGTGGTGCCGGTGATTATTTCCAAAGATTATCTTACCCTGTATAATTTCGGTTTTGCCGGTTCCGCCGGTCTCCCTCAGATGTCGGAAAGCATTATGAGCGGCATTCCGTTGCAGCTGACCCTTGCTTCTGACGATGGAAGCCGTATCAAGCGGCTTACGGGGCGCGTGGTCGGTTTCTCCAACCGTCTGAACACCATCCTCGTGCCGCAGTCTTTCATGGACTGGAGCAACCGCCTCCTCGGGAGCGGGGGAGCCCGCAAAGCCTCGCGCCTTATTGTGGATGTGAGCAGTCCGGGCGATGTGGCGATAAAGGAATATCTTGATTCGCATGGGCTGGAAGTTGCCGGCGATAAAAGCGGTTCTTCCGCTTCTTTCCTCCTGAAAGTGGTCATAGGTATCGTGCTTGCCGTGGGATGTGTGATAACCGTATTGTCGTTCTTTATCCTTCTCCTCTCGATGTCGCTCCTGATGGAGAAAAACCGCGACAAGCTTCACGCATTGCTTATGCTCGGCTATCCGGCGGCGGAAGTGGCTAAACCTTATATCCGTATTGTAGTTGCTGCTTCGGCAGCGGCGTTTGTCCTTGCCGTGGCGTGCTGCGAATTGCTTCGCGTGAGCTATCTTAAAGCTTTGGAGGGACTCGGGGCTGATGTAGGCGGCTGGTGGCTTGGCCCGGTTGCCGGAATCGTCATAACGATTATTGTTGTGGCGTTCAACGTAGCTGCTGTCAGAAAGAAAGTCCGCAGCTCCTGGCGTTTGTGATTTTTTTAACAGCGTTGTGAGGAGCCGGAAGAATGTATGTTGGGCCCGTTAAGAGCGAATATTTGTTAATATTGTTAATTAACACTGTTAATGCTGCTGAAAAAGCGTAAATAAAGATAAATTCGTTATACATTTGCGATGATTTTATCGATTGCGTCCATGAAAGCTCAACTTTACCGACGAAATCAGAGAAAGTCAAGAAAAAAAGGATGCCCCCTCGGGGTGTCATATTTGCTTAACTACAAATAAAAAGAAGGAAAGCCAGCCTCTCGAAGAAACTAAGTCATGATTTTGAGAGGACTGCACCATGACCGCCTCTTCTCCTCATTAGGAAAGTTAATTTTATAACCAAATATATCAATTAAATCAATTCTTGCATGAAGAACATCTGTTTTCATCTGAACAGGAAGCTGTGGGTCACGATGGCCTTGTTGCTGACGCTCGCGCTTCCAGGTTTTGCCCAGAAAATCACTGTTCACGGATATGTGGACGATGAACTGGGAGAACCATTGATTGGTGCCACCGTAATGGAAAAAGGCACCTCAAACGGTACGGCTACAGACATCGACGGTAAATTCACTATTACAGTCGATCCGAAAGCCACCCTCGTGGTCAGCTACATCGGCTACGACCCCATGGAGGTGGCTGTCAACGGTCAGACCGACATCAAAGTCACTATGAAGGAAAACGCCACGACTCTTGCCGAAACGGTCGTGATCGGTTACGGCTCGGTGAAGAAATCCGACGCCACCGGCTCCGTAGCGATGGTTATGCCTGACGAAGTCGAGGCCGGTATCTCAACATCGGCTCAAGACCTTCTGGTTGGTGCGAGCCCTGGTGTAGTTGTCACCTCGTCCGGTGGTAGCCCTGAAGGCGGTGCTACAATCCGTATCCGCGGTGGTTCTTCTCTTTCTGCTTCCAACGACCCCCTTATCGTGCTTGACGGCGTGCCTTTGAGCAACGACGGTGTTCAGGGTATGGCCAACCCTCTTGCGATGATTTCTCCCGACAATATCGAAAGCATGACAATACTTAAAGATGCATCCGCCACCGCCATTTATGGTAGCCGTGCATCCAATGGTGTCATCATAATCACTACAAAGAAAGGTAAGAGCGGACGTCCGCAGGTGAATTTCTCTGCAAATATGCATGTCAATACAGCCCGTAAGACATGGGATGTGCTTGGGGCAAGCGAGTATTCCCAGATAATTAAGGATTATTGGGGTGCCGATTCTAAGGCTGCCGCTCAGCTCGGCGATACCGACACCGATTGGCAAAAAGAAGTGCTCCGCACTACTATTTCGCAGGATTATAGCCTCAGCGTAGGTGGCACTGCCGGTTTCCTTCCTTACCGTATAAGCGGTTCTTATACCGACAGCAACGGTATCCTTAAGGATTCTCAGATGCAGCGTGTCACTGCCGGCTTTAACCTTACTCCGCAGTTCTTCGACGGCCTTCTCAAGGTTCAGGCAAATGTCAAAGGTTATTATATCAGAAACCGTTTCTCCGACGAAGGTGCCGTAGGGGCAGCCGTAGCGTTTAACCCAACAGTACCGGTCATGAGCAATATCGCCTCGGGAAATGCAGACTATCCATATTTCTATACATGGATACACAACAACGACTACCTCGCAGAATGCATTCAATATGAATGCAACCCTTAACCCTCTTGCCGTAATCAAAGACCGCGATGACGTTTCCAACGTATATCGTTCAAACGGTAACCTTCAGATCGATTATGCCCTTCATTTCCTCCCCGAACTTCATTTAAACCTCAACCTCGGTTATGATGTGAGCAAGTCGAGCGAAAATATTTATGTACAGCCCAACTCTCCGCGCGCATGGGACGGTTACAATCAGAATGGTGCCGGAAACTTCTATCATGTATATGAGCTTCGTCGAAACACCCTTCTTGACTTCTATGCAAATTATAAGAAAGATTTCGAGGCAATCGCTTCTAACCTTGACGTGATGTTGGGTTATTCATGGCAGCGTTTCGACGCCCACGGAAGCAACAACGGTACCATCTTCACCACTCCGGGCTTCCTTAGTCCCAGCACAACAGGCGGAGTCCTTACTGTCGATCCGGGCACTTCTGCAGGAACACAATACAAACCTGAATATTTCTGGTCGTCCGGTCGTCTTCAGCTCATTTCTTTCTTCGGACGTTTGAATTATTCGTTCAAGGATACTTATCTTCTTACCTTTACCCTTCGTGACGACGGAACATCACGTTTCTCAAAAGACAACCGCTGGGGTATCTTCCCGTCAGTTGCTCTTGGATGGAAGATTAACAATATGCCGTTCATGGAGAAATATCGCGCAGACATGAACGAGTTCAAACTCCGTCTCGGATGGGGTGTTACGGGTCAGCAGTCGGTAGGCGGTTATTTCCCGTATATGTCAACTTACGTACAGTCTCAAATCGGTTCATATTATCCCAACCTTTACACGGGTCAGTACACCAACGGCATGATGAACACATATTATCCAAGCGGCTACAATCCTAACCTCAAATGGGAGGAAACAACTACTTGGAACGTAGGTGTCGATATGGGATGGTGGAACAATCGTCTTACGGTTGCCCTTGACTGGTATCTACGTGAATCAAAAGACCTGATTTCGTACGTTACTGTAGCTCCCGGGTCGGCCACAACTAATATGATGGACCAGAACATCGGTACGCTTCGTAATATCGGTGTCGAGGCTACAATCGGCGCACGTGTTATCGACACGGATGATTTCGTATGGAATTCAAGTCTCAATGTGGCATGGAACTCCAATAAGATTACCAAACTTAATGCTACCGACGATCCTGACTCGTTCGTAACAACAGGTGGAATTTCGGGTGGTACCGGTAATACAGTCCAGGCCCATAAGGTAGGTTATCCTGCTTATACTTTCCTCCTTTACGAGCAGGTTTACGACCAGAACGGAAAGCCTATCGAAGGTTGCTATGTTGACCAGAACGGCGACGGTTCTATCGACGACAATGACAAGGTGTTCAAGCATTCAAAAGATCCGAAGGTCACAATGGCATGGAACAACAGTTTCTCATATAAGAACTGGGATTTCAGCTTCCAGCTCCGTGCTTCGATCGGCAACTATGTATATAATGACGTGCTTTCCACACACTCTACTCTTGTCAATACTTTCAACAACGACGCTCTCAGCAACCTTGTCAAGACCGACTACTATTTCCAGGGCGGTCAGACAACCAATACTTATATGAGCGACTACTGGTTGAAGAACGCAGGGTTCCTCCGTTGCGACAACATCACCCTTGGATATACCTGGAACAATCTCTTTAACGACAATCTTCGTCTTCGTCTTTTCGGAGCTGTCCAGAATCCTTTCGTAATTACAAAATATAAAGGCCTTGATCCCGAGGTGTTCGGTGGTATCGACAACAACGTATATCCTCGTCCCGTTACCTTTACTCTTGGTCTTGTGGCAACTTTCTAAACAAAGGAATATAATATGAAATCAATAAATAAGATACTATTTGGTGCGTCGCTTTTCGCCATGAGCGGTCTTGTTTCCTGTGTGGGAGACCTGGACCAACTTCCGGACGACCCCAATTCAACTACCGCAAACAATTTCAAGGATAATCCCAAGGAGTATCTTGCCGGAGTAATGGCTAAATGCTATAGCGGTATTGCCGTTTCCGGACAAGGTGGACCTGACGGATCTTCCGATATCTCCGGACTTGATGGAGGAACCTCGCAATGGAGCCGCGCCATTTTCATGCTCAATGAGTTCACTACTGACGAATGTAACTGGATTTGGGCGGATGTCGGTGTGTTTGACCTTTGTACCGGCACGTGGGGATCGTCGAATGCCAATATATTTGGAACATATTCGCGTTTATACACGCATATAGCCATTTGTAATGACTTCATACGTCTTACAAGAGACTTGGGAACGTATGACATTTCTCTCGATGCCGAGACACAAAAGGAAGTTGACCAGTTTGTACTTGAAGCACGCGCTCTTCGAGATCTCAGTTATTATTATGTAATTGACTTCTTCGGAAATGCTGCCATAGCATGGGACGACATGGCGTACGGAGATGTACCTGCCCAGACCACGAGAACCGAACTTTTCAATAAAGTGACAACCGACCTTGAGGATGTGCTTGCAAGTTGGCCTGACAATCTGAATAAGAATAGCGTAGTTTATGGCCGTATCGGTAAAGATGCCGTGGAAGCTCTCCTCTGCCGTTATTATCTGAATTCAGAAGTGTTTACAGGTACTGCACAGTGGAATAAGGTTACAGAACACGCCGAAAAGATTATCGCTCGTCATCAAGGCGGCGGTTATCAGAATTCCGGTCTTGCCAATGATTATCTTGCTGTCTTCTGTGGCAATAATGATATGTTCATGCCCGGCGGTTCTCTCTCTGCTTCCCAGAACGAGATTTTGTGGGGAATCCCCTATAACTCTGAATATACTCAGCCTTATGGCGGAACAGAGTTCCTTCTTGCAGCTCCTGTTAAGAATATGGGCGACCCTGCTAACCCATCTGAAGGTTATATGGAGTGCTCATATTACGGCACAAACCAGAACTGGGCTTGTATGCATGCACGTCAGCAGTTTTCTGATAAGTTTAGTTTTGTAAATGGTGTCAGCTCTGATGGCCGTACTTATCTTTGGGCTACCGAACCCATGGGATTCCGCGCTGTAAATGAGGCTTTCTCGGAATTTACCGATGGGTATCCTGCAATTAAATTCACAAACTGTATGGCAGAATCGGATGGTACGCTTCCCCGTTGGATTGATCCTGTGTCTGGTCTTAACCGCGTTGGCGTACAGCCGGTTGCATCTACCTCGAAATTCCCCGACACCGACCTCCCGATTATCCGTCTTGCCGACGTATATCTCATGTATGCAGAGGCAGCTCTCCGTGGCAGCGGCGACACATCAAAGGCTCTTACATACGTTAATTATATTCGCGGACGTGCCGGTGTGGCTCCTTGGAATGCAGTTGAACTTACTCTCAACAATCTTCTTGACGAGCGTGCTCGCGAGCTTTATTGGGAGAATGTCCGCCGTACAGACCTTGTCCGTTTCGATAAGTTCACCGGTTCTTCATATCTGTGGTCTTGGAAAAACAACATGGCAAACGGTGGCGCAATTCCCGACTACATGAAGATTTTCCCGATTCCGTCTGATGTTATCGCAACATACGGCTCTGCCTACAAACAGAACCCGGGTTATTAATTCCTTACAACAGTAAAGTAAATAATAGAATGAAAAAGATATCAATCCTTGCATCGTTTCTGATGCTTCTCGGGCTGGGGATGACGAGCTGTGTTGAAGATACCCAGCCTCGCCTGGAGGCTCCGACGGAGTTTGTGCTCAACACGCCTCCTGCGGCTGACGAGCTGTATATGTTCAGGGCAGATGATAAAAACAAACCGCTCTATGACATCACGTTCACTTGCTCGCAACCTAACTATGGGCTTGGCACCGTACCGAGCTATCAAGTGCAGGTGGCAAAGAGCGAGGCTGATTTTACCGCTTGGGATGAAAGCGGCGAGCGCAATGGCACATACGAAACCGACAATGCTATCCTCGGTTCGGATGGTCTTCCTTTGGTCAACACTATCGAATATAATTATAATAATGCTGCCATTACGGTTACCGGAGACTTGTTCTCAGCTGCTGTAAATGCCGTTTATGGTTTTCAGGAAGATAATTATGACGGAAAGGCGGTGCCTGTTTATGTGCGCTTGCATTGCTATGTGCCTGGAGCCAACTATTCCTCCATCTATTCGAATGTGATTTGCCTGAAACAGGTTTCAAGTTATATTCCTATTTCTGCTCCGGGTGTCCTCTATCTTATCGGAGCGCCTTCAGGTTGGGATATTAACGCGGATTCCATGGTCGCTACTGAGACAGAAATCGGTTCCAAAATTTACTATGGTGTATTCAATATTCTGGAAGGTCAGTTCCAGTTCCGTTTCTATACTCAGCTTGGCGATTGGGAATCATGGGCTGTAGGTTCTCAGGATGCCGATAGTCCTGTTGATATTACTTTTGACGAAAATGGTAAATATACCGGTCCTATTTTCCTTAGCGAAGGAAATGGCGACAAGAAAGGTAAAGGTTCTTGGCAGGTTGCTGATTGGGAAGGCGGTAAGGTTGCCGTAACAATCAACATGAACACCAAGGAGATTACCATGGAGAAGTTTGAAGGTGCCAAGATTTATGTCATCGGTGCTTGCAGCGGTTGGAATATCAACAACGATAAAGTTTATATCACCGAAAAGGAGGATGGCACCGGCATTTATACCGGCACAATCAGTGTTAATGCAGGTGAATTCCAGTTCAGATTCTATACAGCTCTTGGCGATTGGGACAATAATTCAATCGGCTCTCAGGAGGAGGATAAGCTTGTGGAAATCAACATGGCTTCCGGTTCTTATAGCGGTTCTTGCGTAAACGGCAAAGGCAGTTGGTTTGATTCTTCATGGGCAGGTGGTGACATAAAGATTACCCTCAACACGACAACCATGGAGGTTGCTTTCGAGAAAGTTTAATATTGCAAATGCGTGACTTGAATATCTTTGGGGACTTGTCCCCAAAGATATTCAAAGACAAAAACTAAAGATTATATATGAAAAAAATTAATATATTTTTGATGGCGGCAGTCGCTTTGGGTCTCGCGTCTTGCGAAGATAAAAGCGATCTCGGCATTGCTCAGGTGAATCCGCAGTTGCCGTCAATGACTGCCAATGGCCTCACTGTTTCCGGTGTGCCTGCGAGTGTGAACCTCGATGCTACCGTAACCCAGATGATTCCGGTCATTACTGTTGACCAGATGGAAAACCTTCCGGAAGGTGCGACTGTAGGTTTTCAGATGCAACTTTCAGGCGATGAGAACTTTTCTAATCCAGTGATGCTTGACGTAACCGATGGCGCCGTCAGCTCTGATGATTGGGAAAAATATGTGCTTGCCAATTTCGGCAAGGCTCCTACAAATGTAACGAACCATGTGCGTTTTGCCGCATACGTTCTCGACAACGGGACTCTTTCCCGTCTTGGAGGTGACGACCAATGGTATTTGCCAACTACAGTAACCGTTACTCCGGTAGATTTGAAACTCGATGTGGAAGGCTCGTATTATCTTGCTTCCGCTTCCGGCAAGGTTGAAATGGAACATTCCGATAAACATGCCTATGATGACCCTAAATTTTCGATTGTTTTTGAGGTTGCTGCCGATCAAGTGCCGTTCGAATGGATGATTGCCCCGGGTTCCGTTGCTGCTAATGGTAGTGACGCTGATTTCTTTGGCGTTTCAGAGACAGGCGCTCCTGATGATTTGTCGGGAAGCCTTGTGCTTGGCGGTCAGAAAGGCATCATTAACGAAGCGGGAAAATATTCGTTATCAGCCAACATGCTCGACAAAACATATTCGATTTCTGTGATTAAAGCCCCGATGGTAGAATTCCTTTATACCCCGGGTCCTGCCAACGGGTGGGGATTCACCGACAATATGCTCCTTAAGAATAACAATGACAATACATTCTCCGGGTATGTCTATATCGACGGTGAATTCAAACTTGCTGCTCAGCCAGATTGGAATCCTGACAACTGGGGACTTGAGGGAAGTACATTGACACCCGGTTCTCCAAATAATATAAAGGTTGATCCGAGCGGCCTCTATTGGGTGGTTGCCAATTTCAATGATATGACAATCGGTCTTAACCAGATTACACGTATCGGCGTAATCGGTGATTTCAACGGTTGGGGGGATGATGTCGCCCTGACTCCGAACGATAAGTTCAATGTCTGGACCGGCGATATCGATTTCGCAGCTACCGGCGGTTGGAAATTCCGTATGAACGGTGGCTGGGATATCAACCTTGGCGGTACTATGGATAATTTGACTCAGGGAGGTAGCAATATGACAATGGATGAAACCGGCGTTTATACCGTAACTCTTGATCTCAGCAAGATTCCATACAGCTGCACTGTCGTGAAGAAGTGACTCTATTAAAATTTAAAAACTAATAGAGGCGATATATTCCCTTATTTGATTTATGCGATAGGAGGGGCCGGCGCTTGTAGCC
>CABRKI010000043.1 GCA_902471455.1 uncultured Porphyromonadaceae bacterium | reverse complement strand
CCGCTCTTCCGATCTCGGCACATCCCCGCTTTGTCATGCATCAAGTGAAACGCCAAACAACATGTCGGCACGCTCAAGGTCAAGGAGTTTTCTCTTCACTTCCACACCCCCGGCATATCCCGTCAACTTTCCTTCGGTCGAAACAACCCTGTGGCAAGGCACGAAAATCGACAACGGATTCCGGGCACATGCATTGGCAACCGCCCTCGTCGCCCTCGGCAACCCTATAAGACGTGCGAGATTAGAATAACTCACGGTGTCGCCGTATGGTATGTCCAAAAGAAAATCCCACACTTTCTTTTGGAAGTCCGTGCCAAACATTTTAAGGGGAATGTCAAACGTCTGGCGCATACCGTCGAAATATTCCTGAAGTTCTCTTTCAGCCTTTTCAAGAACCTCCCATTCCTCCTTGTAATCCGACGTGTCTTTAAAGTGTTTAAGAAAACCATGGCAGGCAGACAGCCCACGCCAACTGCAAAGACACAGTTTATCTCCTATCGATGCCATATAAAGCAAACCGCATGGAGAGTTATATTCCTTTACTACCATAACACAGGTTCTTTTTATGGAGGTAATTTCGATGCCCCGTTGGCCGCCTCATGTTTATTTATAAGGCGGGAGCAGACATCATGATTGTTGGTAACTACTCTTAAATATATTCTTAAAACCACAGGAGAAGCCCTACGGTTCACTGTCATGAACAACATACGGCATACAACCCGAAACCGTCATATAGGAGAACTGTCTGATTTAATTTCGGAACTGAACCTTTCTGACAAAATCTATATCGAGTTTTTCAGGCGCTGCCTTTTTACACCCACAAATATAATAAATTTTAATCCATATTTCCAAACAAAAAACAACTCCGGCTTCTTTTTTGATTCCAGAAGACTTCCCGGAATGGAACTTCATTAATATTTCTTCCGGTTTCTTGACATCCTGCAACGCATTTTTATTCAATTTCTGCAAGTGCTGTCAAGATTTTATATTACCTTTGCATAAATATTAAGTAGTTGGTAAAATCACGTGTGTTGAATCCCGACGCACCTTTAAATGGCATCAATATGAAAATCCTTATACTCGGAGCCGGAAAAATGGGCTCATTCTTCTGCGACCTCCTTTCTTTCCGCCACGACGTGGCGATTCTCGATACCGACCCGCAACGGCTGCGCTTCACCTTCAACGTGCGCCGCTTCACATCGCCCGAAGAAGTGAAGGAGTTCGATCCCGACATGGTAATCAACGCCGCGACCGTAAAATATACCATCGATGCCTTCGAAGCCATCCTTCCCTACATCCGCCCTACCGCGATACTGAGCGACATCGCATCCGTAAAAACAGGTCTCCCCGAATTTTATGAACGCGCCGGCCATCCCTTCGTCAGCACCCACCCTATGTTCGGACCGACTTTCGCCTCGCTCTCCAACCTGCGCAACGAAAACGCCGTCATCATCAAAGAGGGCGACCACCTCGGTAGGGTGTTTTTCAAAGACCTCTACAACGAGCTCAAACTTAACGTAGTGGAATACACATTTGAAGAACACGACGAAACGATAGCATATTCGCTTTCAATACCGTTCGCTTCCACTTTCGTATTCGCCGGCATCATGAAGCATCAGGACGCCCCGGGCACAACCTTCAAACGCCATTTCGACATAGCCCGCGGACTCATGAGCGAAGACGACTACCTGCTGAGCGAAATAATGTTTAATCCCCACACTCCGGCGCAACTCGAAAAGATACGCGAACAGCTCGCCGAACTCCAGACCATAGTGGAAAACCGCGACAGCGAGGCTATGAAAAAATACATTGCAAGGCTTCGCGAAAATATAAAATAAACTGTAACGGCGCGTCGGATGTTTTATCATAGAAACTAAAACATCTCCCCATGACCGCCACAGATATTTCAAACAAGTCGAAGCATTTCTTCCATGTGGTTTCCAACATACGGCCCATCGTATGGATTGCCACATACGTGCTTCTTATGCCACTTTTCGCAGTGATTTACCAGTTGCTTCCGCCGGGACAGTTCCGAATTCCCGACGGAGGCGGCACCGACTACGGGTCATGGCTTTATTACAGCATCGTGACGCTCACCACCCTCGGGTTCGGCGATTACACTCCGGCGCACGGATGGGCACAGGCCGTGACTGCAATCGAAGTGATGTGCGGACTTGTCACTCTCGGTTTCTTTCTGAACGCCGTGGGATCGATGAAGTCTGAAATCGATGTGGAATCGGAATTGGAGAAACAGAAACGTGTGCATTTCGCCCTTGAGAAACAAAAACTGGTCCTTTGCGCCCCGTCGATTCTGCACAATATAAATACATTTCTCGCCTACTGCTATGCAGTGACAACACCGGCGGCGAAAAGAGACGATCCGGATGCAAGATTCAATCCGGATTTCAAATTCGCCGACATGGCCGACCTTTTCAAGCCTTCGGGGCTGCCGTTCGACAACACGCGCATGCCTGCCGTGGAACGCCTTATGAAAAGCGCGGCAAGCACATCGCTTAGCCTTGACTCCCTGCAGACGAGAATAGACCTTACGCTCTGGCCCGACATTCTCGAAGAATGCTTCGCATTCGTGGCGAACTTCCAGATGTTTTCTTCGGCCGACGCTTTGTCGCAAAAACCGATAACCCTCATACCTGCAGGCATCTCCGGAAACGACGAAGAAGCGGAAGCCAAAATATCAAAAGACATCGCATCCTGGAAAGGTCCGGTGAATTTAAAGAAAGAGGGCAACCTGCAACCCGTCTTCGAACTTTATTACTTCATTCGCGACAACGCCGGGATTGCCAGAAAAATCGAAACCGCAATTACAAAAATTGCCAACACCCCATCGGGCAACGAATCATGATTTGACAGTCTCCAGTTCTACAAAAGCGGGCCTTTGCGCCGACCTTACAATCAATATGCTCGCCTCATAAAGAAGCCACATGGGAAACGACACGGCAAGCAACGTAAAGACATCGCTCGTGGGCGTAATCACCGCAGCCACCACCAAAATCAAAACTATGGCATGCTTGCGGTAGCGTGCCATAAATTCCGACGTAAGGAAACCGAGTTTAGCGAAAAACCAACACACCACAGGCATCTCGAACACAATTCCCATGGCAAGGCACATCATTATCAACGTGCCCATATATGAATCGAGGGAAATCATGTTTTCCACCTCCCCGCTCACCTGATAAGTTCCCAGGAACCTGAACGTGAGCGGAAAAACAAGGAAATAGCTCACCAGCACCCCCGCCATGAACATCATGTAGCCGCTGCCGACCACATTCACGGCATAACGTCTCTCGTTTTCATAGAGCGCGGGCGACACGAAACGGAAAATCTGATAAAGTATATAAGGGGAGGCACACAGGAAACCGGCACACAACGCCGTCTTGACGTGTATCACGAACTGTTGCGCCAGCCCGGTGTTGATCAGCTGCACCGAAAAGCCTGTCGTTTCTGTCGAAGAAAACAAACCTCCAAGCCTTTCCAGCCAACCGTATGTGACGAATGAAGCATCTTTCGGAGCCAATACTATCCGGAAAAGTTGCTCCTTGAATATAAATGCGACTATGCCGCAAACCAAAGTAACCACGGCAATCCTTATCAACACGCCGCGAAGCGCGTCAAGATGGTCCCAGAAACTCCCCTTGTCGGCATCTACACTCATTCACCCTTACCTTTTTCAGGATCTTCCACCTTCATCTCTTTTTCAACATCGTTCATGCCTTCTTTAAAAGAACGCACCCCTTTCCCGAGCCCCTTCATTAGTTCCGGTATTTTTTTGCCGCCGAAAAAAAGCAACACTACAAGGGCAATCAGAAGAATTTCCTGCATGCCAAGCCCTCCGATAAAGTTATGTATCATGACTGTTAAAGTTATTGTCGTTGCAAGTGTGAAACCACTTTCCAATCATTAATATACCTCGCATAATATCTGTGAATTTCAAACTTGTGCAATCAAACATGCCGGAGGCATGTCCCTGCATTAAGCATTGCACAAATATTTTGCGTTTTACCTATAACGGCATTCTCTCGGCGCAAAATATCAATCCAATGTTAAAAAATTAAAATAATAACGACAGAATGTAACTTGATTCCGTTTTTAGCGTCTTTTAATTACGATTTCTCTCCAAACCCTTCGATTCTACATAACACAACATTTATCTAACTCAACCCAAAGGACATGATTCGTTTCGTCAAGGGCATACTGTCAGCCCTTATTCTTTTGTTCGCTTCAAATGCTTCAGCAGCCACATTCGCCGTCAAAGGGACAGCTTGCGATTCTGTCGGAAATCCCGAAAGTTTTGCCACAATCCGCGTTTTTCTTCTTCCCGACACCGTCAAACCGAAAACATCGGGGGTTGCCGGAGAAGACGGGGCCTTCAGCATACCCCTTACATCGGCCGGCGACTACCGCGTCAATATAATTTCATTCGGCAAGACCGATTTTAAACGCGATGTGAAAGTCACGGTGTCAGCCCCGGTAGCCAACCTCGGGACAGTCAGGATGGGCACCGCCACAAGCTTGCTGGAAGAAGTGGTGGTGACGGCGCAACGTCCGCTCGTGACGAAGGAAATTGACCGTATCGGCTATGACGTGCAAGCCGACACGGAAGCTAAGACGTCGCAACTCGACGAAATCCTTAAGAAAGTTCCTCTCGTAAGCGTCGATCCCGACGGAACAATCAAAATAAAAGGCTCTACCGATTTTAAAATCTATAAGAACGGACGTCCCAACAATTCCTTTACCCGTAACGCAAAAGACATTTTCAAAGCCCTTCCCGCATCCATGATTAAGAAAATAGAAGTAATCACCGACCCCGGTGCAAGGGAAGATGCCGAAGGCACGAGCGCCATACTCAACATCGTCACCATGGAAAACACCGTAATAAAAGGAGTGATGGGCAATATCGGCCTCAACTACCGCACCACCGGCGACTACCCCAATCCCAATATATGGCTGTCGTCGCAAATCGACAAGGTTAATCTGTCGCTTTATGCCGGCTACCATCAGATTTCCAAAAAGGAAAGCAAGTCAAAATCGGAATCCCTCTCCAAATATGAAGATTCCGGAAACGAACTGAATTCCGTTTCGGAGGGCAACGGACACGGCTATGTAACGTTTTTCGGACTTGAAGGCAGCTATGAACTGGACTCCCTCAACCTTTTTTCGGCAGAATTCGGAGGGTATCTCTACTCTATTAAATCGGAATCTTTCGGAAAGACAATGATGACGGATGGTGCCGGCACACCGATATATTCTTACTCCACCAATACTTTTATAAATCCCAACAGATATTTCGACGTCAACGGCTCTTTCAATTATCAACGCTCCACCCGGAGGAAAGGGGAAGCGATTACGCTATCCTATCTCATTTCAACCACCGACCAAAAACAAGGCGACAAAACGGAATATGACGACGAAGTGAATCTACCAGTGCCATATACAGGCACATCCAACGACTTCAAACTCAACTTCATAGAACATACCGCCCAACTCGACTGGACACGACCGATCAACGAGTTTAACAAATTCGATGTCGGTGCGAAATACATACACCGCAACAACCATTCCATCAACAATCAGGATTATTTCGACTATCAGAAACTCCATTCCGATTTCATCCATCGCACCCAGGTGCTCGCCCTCTACTTCGACTATAGAGTAAACTGGGGTAAAATCGGAGCGCGCGCCGGTCTGAGATATGAATATTCACATCTGTCGGCAAAATACAAAGACGGCTCCAACGATCCATTCGGAAGCGACCTCAACGACTGGGTGCCAAACGCCGCGATATCCTACAACCTCAACGACGCCAACACTGTCAAGCTGTCTTATTCCACACGTATCAACCGTCCCGGCATAAGCCAGCTTAATCCTGCCGTAATCTCTACCCCGAATTCAGTTTCTTCAGGCAACCCCGACCTTTCTTCATCCCGACATCAGTCGATCAATCTTAATTACAATCTCATCGGAAGGAAGTTAAGTCTCGACTTCAACACGTCTTACAGCTTTACCAACAATGCCGTAATTTCGGTGCAGGAGCTACTTCCGGGCGACATCACAAAATCCGGATACGCGAACTCAGGACACAACAAATCGTTCAATATGGCGGTTTGGCTCAATTACAACCCGTGGAACAAGACATCATTTATGGTAAACGCAAATGCCACTTACGGCCATTCCGCCAACAACAGCCTCGGTCTCAAGGCCTGCGGATGGGGCTATAATATTTTCACACGCATACGCCAACAGTTGCCTTGGGACCTCGCCGTCACCGGTTTTCTAAGCTATGGAGAAGCGGCACCTTCATTATACGGCTATCAAAAATATTCGTTTGGCGACAATGCTTTCTACGGATTCGACCTTCAGAGGTCCTTCCTTAAGGAAAAACGTCTTAACGTCAGGATTGCCGTCTTGAATCCGTTTGGAAAGAATACGAGGCTTTACGAATCTATCCCCACCAACGCAGGTTATTCAGGATATTCACGGTCTTACAGCTTCAACTCCGCCAACCGATTCGAGATCTCCATCGGCTACCGTTTCGGCTCGCTTAACGCACAGGTAAAGAAAACCGCAAAAACCATATCGAACGACGACCTTGAAGGACGGAAAAACTAAAATTCCTTTATTACCGTTATTAATAATATTAACGCAATTATCGACAACATGGTAAGGAAATTTCTAATAACGGTGTGCATAATCATCGCCACGGTTTCGTCTGCCGCAGCACAGTTCCGCTACGGATTCAGGCTCGGGGCTTCGTTTGCCGACGCAAAAATGAAAAATGCACCCGGTTATGCCATTGTCAACAAAAGCGGGTTCGAAGGTGGCATCGATTTTGAATACCAACACCCCACATCCGGTTTCGCCGCCGACATCGCTATCCTCTACGACAGATATAACACGCAACTGAAAGACCCGGACGGCAACGTGGGCAGTTTCGGAAGGAATCATATCGAAATCCCACTCCACGTAAAATACAAATTTTGGCTTTCAAGTTTCCATGATTTGTTCGCACCCCTCGTTTATACGGGGCCGTCATTTCTGATGCGGCTCGACGACAACCATGGCAGAGCGGTATCCACCAACGACATACAACCCGGATGGGACGTAGGAATCGGTTTTGACATAGTCAATTTCATCCAGATTACCGGAGGCTATAGATTCGGACTCGGCAATTCCGTAAAATCGTTCGAGGGATGTCACGATGCCACTCTCCGCTCCAACGCCTGGAACGTGGCAGCCACAATCCTTTTCGATTTCTGATAAGTCCTCCTCTCCCGTTGAAGCCATTAAAGTCATTAAAGACCCCAAAGACCTTAAAGAACTTAAAGACTTTCTCAAAAAAACAATCCTTTCATCATATTAAGAAATGAATACCAAAGAATTTATCAAAAACCTCACAGACCTTGTAAAAGAATACATCGCTGAAGAGGAAGCCTACAGCGACGACGTGCAACTTCAAATCGACACAACCGACTGGCAAATGGAGATAGCCGATCCCGAAAACGACCTCCCGAACTGCGACTATTATCCTATGATGGACCTCGTGCGCATGAGCGCTTCCAACCCCGGAGCTTGGGAACCAGACACCGACGCCATAGCGGAAGTGGCGGCCGATTATGTCTTCACGGAATAAACCCTATACCCTTTCCACCGATTATATTGAATATAAAGTGATTGCGGGCAAACTTTCGAGAACCGGACATCCGCCATGCCATAGCGGGTGCCTGATTCTTGTGCTTTTATGTTTGTTATCCGCTTTTTTCCGCCATGCCGCTTATGCCGATGAAACTATGATGTTCACACGCTTGCCCGACCCAAGCGGTGATCCCCGCGTAAGAAGCATAATTTCCCTACCCGACGGAAGATTGGCTTTTGCTACCGGGAGCGGAGTTGACATCTTCAACGGGCATACATTCTCCAATTTGGCAAAAGCCACCGGGCAATCGATTCCACTCCCGGAATACAACGGCCATCACCATCTCTATCTTTCAGATGGGGCACACTTCCTTTGGATTAAAAACGCGCATTCGCTCCAATGTATCGACCTCGACACCGAAATATATTCCACGGATATTCCCTCAATCCTGAAAGAATCGGGGATACGCAAATCGCCCGACGATTTTTTTGCTGACAAAGAAGGAAGAATCTGGATATTGAGCGAAAACACCGTTTTTCAACCAGACCTCGGCATAGGTATTGCCGCCGACACGAAAGCGGGCCCGCTGCTCGACCTTGCCGCCGACAAAGGGTGTGTTTATCTGTTTTATGGCAACGGTAAAATGGCATGTCACGCCATCTCTTCGGGCAAACTCCTTTATTCTGCATTGGCATTTCCACAGGATGAAGTGTGGAAATTCTCCGACACTTCATTGGTGTTGGAAAACGGCGATGCATTTTACCAAATTCGCAACGGTGTACTCGGTGGGTTCTTCCGTTTCGACAAGGGAACCGGGAAATGCGACAAACTTCTGGAGACCGACATACGGCTCAACACCTTTGCCATTTCCGACACCGTCGCGCTGATTTCCACTAATAACGGTTTGCTTTCCGTCAACCTTGAGAATGCCGCCGTGTCCCATCTTCCATATCTGAAGACTCAATCCGGGAATATGCTTGCGTCTGAAATAAGCACGCTTCTGAGGGCGGACGACGGCTCTATATGGCTGGGACTTCTCAACAGGGGAATTTTAAGACACCATCCGGCAGAATTCTCTCATTTTTCCATCGCAAAGAAAATTCCGGACTACAATAGCACCACCCCTCCTTCATCAGTGTTTTCAGAAAACTATGACGGAACGGTAGCCATCCGCGATAACGGAACCTCCTACATAGTTTCCCGGTACTCCGGTGGAGGAATCGAGATCTCCGAAGGTTTTCCGGATTCAGCCCGGGCATCGGGCGAATATGGCAACGCCTCATCTTTTGTTTCAAGCCGAGGTTCCCTGTTTTTTAACGAACCTGAAAGCTATGAAATTTTCATACGCAACGACAGTATCCCCTTAGGCAAACCCGTGATTCCTTTCATAGCGGCCCTGCTTGTCAACGGAGAAAGAATATCCCCGCTCGGCACCTACGACGGCAACGTGATTCTGAACCGCATTCCATCGCGACAAGGGCAAATAGAATTGAATCATGACCAGAACTTCCTGACTTTTGAAGTCTCCGCACCCCGTCATATCGGCAAAATTTCGTTCTACTATATGCTCGAAGGCATCGACCGCGACTGGAATTATTTCAATACAAGCGGCTCCGAACCACCATTGCTTAAGGCCACATATACCGCCGTCCCTCCCGGCGATTACAAATTCCGTGTTAAAACATCTCCCGACGTTTCTCCGGAAACCACTCTTGAGATAAAGGTGAAATCTCCATGGTGGGCTACCGGTGCCGCATTTGCTTCTTATGGCGCGATAATTGCAGCATTGGCAATAATAGGGCTTCGCGTTTATACCCGGCATACGGAAAGACGCATTGCGGCGGAACAACGCGAACGCAACCTTCTTGAACGCATCAGGCATCTCATCGAAGAGGTTGACCGTTACAAAACTGAATCTCCCGCCACCTCCGAGACCACTGCCACATCCCCTCCTGCCGAAAACAATGCGGATGACGACTCGCAAGCACCCGCCGAGCTTTCTGACGCCGACCGTGGATTCATTGCGAAGGCGGTGGAACTTGTGGAAAAAAATCTCGACACTCCCGGATATTCCGTAGAGCAACTGAGCAAAGACCTGGGTATGGAACGCACCGGACTCTACCGCAAACTCACCGCGATGCTCGACCAATCGCCAAGTCTTTTCATCCGCGACATACGCCTCCGCAACGCCGCCCGTCTTCTTAAAGAAGGGCGTCTCTCGATTACAGAAATTGCGGAGGCCTCCGGTTTCAGTTCCACATCTTATATGAGCAAATGTTTCCAGGAACGCTACGGATGCCGTCCGTCAGATTATGTCCGCAAGCATTCCGACCCCGACTTTCAAGAAAACACATAAGCCGTCGCCCCACGTATTCCGACATACAATAAGACCTTTTTCAGCTGCCATTCCACCCTACAATCCGTATTATATCACATATAAATTTGTAACTTCCATCCACTTTTCAACATTTGTAGTGTCATCTTCAACATTCGTATTCCCCGGTTGTCCCGGTCTTTAACTAATTTTGGGAAAATTTTCCAAGCCATCGGACAAAACCGGTGGCCTAAACCATTAAAAAACTTAAACCATCCATCATTTATGAAACGGACAACCTTCAAAACCGCTCTGTTGATAGCCGTTCTGACCGCGTTCAATATGCGTGCGGCCGACGTAACGGATATCCCGGGAGGTGTGAAAACCACCGTCGGTGGCAATGAAATCACTATGCAGTTTTACACCCCTGCCACAATCAGGATAACGAAATTACCCTCCGGCACCACGGCCGATGAAAAATCACTGGCGGTAATAGCCTCCCCCGCCGATGTCAGGACTTCCATAGTCAAGAAAAAAAACACCGTTGAGTTGAAAAGCGACAAACTCACTGCAAGCCTCAACCTAAACAACGGGGCAGTTTCCTTTTTCGATGCAAAAGGACGACCGTTGACAAAAGAATCCGGAAACTCCGTTTTCACTCCCATAAAGGATGCCGACCGCGATTCATTTAAGTCAAAACAATCTTTCGTACTCGATAAGAACGAAGCTATCTACGGTCTGGGCAATCTTGAAAACGGCCAGTTGTCGCAGAGAAATATAAGCCGCCGGCTTGAGCCGGGAAACGTGGAAGACGGAATCCCCATGATAGTCTCCGTGAAGGGCTACGGGATATACTGGGACAATTATTCCCCTACCGATTTCAACGATTCTCCCGACGGCATGTCGTTTGAATCTTCGGTCGGTGACAAGGTGGATTATTACTTTATGTCGGGCGATAATGCCGACGGCGTAATAGCCGAAATGCGTAATCTGACAGGACAAGTGCCGATGTTCCCGTTGTGGACATACGGATTCTGGCAAAGCCGCGAGCGTTATAAAAGCCAGGCTGAAATCACCGAAGTGGTGAAGAAACACCGCGAACTTGGAGTGCCTCTCGATGGAATAATACAGGACTGGCAATACTGGGGCAACAATTACCTTTGGAACGCCATGGAATTCATGAGCGCCGACTTCAACAAGCCGGAGAAAATGATGGCCGACATCCATGGCGACAACGCCCATGTAATAATCTCCATCTGGTCGTCTTTCGGACCTCAGACCAAACCCTACCGCGAACTTAACGAAAAGGGCCTCCTTTTCGATTTCACCACATGGCCGGAATCGGGCATAGTCGAACAATGGCCTCCCCGCAAAGACTATCCTTCCGGAGTGAAGGCATACAATCCTTACAGCAAAGAAGCACGCGACATATATTGGAAAAACCTGCGCCGCCTTTACGACCTTGGGATGGACGGATGGTGGATGGACTCGACCGAACCCGATTTCTTCAACGGGACGGAAAAAGACATGACCGCACAGACCGGTATAGGGACATTCCGCAAGGTTCGCGGTGCCTATCCGCTCATGACGGTCGGCGGGGTATATGACCATCAGAGGGCTACATCCGACAAGCAGCGCGTATTCATTCTCACACGCTCGGGATTCGCCGGACAGCAACGCTACGGATGCAACGTCTGGACCGGCGACACGCAATCCACATGGGATATGCTTCGCCGTTCAGTGCCTGCCATGCTCAACTTCACTATGACCGGCAACCCCAACACCAACAGCGATATCGGAGGATTTTTCGCCGGAAAATACAATAAGTCTTACATGGATAATTCCGCCGTAAAAAATCCTCTTTTCCAAGAGCTTTATGTAAGATGGCTCCAAATGGGGGCGTTCAACCCTATGATGCGCTCTCATGGCACCGACATTATGCGCGAAATTTACTATTTCGGGAAAAAAGGGGAAACCGTATATGACGCAATCGAAGAAACTATCAGGCTACGCTATGCTCTGCTCCCCTACATTTACTCCACCTCATGGCAAGTGACAAACGACGGGGCAAGCTTCATGCGCCCGCTTATGATGGATTTCCCGGCAGACAAAAACGGCTGGGACCGGGGCGACCAGTTCCTCTTCGGCAACTCCCTCTTGGTAGCACCCGTGCTTGAAGCTCAATATACCACAGAGAAGGTGTCGTCGGCTGATGAAAACACCGGATGGGACCGCAAAGAAAACGCCAATGCCGACGAAGCTTCGGCAACCGTCGATTTCACGCGTCCGCAAGCGGCAGACGTATATCTACCCGCAGGAACAGACTGGGTGGATTTCTGGACGGCGGAACGTCTCAAAGGAGGTAAATCAATTAAGAAAACAGTAAACCTCAAGACCATCCCGCTCTATGTGAAAGCCGGAAGCATAATTCCGATTGGTCCCGATGTGCAGTATGCCACGGAAAAAAAATGGGACAACCTCGAAATCCGTGTATATCCTGGTGCAAACGGCGAATTCACCCTCTATGAAGACGAATTCGACAACTATAATTACGAAAAAGGTGCCTACTCCACCATCTCTTTCAACTGGAACGACAAAACGCGCACTCTTACAATCGGCGATCGTCAAGGCGAATATCCCGGTATGCTTGCCAACCGTAAATTCAACATCCGCCTCATGACTCCGGCTGCCGCCTCCGGCATGTCGCCGAAGACAGTGGCATACGACGGCAAGTCGGTATCCGTGAAACTTTGACCCTTATCATTAAGAATTTAGAATAAAAATGGCATAGCCGAATACGGTTATGCCATTTTTATTCTTTTGTGGATTGTGTTCGCAACAACTACGTGCCGGAGATATTCAATCCTTTTTACCGAATCCGAATATCCCTTTGCCATCGGTTTTCTCTTCGATGAAATCCTCTGCTTTCTCCTTCAGATTTTCGATGGTTTCTTTACCTTTCTCGCTGTTGACAAATTCTTTTGCCTTCTCCACAGCGTCCTTCACGTTCTCGTTATTGAGAAGTTCGGCGGCTTTGCCTTTAAGTTCGTCCAACATAATGATTCTGTTTTGATAATGATGTTGTTATAACGTCCAGACCGCCTTTTACGTTCACCGTTTACAACAAAATGGTCTGCGCATCGCATGGAGTCTGGATTACCCCACACAACACACAGACCATTAAATATAAACGCTTTAATTTATTGCAATTACAACAATTTCTCAAGTTTGTCGGTATTGGCCTTGATTTCAGCCTCCGGCACCTGATAATCCGAAAGGTCGCCGGTGTGATATTGGTCGTAAGCCGCCATATCGATAAGTCCGTGGCCCGAGAGGTTGAACAGAATCACCGGAGCCGTCCCTTCTTCATTGGCGCGTTTCGCCTCGCGGATGGCAGCCGCTATGGCATGGCTGCTCTCCGGAGCGGGGATGATGCCCTCGCTACGGGCAAATAGGTGTGCTGCAGCAAATGTTTCTGTCTGCGGAATATCGACAGCGTCAATCAGCCCCTGCGAACGCAACTGGCTGACCACGGCCCCCGCTCCATGATAACGCAGTCCGCCGGCATGGATGTTGGCGGGGGCGAAATCATGACCAAGGGTGTACATGGGAATCAACGGCGTGTAGCCGGCTTCGTCGCCGAAATCATACTGGAGCACGCCTCTTGTGAGTTTCGGGCATGACTGAGGTTCGGCTGCTATAAAACGGGTGTTGCGTTCACCCGAGAAATTATGGCGCAAGAACGGGAATGATATTCCGGAGAAATTACTGCCACCGCCGAAACATCCGATCACGATATCGGGCACTTCGCCCGCCATTTCCATTTGTTTTTCGGCCTCAAGTCCGATTACAGTCTGGTGCAACGCAACGTGGTTCAAAACCGAACCCAATGTATATTTGCAGTTGGGGGTGCTCATGGCAAGTTCGACGGCCTCTGAGATGGCGGTGCCGAGCGAACCCTGGTAGTTGGGATGGTCGGTGATAATCTTGCGGCCCGCTTTGGTTGACATGCTCGGGGAAGCAATCACCTCCGCTCCATAAGTCTCCATAATGCTTCTGCGGTAAGGCTTCTGATGGTAGCTCACTTTCACCATATAGACGGCAAGTTCCAATCCGAAGTGCTTGGCGGCGAGCGAAAGGGCAGCCCCCCACTGGCCGGCACCGGTCTCGGTCGTGATATTGGTAATGCCCTGCTTCTTGGCATAATATGCCTGCGGGATAGCCGAATTGAGTTTATGGGAACCAACCGGACTTACACTCTCGTTTTTAAAATAAATATGAGCTTTTGTATCGAGTGCTTTTTCCAAGCCGTATGCACGCACCAAAGGAGTGGGTCGCCAGATGCGGTACATCTCCCTTACTTCTTCCGGAATTTCAATCCATTTGTCGGTGTCGTTAAACTCCTGGCGTGCCGCCTCTTCAGTAAATACCGGAAATAGGTCTTCCGGCTTGAGAGGCTGCTTTGTGGCCGGATTGAGAAGCGGACGGGGCTTTACCGGCATCTCGGCCATAACGTTATACCATGCGGTCGGAATATCTTTTTCCTGTAAGATAAATTTCTTCGATTCCATGAATAAATATGTATTCGTTTTTAATATTTTCCAATCTATTTGCAAATTTATACATTTTTATCCATTCCTCAATACATATCTCCAAAAAATCATCCAAAAAACCATTCAATTCCACCTTTTTACACAACAACTATTAAATTTAATCTCTGATATATTGACAATTCGCTTGGATGTAATGAAATTTCTGATTAAATTTGCATTCATGGTTAAGAATACGAAAACGGAAGATTTGATTGGCATACCAGACTCCTTGGTGGATTTTCCTGCGGAAATCAATAAAGAAGACAGTATCAGACTTTATGACGAATCAAGTTTGGAAAATCATATTGCCGTATTAAGCCATTATTTACATAATCCATCTTTAAAATTATCTCCTGATAAAAAAGTTGAATTGCTAAATTCGGTTTTAGATTTTTTGCATTCAAAAAAGTCGGTCTCCAAGGATGATTGTGTTATCGATGAAGATTATTTAGACGATATTCTTAACGAACCGGCACAATCAACCCTGTTTTCCGAATTTTTTAACGTACCCTTTCCAAATCCGGCAAATGCTAAATTCACGTTTATCGACCTATTCGCGGGCATAGGAGGCATCAGACTGCCTTTCAGCGAATTAGGCTACAAATGCGTATTCTCTTCAGAATGGGATAAACATGCCCAAAAGACGTATCTTTCCAACTTTGGAGAAATGCCGTTCGGAGATATTTGTCGTCCTTCCACAAAAAGTTTTATTCCTGAAAAATTCGATTTACTGCTTGCCGGATTCCCTTGTCAGGCATTTTCGATAATGGGGAAAAGGAAAGGGTTTGAAGACACCAGAGGGACATTATTCTTTGAAGTGGCATCTATATTGAAACAACACCAGCCCAAAGCATTCCTTCTTGAAAACGTCAAACAACTTGTCACTCATGATAAAGGGAATACTTTCCGGACTATTCTCGAGACATTGAACGAACTGGGATACTCCTTCAAATGGTCGATTTTAAACGCATTGGATTTTGGATTGCCTCAAAAACGGGAAAGGGTCATAATCGTCGGATTTCTCAATAAAGATTTGATTGAAGAATTCGATTTCAATTTTGAAAAAACTTCCTACAACCTAAACTCGATATTGGAAAACGATTCTGACGTTGACCCATCTTTATTTGCCTCTGAAAATATTTTGAAGAAAAGAATGGAACGAACTCAAAATAAACAAGTGTTTTATCCTTCGGTATGGCATGAAAACAAATCCGGTAATATCTCGGTGCTCGACCATGCCTGCGCACTTCGAACGGGAGCTTCCTATAACTATCTTCTGATCAATGGAAGGAGAAGACCTTCTTCAAGAGAACTCCTAAGATTCCAAGGCTTCCCCGACAACTATAATATTGTCGTATCGCACAGCGAGATACGCAAGCAAACAGGCAATAGCGTAGCAGTGCCGATGATAAGACAAATTGCAAAAAAAATACATAATATCCTGTCATCCCACTTCTAAATTCAAATAGGACAGAATGAAACATCCAAGATTAAGAGACGGCCATAAATTAGTGACCAACGAAATATTTCCAATCAATGAAATTCCGGATGATATAATTGTAAAAATAGCCGGTTATTTCGCCTATTTGTTATATGTAGGCAGAAAGGATATAACAGGTGAAGATTGGGGAGATGCTTTCGCCAAAGCCGTTGACGGAATTCATTTGGGGTCTCCGGTCGGGGTAGCAGATGTAGTCAAAGGAAAAATGGCATGGTCTATGAAAACAGTAAAAGCAACGAATCCGCTTACCGCTGAAAAAGTTCGCTTAATAAGCGGGAGGTGTTCTCCCGACTATTCATACGGTATATCAAATCCCCATGACGATATTGAAAAAACCGGACGTGCCGTTTTAGGGATTTGGAACGAACGTATAAATCTTGCCCTTGACAACTACAACCCGGTAAGGACTATGGTGCTGGTGCGATCAAATGATTGTCTGAATTTTTGTCTTTTCGAGGAAGACACTCATAGATATCCCTCAAATAATTATGTGTGGGAAACAAACAGTAACGGCAATTTAATTGGCAAATCAATAACAACCGGTGAAACGAAATTCACTTGGCAACCTCATGGATCACAATTCACGATTCATACCAAAATTCCCCACGATGCGATAAGATTTACGTTGAGATGTCCTCCGGTCGTAACACAGGAAGCGATTTTGTCAACTATCAATTTTGATGCATCATGGGTTGACATTATAAGATGAGATTGTCGGCACAATTTTCAGTGAAAAGGGGTTAAATATCAAGAAAAATGAGTAATTTTGCAATATAATTCAAAATATTTCACGATGGCAACAACTTTGGTCAAGACTTCCTTCGACTTCCCGGGACAGACAGCCGAATACCACGGCAAAGTACGCGACGTTTATACAATCGACAACGACCTCATGGTGATGATCGCCACAGACAGAATCTCGGCATTCGATGTGATCCTCCCTGAAGGCATTCCGTATAAAGGACAAGTGCTCAATCAGATTGCAGCCTACTTCCTCGATGCATCTTCTAAAATCGTGCCCAACTGGAAACTCTCAGTGCCCGACCCTATGGTGACGGTCGGAGTCAAGGCCGAGTCGTTCCCGGTCGAGATGATTATCCGCGGATACCTCACGGGCAGCGCATGGCGCGAATATAAGGCCGGTTGCCGCGAACTTTGCGGAGTGAAACTTCCCGACGGGATGCGTGAAAACGAGCGTTTCCCCGAACCCATCATCACCCCTACCACCAAAGCGGCGGAAGGCCATGATGAAAACATCTCCCGCGAAGAGATCATTGCACAAGGTCTCGTGAGCGAAGAGCACTATAAAGTGATGGAAGAATACACCCGCAAGCTCTTCAAACTCGGCACCGAGATGGCGGAAGAGAAAGGCCTTATCCTTGTTGACACCAAGTATGAATTCGGCTTACGCGACGGAAAGGTGATTCTCATCGACGAAATCCACACCCCCGATTCTTCGCGCTATTTCTATGCCGAAGGCTATCAGGAGCGTTTTGAAAAAGGTGAAGCCCAACGTCAGCTCAGCAAAGAGTTCGTTCGCCAATGGCTTATCGACAACGGCTTCATGGGTAAAGAGGGCCAGAAAGTGCCCCAGATGAGTCCGGAGTTCATCCAAAGCGTTTCCGAGCGTTACATCGAACTCTTCGAGCACATCACAGGTCAGAAATTCGTAAAAGCTGACGAAAGCGACCTCACATACCGCATCTACCGCAACGTGTCGGCAAGCCTCCTTTCGCTGAAATAACGCCATAGCGTTTAAACCTCAATACTCATCACGGGCGCCGCTTCCCTACCCGGGGCAACGGCGCCCGCTTTATCAACGGCAATTATCAAGTATGGGAAATATATATGAAGAGGTGGCGCGCCGCCTCAACCTTTCCGTCAGGTCAGTGACAGCCACCGCCGAACTTCTCGACGAGGGTGCCACAGTCCCCTTCATCAGCAGATACCGCAAGGAACGCACCGGTTCGCTCGACGAAGTAGCAGTCCGCGACATCGAATCCACCCTAAAGACCGTAAGGGAGCTCGAAGCGAGGAAAGATTTCGTCAGGGAAGCCATAGAAAATGCCGGAGGCCTGACACCTCGCATTCAGGAAGCCCTCGACAAAGCCGCCACAATGACGGAAGTGGAAGATATATACGCCCCGTTCAAACCCAAGAAACGCACCCGCGCCACGATAGCCCGCGAGAAAGGGCTCGAACCTCTTGCTCGTATCATAATGGCGGGGAAAATCACCGATTGCCATGCTTCCGCATCAAGGTTCGCCGGCAAGAACGATGTGAAAGACGAAAACGATGCCATTGCCGGGGCTTCCGACATAATCGCGGAATGGGCATCGGAATCCACAAGACTCCGCAATATTACCCGCAACACTTTCCGCCGCTCCGCTTCAGTGGAATGCACCCCCGCAAAAGGTAAGGAGCAGGAACTTGCATCTTCCCCCTATGCCCAATATGGCGATTTTACAAAAAATCTTCGCCACCTCCCTTCTCATCAATATCTTGCCCTGCGCAGGGCGGAACGTGAGGGATTGCTGAAAGTGAAATACTCCCTCGGCAACGATTCCGATAAACTTGACGAAGCTCTATGCCGTGCTTTCGTGCCTGCATACGCAAGCCGCGACGCCGCGCGCATCATAGAAAACGCCGTCTGCGACGCCTCTCGCCGACTGTTACGTCCGTCGATTGAGAACGAAGTTTCTGCGGAACTTAAGGAGGAGGCAGACCGCGTGGCAATCGACATTTTCGCCGGGAATCTCAGGCAGTTGCTTCTCGCTTCGCCGCTGAAAGGGAGGCGCATACTTGCAATCGATCCAGGCTTCCGCACGGGTTGCAAGGTGGTGGCCCTCGACTCGCAAGGCAACCTCCTCGCCGACACCGTCATATATCCCGTCCCTCCGAAAGCAGATTTAGAGGGTTCCGCACGCACATTGAACCGTTTTATCGAACGCTACAAGCTCGATGCCATAGCTTTGGGCAACGGCACGGCGTCGCGTGAAACCGAGAAGTTCATAAAGGATTACAAGCTTATCGACCCCTCCCGTTTGTTTATCGTGAGCGAAAGCGGGGCTTCAGTGTATTCAGCCTCCGACATCGCCCGCAAAGAATTTCCGGACAAGGATGTCACGGTTCGTGGAGCCGTCTCGATCGGGCGACGCCTTATCGACCCTCTCGCTGAACTTGTGAAAATTGATCCTAAATCAATCGGAGTAGGTCAATACCAGCATGACGTTGACCAGACGAAGCTCAAGGATTCCCTCGACTATACGGTAATGAGTTGCGTCAACGCGGTCGGTGTGGACGTCAACACCGCCTCTGAGCGTCTCCTTTCCTACGTGTCGGGTATAGGTCCGGCACTGGCTGCCAACATTGTGGCATACCGTGCCGCAAACGGTGATTTCACATCGAGAAAAGAACTCAGGAAAGTGCCACGTCTCGGAGATAAGGCATTCGAACTTGCCGCAGGATTCCTGCGCGTGCCCGGAGGAAAGGAACCGCTCGACAACACCGGCATACACCCGGAAAGCTACCATATTGTCAAGAGCATGGCAAACATGTTGAAAGTGTCGCCCTCCGACCTCCCTGCCAACGACAATCTGCTTGACCGCATCGACATAAAAGCCCTCGCCGGGCAAGGGGTTGGAGGCATGGAGACCATGACCGACATAGTCGCCGAACTCCGCAAGCCCGACCGCGATCCACGCACAGACGACAACAGCGACGCTTTCGTGCCCGGAGCAGGCAGTTTCGAAGAACTGACCGTAGGCATGTCGTTACCGGGAATCGTCAACAACATCACGGCATTCGGGGCGTTCGTTGACCTCGGCATAAAAGAAAACGGACTTCTCCACATATCGAAGATTTCGAACAAACGCATCTCCTCCGTTTCAGAGGTGCTCCGTCTCGGCCAGCAAGTGGAAGTCAAAGTAATCGACATCGACCACTCCCGCCGCCGCATCTCCCTCTCGATGATCTAAGGGCAATTATCCAATGCTACTTATTACCAGTGTACGGCTGAAGAGGTTGAACACCGGATGGTGTCCAACCTCTGAATCTTCAATCAAAGTAAAATATGTTTTATTACATAAAAACCCTCTTTCCAATCAATGCGGTATCCGATTGAATAGAACACAGAAGACACGGCAATAATACGCTTCATCACTAATATCAAGCGATGGATAAAATCTCGTATTATATTTACTTTTTCAACAACACCCTTACAGATTTTGTTCCCAGAAAATTACCGATTAGGTTTAGATAATATTCTTTCTTTTGTGGCACTTCAAAGATAAGCACTCCGTTTGTAGGAATTTTAGGTTGACACTGTTTCAGAAAAACTGTTTTATTTCCCGACATTTCCAGTGCAGTCGCCCCAGCTGTGGAATATTCATATTTAGTTCCGTCCACATCTGTAATTGAAAACATCGAACCGTCCAATGTGTGAGGTTCTTCATCAATATTGACAATGCTGAGATTGACTATTAGGAAAACGCCATCAGCGGTTTCTCTTGTAAATTCATTTCCCACACTTTTCTTGAAGGCAATATCGTCAACCCGATAGGCGAAATTCCCCACATGAACCTCTGTTCCTATTGTAGCTTCTTGGGGCACATTCTCTTGATTTTGTTTTACACTATCACCTGGTTCTATAGCATTTTCTGCGACACAAGATGATACCTCATTGGAATTAAAGTCTGCATTGTCTGATATGGAAGCGCCTATTATGGAAGTCACCAAAAATACGCTTATGTAAATCAGAGCTACTTTACCACGGCTTGGACACCTTACAGTTCTGGGACTAAACATTCCCACTACAAATGCCACGATTGATAACATGGCGATAATCATCAAAATTGTTTCCATTTTACTATTTTAGAGTTAAACAATAAAGTCTGTAAAACGGCAACGATATGAACGATACGAGCAAACGAAAACGTAGAGCCGCTGCCTATCGTCTCGTGGTTCACCACAAACCATATCCAGTATAGGCTGGCTCTACGCTATGCGCAGAACTTGCCTAAACACTGGATATTTGCCTTTATTCTTTTTCGAGGTGGTGATTTCGAGACGAAATAGGCATTATGTCCGAAAAAGAGCGTAACACTCAATTTCGATTGCAAAGATAATTATTCTAATTAATATAACCAATTAAACGATTTGTAATTTGTATATGATTTTCCAAACGCACGAATTATTCCGAAATAAAACCTTTTTACAGACATTTTATAATTTTACATCACAATACCTTTATCAGCAATTAGTTATAAAAATCTTTCTTTACAGAGAAAAGAAATACCGTATTTCTTTTCTCTGTAAAGAAAGATTTTTATAACTTTGCAGAAATTAGAATTTTATGGAACGAATATATGAAATATCCAACCGCCTCATCCAAGATTTGGACACCCCTCATTATCGTTATCTATATCATGACATAGCTTGGCGCGACAGGTTAATAATGATAAAAGGAGCCAGAGGCGTAGGAAAGACCACAATGTTGTATCAACAATGTAAAGAACAGCGTGAGAAAGGAGTTTATGCCTCTCTTGACCAACTCTTTTTCAATGATCACACTATTGTGGAATTGGCAGATTATCACTATAAACACGGGGGGACACACCTATATCTTGATGAAGTACATCTGTATCCACGCTCAAACTGGGAGCAGGAACTTAAAAACATATATGACAGTTATCCCGGGTTCCATGTGGTTTTCACAGGTTCTTCATTACTTCGGTTGAACAGCAATATTGCAGACCTTTCACGCCGTATAGCCTCCTATGAACTAAGAGGGCTCTCGTTTAGAGAGTATCTGAACTTCACAGGCGAATATGGCTTTGATCCAATCAGTCTTGACGATATTCTTTCCCACCATACGGCAATCTCCCCACGAATAGCTTCAAAAACGAGGGTCATAGGAGAATTCGAAAAATATCTAAAAAAAGGTTACTATCCATTTTTTATGGATACTTCCGATATTACCTATTCCCAACGTGTGGAACGTATTGTTCTGACTGTAATTGAGACAGATATTCCAGCTGTAACAGATATCGAATACGAAACCCAGCTTAAACTTAAGAAGCTTCTTATGGTATTGGCAGATAAAGTACCTTTTGTCCCCAATATGACCAAATTGGGTCAAGAGATAGGGGTGTCACGTAATCAACTTATGAAATTCTTCAGTCTGCTAAATGATGGTGCAATCCTTAGAGCTCTCAATGATGAAGCGAGCACAACCAAAAGCGTGGCAAAACCTGAAAAAATTCTATTTGACAATCCGTCGGTGATGCAAGCACTCGGAATCTTCACTAAGATAGGCACCGTACGGGAAAGTTATGTGGCGTCAATGTTAAGTGCAGTTGGTAGAATCTATGCAGCAAAAGAAGGAGATTTCCTTCTTAATCGCACTCATCTTTTTGAAGTCGGAGGTAAAGGGAAAGGCTTTTCACAAATAGCTGACAAGCCAAACAGCTATGTTATAGCCGATGATATTGAATCAGGATCCGGCAATAAGATTCCCATGTGGTTAATAGGATTTTTGTATTAACTGTACCTCGAATAGGCAACCACCGATAAAATACCTATTCGAAAACAGAGTGGATTTGTAAATGTCGGAGTGAAGTCGTAATTTTGCAATATGAACGAAACGGAAGAGATATTGGAGCAGGCCGGCATAAAGCCTACGTCAAACAGGATACTCGTGCTTCGGGAGATTCTTCGGAGCGGGCATCCGCTTTCACTCATGGAACTCGACGACATCCTCGACACCCTTGACAAGTCGAGCATTTCGCGTGTCCTCGCCTTACTTATGCAGCACGGGGCGGTCCACGCCGTCGAAGACGGCAGAGGCATCGTAAGATACGAAACCTGCCACGGCGACCACTCACATGAGTCGGACTCCGACATGCATGCCCATTTCTATTGCGAGCGTTGCCGCAAAGTGTATTGCTTCGAAGATATTCCCGCCCCTTCAGTCAAACTCCCCGCCGGATTCTCTTCCCATTCCGTCAATTATATGATAAAAGGGATTTGTCCCGGCTGCCGGAAAGAATAACGTCTTTTGTCACTATGCAACCGGGTTGCATGCATTATACATTAATTTTGCGGTGATTTGAAATATACATGGAACCGCAAAGATGAAAAGATCACCGTTATTCCTTTTACTGACACTAACACTCATCGCACTCTCCGGATGTTCCTCACATTCACATGACAACCCGGAAAATGATGAAAATATACCAACCGTCTCTAAGCAAGACCATCAAGACGCCGCAGACGAAATCGTAATACCGGCCCACATAGCCAAAGAAGCGCATATCGCGGCCTCTCCAGTCACCCCCGGCGACTTCCACGGAGTCCTGAAGACTTCCGGCAAAGTGCTTTCGGCCACCGGGGATGAATCGACTGTAGTAGCCACCGTGGCCGGTGTGGTATCTCTCAACCGTAAATTCACCGACGGCACATCCGTGGCAAAAGGCGCGCCACTCTTCACTATCTCGACATCGAAACTTGCCGACGGCGATGTTTCGTCGCGCGCTTCAATAGCCTACAACACGGCAAAGGCGGAATTCGAACGCGCCGAAAAGCTCATCGCGGATAAAATCATAACAGAAAAGGAATACCTCTCCGCAAAAGCCGACCTCGAAAACGCCCGGCTCGCCTACGAAGCCGTAGGCGCCAAGACGGCAAAGGGCATTTCAATTTCCTCACCGGCTTCGGGATTCGTGGTGGGATGCAACGTGAAAGACGGGGATTATGTAGAAGTGGGGCAACCGCTCATGACCATAACGCAAAACCGCAACCTTTACCTTAGGGCTGAAGTGCCGGAAAGGGATTACCACGCACTCGGACAAATCACGTCGGCAAAATTCAAGCCGTCATATTCCGACAGAGTGTATGACCTCTCTCAACTCAACGGCAGGCTTGTATCCTACGGTAAATCTGCTTCCGCCACGTCCTCTTTCATTCCCGTAACGTTTGAATTTTCCAACACAAGCGGAATCGTACCGGGGTCGTTCGTCGAGATTTTCCTAATAAAAGGGAAACGTGAAAACGTGATTTCCATACCGGTGGCGGCTCTCATAGAAGAACAAGGCGTTTATTCAGTATTCATCAAGGAAGATGACGTGCATTACAGAAAGCAGGAAGTAACGACAGGGGATTCAGACGGTGAATTCATCGAAATCATCGACGGAGTCAAACCCGGCGACAATGTTGTCACCGAAGGAGCCATACGCGTAAAACTCGCATCCGCATCCTCCGCAATCCCGGCCCATAACCACAACCATTAAATTCCGACATAATGCTTAACAAAATAATACGGTTTTCTTTACGCAACCGGCTGTTCGTCCTCATAGGGGCGGTGCTTCTGATTGTGGCGGGTGTCTATTCGGTGAAACGAACCGAAGTGGATGTATTCCCCGACCTCAACGCACCTACCGTAGTGGTCATGACAGAGGCAAACGGCATGGCTCCGGACGAAGTGGAACGTCTCGTTACTTTCCCCATAGAAACAGCCGTCAACGGCGCAACAGGGGTGCGGCGTGTGAGGTCAGCTTCTTCCACGGGTTTCTCCGTGGTCTGGGTGGAATTCGACTGGGATACCGATATCCTGTCTGACCGTCAGATAGTTTCCGAGAAACTTGCCACAGTCAGCGACCAACTACCCGCCAACGTAGGCAACCCCACGCTTGGTCCGCAATCTTCAATACTCGGAGAACTGCTTATCGTGAGCCTGACTTCCGACAGCATCCCGATGCTCGAACTGCGCACCATCGCCGAGCGCACCATTCGTCCCCGCCTCCTTTCCGTAGAAGGAGTGTCGCAAGTATCAGTCATCGGAGGAGACCTTAAGGAGTATCAGATTCTCGTCAATCCCGACAAGATGAAACATTACGGGGTAACGCTCTCGGAGGTGCTCGCGGCATCTCGCGGAATAGGGGCCAACGCCAACGGAGGAGCGATATATCAGCATGGCAACGAATACATTGTGCGCGGTGCCTTCTCTTCCGACATAGAAGAAGGGATAGCCAAGGCTGTGGTGAAAAGCATCGACGGAAGCCCCGTCGTGCTTGCCGACATCGCCGAAATCAAGGTAGGCGCCCAATTACCCAAAATAGGTACCGCCTCGGAAAAATGTAAACCCGCCGTACTCCTGACCGTGACGAAACAACCCGGTGCCGGCACCATCGAACTTACCTCGCAACTCGAAAACACCCTTGCCGACCTCCGGAAAACTCTCCCCGCAGGCATCAACGTCTCCACCGATATTTTCCGCCAGTCGGATTTCATCGAGAGTTCTGTCAACAACGTAAAGAACTCCCTTCTTGAAGGTGCCATCTTCGTTGTCATAGTCCTCTTCCTTTTCCTTGCCAACGTGCGCACCACGGTAATTTCCCTCGTAACGATTCCTCTGTCGCTCCTTGTGTCGCTCCTTGTGCTCCATCTTATGGGCATGACCATCAACACCATGAGCCTGGGAGGTCTGGCAATCGCCATCGGGTCGCTGGTTGACGACGCCATCGTCGATGTGGAAAACGTGTGGAAAAGGCTTCGCGAAAACCGTCTGAAAGAGAAAGCAGACAGAAAGCCGTCGCTCCAGGTAGTTTACGACGCATCTCGCGAAGTGCGTATGCCCATCCTCAATTCCACGCTGATTATAGTGGTGAGCTTCGTGCCGCTCTTCTTCCTCAGCGGAATGGAAGGAAGGATGCTCGTGCCGCTGGGAATAGCGTTTATCGTTGCGCTTTTCGCCTCTACCGTAGTGGCCCTTACCCTTACTCCGGTGTTGTGCAGCTATCTGCTCGGCGGGAAAAGGCAGGATGACAGGATTCCCAAAGAAGCGTTCATCACCACCTGGATAAAACGCGGCTACGCGAAATGCCTTGACTGGACACTACGCCATAAAACGCTTGTGGCAAGCCTCACCGGCCTGCTGTTCATCGCCTCCCTGGCTATGTTTTTCACCCTTGGCAGAAGTTTCCTCCCCTCCTTCAACGAAGGCTCGTTTACGATAAACGTCAGCACGCTTCCGGGCGTGTCGCTTGAAGAATCGGACAAAATCGGGCAACGCGCCGAGGAAATACTTCTCTCCGTTCCGGAAATCAAGACCGTGGCGCGTAAAACCGGACGTGCCGAACTCGACGAGCATGCCCTCGGCGTCAACGTCTCAGAAATCGAGGCCCCATTCGAACGTGGCGACCGTTCCATGCACGAGCTTCTTGACGATATCCGCGAGAAACTGTCGGCAATCCCCGGGGCTTCCATCGAAATCGGCCAACCCATAAGCCATCGCATCGACGCCATGCTCAGCGGCACCCAGGCCAACATAGCCATCAAACTTTTCGGCGACGACCTAAACAAAATGTTCGCCATCGGCAACCGTATCAAAGAGGAAATCAAAGACGTGGATGGGATAGCCGACCTCAACGTGGAGCAGCAGATCGAACGCCCCGAAATCAAGATTACCCCGCGCCCGGATATGCTTGCCAGGTTCGGAATCACGCTCCCGGAATTCAACGAGTTTATTTCCGTGATGCTCGCCGGCGAAACCGTGGGACAGATTTATGAAGGCAACTTCAGTTTCGGGCTGGTGGTGAGGGCCGACGAGAATAAACGGCACACCATCGAAGAAATCCGACGCCTCCTCATCGACACCGCCGACGGCGGTAAGGTGCCCCTCGCAGATGTGGCCGGCGTGGTTTCCACCTCTGGCCCCAATGCCATAAACCGCGAGAACGTGAAACGTAAAATCGTGATTTCCGCAAACACAAGCGGTCGCGACCTCGGCAGCGTCGTAGATGACATCCGCGAAAGGATAGACCGCGGCATAGAGTTGCCGCAAGGGTATCATATAGAATATGGAGGTCAGTTCGAGAGTGAACGCGCCGCGAGCCGCACCCTTCTCTTTACTTCCCTCGGAAGCATCCTCGTAATCTTCCTTCTGCTCTTCATGCAGTTCCGCAATGCCCTTGAAAGCGGGGTGGTGCTCCTCAACCTCCCCTTCGCGCTCATCGGCGGAGTGTTCGTGCTCCGGTTCACCTCGGGAGAAGTGAGCATCCCCGCCATAATCGGGTTCATATCCCTCTTCGGCATAGCCACCCGCAACGGCATGCTGCTGATCACCCGCTACAACATCCTGCGCCGGGAAGAGCATCTGTCGGTGCGCGAGAGTGTGGTGAGAGGATCGCTCGACCGTCTCAACCCCATTCTCATGACGGCCTTGACTTCGGCGCTCGCCCTCGTGCCGCTGGCCGCCCGTGGCGACCTTCCCGGCAATGAAATCCAAAGCCCTATGGCGGCTGTGATTCTTGGCGGTCTCATCTCCTCAACGTTCCTCAATGCGTTTCTCATCCCCATTATGTATATGTGGATGCACCGCACCCATAAACCTTTAACCCGAACCGATGAAAATGAATAAGATAATCCTCTCCATCCTCCTTTCCCTCTCTTTTTCTCCCCTTTACGCGCAGAATGATGAACTCTCCGCACTCCTGAAAAAAGCAAACGACAACAACCTTTCCCTGCAGGCGGCGCGCCAGGACATCGCTGCAGCCGGATATGAAATCAGCGCCGCCAACACCCTTGAAGCGACATCCGTAGAATACAGCCCGTTCTTCAGAAAAGGGGCTTCGGGAGTGGCAAGTTCCGAACTCGTAGTGTCGCAGGAATTCGATTTTCCCACCCTTTATGCGGCACGTGGAAAAGCGGGAAAGATGCAGCGCGAAGCGCTTGAATCAGACTATGCCACGACGCGACGCGACCTGCTCCTGTCGGTAAGCCAGACATACATCAACCTTGTAGGCCTCCGAAAATCACGCAAGATTCTCGAAGAACGCGCCATGATAGCAGACTCGCTCCTTTCACTATTCGAAAAACGGCTTGACAACGGCTATGCCACGGCCCTTGATGTCAACAGGATTAAGATGGAGCAGATGGACCTCAAATCGGAACTTCTGCAAAATGAGACCGATGTCCGCAATGCAGTCGAAAAACTGAAATCTCTCTGTGGGGTCGTGTCCGGTCCTTTCGAAGTCAAGGCGGAAGACTACCCCTACCCCATCACATCGAAATCTTCCGAAAGCATCATATCCACTTTCATAGAAAATGCCACTGAGATAAAAGCCGCCCGGGCCGCCCTCCTTGCTTCTGGTGAGGAAGTGAAGGTGGCGCGCCAGGGATGGATACCCAAACTT
>CABRKI010000042.1 GCA_902471455.1 uncultured Porphyromonadaceae bacterium | reverse complement strand
ACTCGGAATATAATCTGAACACAACATGGACTGTTATGAACACAAGAAAGGATGTTAAATTTCTGATATGGACTGTTGTCATATTTCTGACAGCGTTCTTCATGCCCGTCAACAGTGAAACGCTGTTGACCGCCATACACTCAACTCTTGACCTCACAAAATGGTATGCCCGTGAGCATATCGTCCTCTGTCTTCTTCCTGCGTTTTTCATAGCCGGTGTGATTGCTGTGTTCGTAAGTCAAGGAGCGGTGTTAAAATATTTCGGTGCAAATGCAAAGAAATGGGTGTCATATACCGTGGCTTCAGTATCGGGAGGCATCCTTGCCGTGTGTTCATGCACTATTCTCCCGTTGTTTACCAGCATTTACAAACGTGGAGCGGGTCTTGGCCCGGCAATTGCGTTTCTATATTCCGGTCCGGCCATCAGCATACTCTCGATAATCCTCACAGCCCGTATCCTTGGACTGGAAATGGGACTTGCCCGTGTAATCGGTGCCGTTACCTTCGCTGTGGTAATCGGTCTTGTTATGTCGTTTATCTTCCGTAAGGAAGAAAGGGATAAAGAGGCTGCACAGATGAATATCGTCCCACCGCCGGAGAAACGCCCGCTTTGGCAGACCGCTGTGTTCTTCTTTACTCTCGTGGCAATCCTTGTGTTCGCCAACTGGGGCGCACCGGAGGCAATCGACCGTGGTATCTGGGCTGCTATCTATGGGGCTAAATGGTGGATAACATCAGCCCTTGCAATAGGTCTGTGTGTGATTCTTGTGAAGATACTCCACCTGAAAGCCCGATGGATTATCATCGGTGCTGTAGCCGTCGCGATTTCAGCTTTCATCGCAAATGTTTTCATTCCCGATGCAAAACTGGCTCCCCTTGTGCCTATGATAGTTTCTGTCGCTGTGCTTGCAATCATATTGCTATGCGACAAAAACGATGATGAAAACAGGGAGTGGGCCTTGTCGTCATGGGGATTCGCCAAACTGATATTGCCGCTGCTTGCCGTCGGAGTATTGACAGCGGGATTCCTGCTCGGTTCAACGCATGACGGTATAGAGCTGCCCGGTATTATTCCCAATAGTTGGGTTGAATGGGCTGTCGGTGGCAATTCATTATTGTCTAACTTCTTCGCAAGTTTCACTGGAGCGTTTATGTATTTCGCCACTCTTACCGAAGTGCCGATTATTCAGGGATTGCTCGCATCCGGCATGGGTAAAGGCCCCGCTCTTGCTCTGTTGCTTGCCGGACCATCACTGTCGCTTCCGAATATGCTTGTCATACGCAGTGTGATGGGTACGAAAAAGACAGTGATTTATGTTGCTTTGGTAATCGTCATGGCTACAATCTCTGGCTGGGTCTATGGCTATTTCTTCTAAAATAGGATAAATATGAAAGTTCTGATATTATGCACCGGTAACAGTTGCCGTAGTCAGATGGCACACGGATTTCTTCAGTCGTTCAGTTCTGATATTGATGTTTTTTCAGCCGGGAATAAACCCGCCGAAAATGTAAATCCGAAGGCCGTTGAAGTCATGAAAGAGGTTGGAATTGACATCTCTGACCATATTCCGCACAACGTATCCGAATATATCAACGAGCCGTGGGATTATGTGATAACAGTATGCGGAGGATCCAAAGAAAGCTGCCCTGTGTTTGTCGGCAACGTGGGGAAACGGCTCCATATCGGTTTTGACGATCCTTCCAATACAATCGGTTCAGACGAGTTTGTTATGGCTGAATTTCGCCGAGTGCGCGATGAAATAAAAACTCAGTTCTCTGACTTTTATATTCGGAACATCAAAAACAGATAATCTTATTATACTTTTGACTGAGATGCCACTACAACATCACAACATGGCTGATTCAGTTCAGCCATGTACCTTCAACCATATTTTTTTTGTCAACATCATTCGTGATTTGACAAACAAAGAGCAACTTTAATAACATAACATTATGAATACATTATTTGATACTCTTTGGTATTTCTGCTACATCACGGTCGAATTGATTGTGCTGTTTCTGGCAATCAGTGCCATAGTCGAAATTATCCTGATGTATATTCCGCAGAAGAAAATAAGCAAACGTCTTGAAAAGGCCGGGGTCTTTGGCAACATCTTGGCTGCCGGATTTGGTGCGCTCACACCATTCTGTGCCTGCTCCACAATTCCCATGACTGTGGGATTCCTTAACGCCGGAGTGCCTTTTGGCGCAACAATGTCATTTCTCATCGCCTCTCCCTTGCTCAATCCGATTATAATCGCCATGCTTGGCGCATTAGTCGGGATAAAGGCAATGCTGATGTATGTTGCGCTGGCATTTGCCTGTGCCGTTATATTCGGATGGTTCCTGCAAAAAATAGATGCTCAAAAGTGGATGAAAAATGTACGATTGAAAAAATCGTCATGTGGTTGCGGTGAGGTAGATATGGTTAATCCAAAGCTATTACCGTGGGGTCGTAAACTCTCCATTGCTTTTCGCTCGGCATGGAACAGTCTGCGCCCGATCATCTGGTATTTGCTCATAGGTGTTGCCCTCGGAGCTGTCATATATGGTTATATGCCGTCTGACTTTGTATTGAAGATTGCCGGCCCTCAGAATCCATTTGCGGTTCCTGTTGCCGCCATTCTCGGTGTGCCGTTATACATCAGAGCAGAAACCGCAATCCCTATCGGCGTGGCATTGATGGGCAAAGGCATGAGTATAGGAGCTGTGATAGCACTCGTTATCGGTGGCGCGGGCATGGCAATACCCGAAATGTCAATGCTTGCAAGCATCTTCAAGAAGAAACTCGTCGCTATGATTGTCGCTGTAATATTCCTGACGGCTGTCATATCCGGCTACCTTTTCAATATTCTCCTATGATAATTAAACGGACACTATATTCTATATAATCATAACGACGCAACTGGCTCCGAAGGTAAGTGATACTTAACTTCGGAGTCTGTATGCGCTATATTCTCTACATAATAATAACTTAATATTTATGAACAAAGTAATGATTGTCGATTCCTCCGAATCCGACCGTCGGCTTATGTCGGGCTTGCTCACGCGGGCCGGCTATGAGCCGATAGCTGTCGATAAAACACCTAATTCTGCAAAGAGTTTTGATGCAAAATTAGGTGTTTTGATTGGTTTAACTAATTGGTAATCAATAGTTTAGGTGGAGGTGGAGGTGGAGGGGATCGAACCCTCGTCCAATCACGGACCCAATAAGCTTTCTACATGCTTAGTCATTGACTTGATTTTCGTGGCGTGACAGGCTCACGACTACCAATCACGTCCTTATCCTCTTAATTTCAATCGTCGGTCGAGGCTCCCGACAATCTATTTCCGAATTTCTCTGCACCATCTTGTCCAAACGTCTCGGAACAGGGCAATGGGATGATGTCTCGTTCGCATCACTTTGATGCAAATAAAGCCAACTTACTATGCTTCAGTTTAGGCAGCGAGAGCGTAATTGTTATTTTCGCCAATTATAGTTCGATGCGTTGTTATTATAGAGCTTGCACATCAAAGCTCTGCATGCTTACTTACCGTTTCTACGTGCTGTCAAATCCAGTCACCCCCGTTAGTAACGGCCTTTCCTCTGAAAGGATTGCAAAGTTAGAGAAAAATGCGCGATTATCAAAATAATCGCGCATTTTTAAATATATTTAACACAATCCTTTCTGTGTTTGTTTTGTTGGGAAACGTTCGGTTATCAAACGTGCCGGAGGCCCGACCCTACATATTGGCTTTTTTCTGTTCTTTTGCCCAGGTATCTTTCAATCCGATGGTCTTGTTGAAAACAAGCTTTTCAGACGTGGAATCGGGATCGACCGTATAATATCCCAGACGGGTGAACTGGAAGTGGTCTTCCGGTTTGGCGTTCTCGGCAGCCCAAGGTTCGAGCATGACGTTCGGCCTTACCTTCAATGAGTCGGGGTTGAGGAGGTCGCGGAAATCGCCTTCTTCAGCTGAAGGATTCTCTACGGCAAAAAGACGGTCGTAGTCGCGAACTTCCGCTGTTTTGGCATGAGGCACGGAAACCCAGTGTAGGGTACCCTTCACCTTACGGTCGCTTCCGGGGAGTCCGCTTCTTGTGTCGGGATCATATTCGGCATATATTTCCACGATTTCTCCGTTGTCATCTTTTTTAACCCCGGTGCATTTTATGATATATGCACCTTTGAGTCGGACTTCTTTGTCTGGGGACAGACGGAAGAATTTTTTCGGAGGATTCTCCATGAAGTCGTCACGTTCGATCCATAGCTTTCTCGTGAAAGGCATCGGATGTTTCCCTTCTTCCAGATTCTCGGGATTGTTGTCCATATAAATGGTTTCTTCCTGCCCCTCCGGATAGTTGGTGATGACAAGTTTCACAGGGTTGACCACAGCGCTGATGCGCATAGCCGTCTTGTTGAGGTCTTCCCTCACGGCATGTTCGAGAAGCTCGATGTGGTTTAATGCCTCATATTTGGTATATCCGATTCTGTTGACGAAATCCTTAATGGCCGAAGGGGTGTAGCCGCGACGGCGTAGTCCGCAAAGGGTAGGCATGCGGGGATCGTCCCAACCGTTGACAAGATTCTCCTTAACAAGCTGCAAAAGTTTGCGCTTGCTCATAACCGTGTATGTAAGATTGAGGCGGTTGAATTCAATCTGTCGCGGGCAATAGGATTCGTCTGCAAGTTCCTTCACGAAATATTCATACAAAGGACGGTGGGGCACAAATTCGAGGGTACATATCGAATGGGTTACGCCTTCGAAATAATCGCTCTGGCCGTGTGCGAAGTCATACATGGGATAAACCTTCCATGTGGTGCCTGTGCGCCAATGCGGAGTCTTGATGATGCGATACATTATCGGATCGCGGAAATGCATGTTGCTGTTCGCCATGTCGATTTTTGCACGCAACACCATAGAGCCTTCATCGAATTCGCCTTTGTTCATACGCATGAATAAGTCGAGATTCTCTTCTATGGGACGGTCGCGGAAAGGGGAATTGGTTCCGGGCAGGGTAGGGGTGCCTTTTTGAGCGGCGATCTGTTCGCTTGTCTGCTCATCGACGTATGCTTTCCCTTCTTTTATCATTCTGACGGCGAGGTCGAAAAGCTGGGGAAAGTAATCGCTTGCATAATATAAACGGTCGCCCCAGTCATATCCGAGCCAATGGATGTCGCGCATGATGGCGTTCACATATTCCATGTCTTCTTTCTGGGGGTTGGTGTCGTCAAAGCGGAGGTTGCACGTGCCTCCAAACTTCTCGGCGGCTCCAAAGTCCATGATAAAGGCTTTGGCATGCCCGATGTGAAGATATCCGTTGGGTTCGGGCGGGAAACGGGTGCTCAACCTTCCGCCGTTTTTACCTGCAGCGAGGTCGTCTTTGATCTCCTGCTCCACAAAATTCAGGCCGCCTTCGTTGACAATGCCTTCTTCGATGATTTCGGTCATAACAAATCTATGAAATGTGCCAAACCTGTGGCATGTTAATAAAGTGCAAAATTAATAAAAGTTTTGCATATTCGGCACACACTGGGTGTAGTTTATCAATCTGAGGCATTCCCTCGGTTTTCCCCGTAACACAACTTGGCGTTTTTCAATTTATGATAAACACAGAATAATCTGAATTCCCGAAATTCATATAAACTCTCGCAAACTGTCGGATATACATCACTGAAGACTGGCGAGGGGATTTCAAAATATTACTTTTAACGTCAGCCTTAGCGGAGGAAGTGGTAGAATCGTTTGTCATAGGCAACAGAAGTTATAAGTAATCAAACTATGCCGCAACAGGCGACATAAAAACCAAGCAGGGCAGCATTCTTACCGCACTACATATCAATAACGATAATATTGGAAAAAATATTATCAGGGGATATAATGTTTTTAATGCCGATATGAAAAAAATTCCGCCACTTGCCTTGCCAAAAGGTAAGTGGCGGAGAATATAATTAACGACGGAATGTGTGAATACCTATACAGGAAATCGCAAGGAGCAATCACATCGGAATCAGAGAGTGAGGACGATGTCTTTTTCCGTGGCGATTCTACGAAGATTAAGGATAGCATATCTCATGCGCCCGAGGGCGGTGTTTATGCTAACTCCCGTAATTTCTGCGATTTCCTTAAAGGAAAGGTTCTGATAATATCTCATGTTGAGCACTTCCCGCTGTAAATGGGGGAGTTCTTTTATGAGGTATTTTACGTCTTCACGAATTTGGTCGGAGATTATTACGTCTTCGATAGTCTCCTCGCAAAGTTCCTTCCGATTCAACACATCCACATCATCGATGTCGGCGCTCTGAACATTTTCAGATTTTTCCTGCCGATAATAGTCAATGATAAGGTTATGGGCAATACGCGAAATCCATGCAGGGAACTTGCCGTTTTCGGTGTAGCGGCCTTGTTTGATGGTGAGGATGGCCTTCACAAACGTTTCCTGAAAAATATCGTTCGCAATGTCTTCATTCTTGATTATTCGGAGAATGTAGTTGTATATGCGTTCCTGATGTCTTTTCAGAAGCGTGTCGAAAGCGTCGTTGCACCCTTGCGCGTAAGCCTTGACCAGCTGCTCATCGGTCATGCTTGAAAATTTTGCCATTCTGTCTTGTCTTTTTTGTTAAGTAGAGTCCGTCGATAGGCAGTTATTTTTTTGGTTACGGTTAGTATTGCTTGGTTTTTGTATCACAAAAGTAGTCAAATTCCGTACCGTGTCCAAATAATTGGCAAAATTTATTTGTTAAAAAAAATTAATGCAACAATAACACAGATAAAATTGAGTTATATGTTAATCGATTTTAACAAGCCGTATGGCTGCCCAATCGTTGTCAACGAGACAATCTTCATAACGGATTCCGCATTCCGACGCAGCTTTTTCCACAATCGGGATATCGGCTTCATAAAAGCCGCTGAGGAACATCGCCCCTCCTTTTTTCAATCGCGAAGAATATCGGGCGATATCGGAGGTGATGACATTGCGATTGATATTGGCAAGAAATACATCGCATTGAGGAAGGGTGGCAAGTGAAGAAGCGTCGCCGCATATAAAATCTACATCCACATTATTTAGCGAGGCGTTTTCCACGGCGTTTTCATGGGCAAACGGGTCAATTTCGATTCCGAAAGTATTCCCGGCCCCTTTCATTTTGCACAATATCGCAAGAATCCCCGTACCTGTACCCATGTCTATTACTGTTTTCCCTTCCATGTCATAGTCGAGGATATGCCGCATCATTTGGCTCGTGGTGGAATGGTGGCCGGTGCCGAAAGCCATCTTCGGGTCGATAACGATGTCGAAACGCGCCTCGGGTATGTTTTTATGAAACGATGAATGCACCACACATTCGTTGTCGATCACTATTGGCTGGAAATAATTCTTTTCCCACTCTTCGTTCCAGTCTTCACCTTCTACGAATTCGGTTGAAAATTTCAATACGGTGTCTATCGGGAAATTTTTAACGATTTCGGCAACAATGTTTTCGTCATATCCGGCAGACTGTATGTAAGCGGTCATCCCGTTTTCATCCGGTGAAAACGATTCATAACCTTCGTCGCAAAGGAAAGCTGCGAGAAGGTCGGTGATGGTTTCGTCACAAGGGGTCGCGTCGATTCTTAGTGCTATATAATCCTGCATAACGTTTATGATATTTTCATTAGGCTTCGATAATGAATCGTGGAAAAAACGTTACGAATCCTTCATATCATTATCGACCGCAAAATTACTCAATAGATTCGTAATCTCAAATAAAATGGCTAATTTTGCACTCAAATGGAAAGGTCTTCTTTTAAAAATTATTTCGACAGTTATTATCTTCCTCTTTGCATGTATGCACTTCGCTTGCTCGGCAACAAGGAGGAAGCCGAGGATGTGGTGCAATCAAGTTTTGCGTCAGCTTGGGAACGACTGCAAAACGGAGTTGAAATATCTGAAATTAAATCTTACCTATATGGCACTGCACGAAATTTAGCTTACTCGAAGTTGCGTTCTTCAAAAAAACTTACTGACGAACCTCTTTCAGAAGTAGAATCGGAAGATGTGGCGGAAGAAGACATCGACACATCGGAACGCGATGCAAGGCTATGGAAAGCGATAGGGGAACTCCCTGAAAAATGCAGGCTTATTTTTTTAATGAGTAAAAGGGATGGTTTTTCCAACAGTGAAATTGCCGAAGAATTGGATATCTCTGTGAAAACTGTTGAAAACCAAATGACAAAGGCGTTTTCACGACTCCGCGAAGCATTGGCTCCAAAGGGCCGAAAAGTATTTTTTCTTCCATTTCTTTAAAATTTTTCAACCGGGAATAGGGGTTTTTCGGTTCGGTTGCTACTTAAGAGTGATTTCATTCTAATCATTCACAAATGAAAGAAGACAAAAAACTAAACGAAAGCCTCAAGTTTGTCGTCATCAATTATGACGACGAATCTTTTTCCAAGTCACGTGCATGGAAAAAACTCATGCCACCTGTGGCTTTCTGGAATGTAAGACGCATTGCAGCCGCTTCAATAATAGCGGTGGTTGTCACGGCGTCGGCATTCATTTATCATGCGGCGAAATATGGCGACACCCCCGACACCGTGCCGGAAAAGCAGGAAACTCCGGTTGCTCCCGTCCGAGGAAAGGAGTTCGCTACGAGGATTGAATTCAAGGATGCCGCATTAAAAGATGTCGTAAATAAGATTGAAGAAGTTTATCAGATTAAAATAAAGAATATTCCTGAATCAGACGTGCGCCTGACGCTCAGCTATGAAGGCACCGCTGAAGAACTTATTGATGTTATCAACGAAATTGCAGGAACCGACTTGAAGGTGGAACGATGAGAAAATTATTGACTGTATTATTTACCACAGGGATGGCTTTTTCAGCCCTGGGGCAGAACGTAAACGTAAATGCCGTCAACACGGATGCCGAAAAAGTTTTCACGGCAATCATGCGTCAGACGGGTAAGAATTTTGTATATTCTTCAGATATTCTGAAAGGTGTGAAAGTGTCGTTGGATGCTAAGGACGAACCCCTCCCGAAGGTATTGGGAAGAATGTTTGCCGACACCGATATTACTTTTAAGATAAAAGGGAATAATGTGATTCTCTCGAAGAGGGCGGTAAAAAAGAATATTATCGTAAGCGGTTATGTCAGGGAAGATGGCAACGGCGAGGCCTTGATAGGGGCGATTGTCAGAGACAACGTGTCCGGACGTGCTGTCATGACCAATGCCGCCGGCTTTTATTCCATAGAGGTGAATCCGGGGGATGCGGCCCTGACGTTCTCTTTCCCGACATTCGAAACCGTCACAATAAAAAGGGAGATCCTGAAATCAACTAAAATAGATGTCGGAATGAGGGAAGCTACTGATGAAGACGGCAAGACGTTATCCGAAATCACCGTTATCGCCGACAAGAACAAGAGCCTTGCCATGGAGTCAACAGATATCGGTCGCCTTAATCTAAACCAAAGCGACATACTGACCACCCCGACGCTATTCGGAGAATCGGACGTGGTGAAAACCCTCCAGCTGCAGCCGGGTGTGTCGGCAGGTATAGAAGGATTGGCGGGTATGTATGTCCATGGCGGTGCCAACGATGAAAACCTGTATATGCTCGACAATGTGCCTTTATATCAGATTAACCATTTCGGAGGCCTTTTCTCCGCTTTCAATACGGAAGCCATAAAAAATGTAGATTTCTATAAATCCACGTTTCCGGCAAAGTATGCCGGCAGACTGTCGAGTATAATGGAAGTGCATACGAAAGACGGCGACCTCTATAACCATCACGGCTCTTTCAAACTCGGGCTGACATCCGGCGCATTTCAGATTGACGGGCCTATATTCAAGAATAAAACCACATATTCGTTTGCCGTGCGGAGGTCGTGGTATGATGTTCTGACTGTGCCTGCCTTGGCAATATTCAATGCTGTAAGGCAAGACAAGGAAAACAAGCTGATTGCCCGCTATGCTTTCACGGATGTCAATGCAAAGATTACACATCGGTTTAGCGAGCGCAGTTCGCTGCATGCCATGTTTTATTTCGGGGAAGACTATCTCAAAGGTGGTTCGGAAGAAACCCATAATGAAGACGACGATTTGACGACGTTCGATAAAGACGTCTCCACTTTGAGATGGGGAAACATCGTAGGCGCGTTGGGATGGAACTATGAATTTTCCAACCGTTTGTTCGGAGAGTTCACACTGGCTTACACCAATTACCGTTCATCGTTAAGGCGGGAGGACGAATCTAAAATCAATAAACCTGAAGAAATCATAAAAGACGATTATCGCGACTATCGTTCCACAAACGGCATAACCGACCTCTCTTTCAGGGCTGACCTGGGTTGGAATCCGTCTGACTTTTGCAATCTGGATTTCGGTTTCAATGCCACTCGCCATTCTTTTTTGCCTCAGAACACACGTGCGAGTCTTGTGAAGAAAGGCGAAACAATCAATGCTGCCTCCACCAAAAGCTCAATCAATGCGTTCTCTTCGGCCTCGTATATTAATGCCGACTTCCATATCGGTCCGTCTTTGCGTTTGAATGCGGGAATGAACATGGGGTTGTTTCATATTTCATCCAACACCCATCTCTCTCTTGACCCACGTGTGGCATTATTGTGGCGCATATCAGAATCGGTCAATGTAAAGGCCGGTTGGAGCCGGATGTCGCAATATGTGCATCAGCTCACGGAAAGCTCAATTTCTTTGCCAACCGACCAATGGGTGCCGATTTCGGAAGATTTCAAGCCTCAGCGGAGCGACAAGGTTTCGATTTCTTCCAATTATATCACTGAAAACGGCTACACATTCTCCGTCGAGGGGTATTGGAAATGGATGAAAAATGTAATCGACTATCGCGACGATTACTATCTTTACCCTACGGGAACACTATGGACAAAGCTTTTGTGTTCCGGTTCGGGAACCGCGAAGGGTATCGATTTCAAGGTTTCGAAATCGTTCGGCAAAATTTCCGGACATGTCAGCTATTCACTTTTATGGGCCGACAGGCAGTTTGACGAGAAAAACGGCGGCCGACGGTTCCCGGCGAGATTCGACAACCGTCATAAAATCAACGTTGCCGCCAACTGGGAAATCAATGGGAAATGGTCGGTCAATGCCGCGTGGACAGGAATGAGCGGCAATATGACCACGCTTCAGGTGCAGAACTATGATATTCTCGACACCCCCGGAATACCATACTATCATGCAGGCAGTACAAGTTATGGTGGAAATTCCCATTATTACGGCTTTATTGCTCTTGGTAACGAGATAAACAATTACCGTCTTCCCTTTTATCATAGGCTTGACCTGAGTGCCAGTCGTAAAACAAAACATGGAATGTGGACATTCTCCCTCTACAATGCCTATTGCAACATGAACGTGATTTCAATCAAACCGAACGACAATGAATGGAAAGACGGCAAGCCATTCCAGAAATTCCGTCTGATTCCCGTTATCCCGTCGGTATCCTACACATGGTTTTTATAAGGTTTATAAAAATGAAAAAATATTTATCCTTCATTATATCATTGCCGGTGTTGGCTGTTTCTTGCGGCGAATCTTTTACACCCGATTTCGACACCGAACCGATTGCAGTGCTCAATTCAATGATAATGCCTGGAAAAGTGGTGACAGCCTCCGTTTCCCATAGTTTTATCGGAACCATGGCATATTTGCCGCAGGATGCTGACCGACGCCTTGTAATGGATGCCAAAATAGAGCTATACGTTAACGGCACATATCAAGATGAAATGAGATTTGATACGCTTTACAATAAATATGTCTCCTATGTCGAAGCGAACCCGGAGGATAAAATCGCCATTTATGCCCACACCGACAAATATGGCGATGCCGAAGGAGAGACGGTTGTGCCTGATTCAATACCGGGGGCATCGTGGACTTATACGGTCACCACCGAAACCGATTATGACACCATTATAGTCGGAAGCGGGGAGGCCTTGCATCCCAAAGCACATGTTTTCAATTATGCCATAACGTTTAAAGATCCTGCTGACGAAGAAAACTATTATTTCCTGATGTCGGAATCCTCGGACTTTGAATGCAACGACCCGATAATGGGGGAGAACGATTCACCCCTCGATGCCGTCTATTCCCAGGATGCGCGTTATCTGATATTCTCCGACAAATCCATTTCGGGAAAGGAATACACGCTCAACTGTAGTTTTAAAATTACTAATTTTTATTGGGATCCTGCGTATGGAATTAACCAAGTTTGCCTATACTCAATATCTAAAGACTATTATCTTTATCTGCTTTCCCTCTATAAGAAATATGAGGGACTTAACGGAGAACTTGAGAATCTCGGACTTGCGGAACCCAAGTTCATATATTCCAACGTCAATCCGGGAGTCGGGATAGTAGCTGCACAGACTCCGGTGGTGGATATCGTCCACGACGTCAGGGAATATCTTGAAAATGACTGACGAGGGTTCGTCGGCTTTTCAAACAGTTCAATACGGTGTGGATGCGGTCAACTTTCAGTTGGCCGCATTCGTTATATTATAAAATTCCACACTATGTCAAAACCGTTTACATTCGACAGGGTAGTGCGAATGGTAATCGCACTTGCAATAGCAGCCGTCGCCGTCTGGCTCACCGGCGTGCTTTACAATGTCTTGTTGCCGTTCTGTCTGGCATGTCTGTTGTCATATATACTTGAGCCTTTCGTAGAATTCAACCAGCGTCTTCTAAGAATAAAGAAACGTGGACCTGCCGTGTTCGTCACGTTGCTCGACTGCACAATTCTGATAGGGGCGTTCATTTATTTTATGGTGCCTCCGATTTCAAACGAAATACATGGTATGGAAAAGATGATTTCGGATTTTTCATCACACAATACGAGTATACCGTTTATCCCCGAAGAGTGGACCGAATATCTTAGAAAGAAATTTGACTTCACCCAGTTGCTGAATCAACTTAGCCATAGCAACAGTTTCATCAACAAAGGTGAAAGCATCATCAGTGTATCCTTTGAATTTCTTTTGCATTCCCTCGAATGGCTTCTGACATTTATATATATCATCTTTATCCTTCTTGACTATGACAAGATGGGAGAGGGATTCCGGCTGCTTGTGCCTCAGAAATATAAAGCTACCGTCTTTCAGATTGCCGACGATGTAAAGGTAAGCATGAACAAGTATTTCAGAAGCCAGTTGCTGATTGCATCCTGTGCCGCAGTTTTCTATTGCATAGGTTTTTCTATAGTCGGCATACCGCTTGCCATAGTTATGGGAATTTTAGTAGGCATCCTCTACATGATACCATATTTCCAGTATATAACTCTAATCCCGATTGTCATTATCTGTTTCATCGATTCGCTTGACGGACATGTGGAATTCTGGGCGGAACTGGGAGCGTGCGGTCTGGTTTATGTGGTAAGCCAATGTATATGCGATTATATTCTCACTCCCAAAATTATGGGTAAATCGCTTGGCCTTAATCCTGCAATCATTTTGCTTTCTCTTTCCATCTGGGGGACCCTTCTGGGAATAATCGGCATGATAATAGCGTTGCCGCTCACCACTCTGATGCTTGCATATTATAAGAAGGTAATAATCGACCACAAACCGTTGTCGGCACCGACGTTCGTAAACCAATAAATAATAAAGGATGGCTCCGAAAAAAAGCCATCCTTTGTTTTGTAAATTATTGACTGCCTTAAAATTCGCTTGAGAAATGGAACCGAATCTTGGGAAAATCCGCACGTGCCATCTGCAAGACGTAGTTTGAGTCGGCAAGGAAAACGTCGCGCCCCTCTTTGTCGGTGGCCATAAACTGATGTTTCCTTTTCTTGAATGCGGCAAGAGCTTCTTCGTCGTCGCTCTCAATCCAGCATGCCTTATAAAGGCTGATCGGTTCCCAACGGCATTGTGCGCCGTATTCATGAAGAAGCCTGTATTGTATAACCTCGAACTGGAGTTGCCCTACGGTGCCGATAATCTTGCGTCCGTTGAAGTTGTTGGTAAACATCTGCGCCACGCCTTCGTCCATGAGTTGCCTGATGCCCTTGTCGAGTTGTTTTGCTTTCATCGGGTCGGCGTTTTCAATATATTTGAACATTTCGGGTGAGAACGACGGGAGGCCTTTGAAATGCAGTAGTTCGCCGGAGGTGAGTGTGTCGCCTATTTTGAAGTTGCCGGTGTCGGGAATGCCGATGATGTCGCCCGGATAGGCTTCGTCAACAATGTTTTTCTTTTGTGCCATAAATGCGGTAGGTGCTGCGAAACGCATCATCTTGTCGTTTCTAACATGGCGGTAATTGACATTCCTCTCAAATATACCCGAACATATTTTCACGAACGCTATGCATGAACGGTGGTTTGGGTCCATGTTGGCATGAATCTTGAAAACAAACCCGGTGAAACCCTCTTCCGACGGTTTGACGGTTCTCTCTACGGCTTCGATAGGCTGGGGAGAGGGTGCTATTTTTACGAAACAGTCAAGAAGTTCCTTCACGCCGAATGTATTAAGCGCAGAGCCGAAGAAGACCGGTGCTACTTCCCCTTTAAGATAATCTTCAGGATTGAATTCCGGATATACTCCGTCGATAAGTTCAAGGTCTTCCCTCAACTTCGCGGCGTCGGCATCGCCCACGAGTTCATCCACGAGGGGGGAGTTGACATCGTCGATTTCCACCCTCTCGCTTATCGTCTGTTTGGAAGGGGTGAAAAGGTCGAGCCCGTGTTCATAAATATTATAGACTCCTTTGAATTTTGCCCCGATATTGATAGGCCACGAGAGCGGACGCACGCTTATCTTCAATTCCTGTTCAAGCTCGTCGAGAATGTCGAAGGGGTCGCGTCCCTCGCGGTCGAGTTTGTTTACAAAAATAATTACCGGAGTGTTGCGCATGCGGCAAACTTCCATGAGCCTTCTTGTCTGGGTCTCCACACCTTTGGCTACATCGACGACAATGATGACGGAATCCACCGCCGTAAGCGTCCGGAAAGTATCTTCCGCGAAATCCTGGTGGCCGGGAGTATCGAGGATATTTATTTTATAATCGCCGTAGTTGAACCCCATTACCGAGGTGGCTACTGAAATGCCGCGTTGTTTCTCAATCTCCATCCAGTCGGAAGTGGCGGTCTTTTTTATCTTGTTGCTCTTCACGGCACCGGCTACGTGGATTGCACCTCCGAACAACAACAGTTTTTCGGTAAGTGTGGTCTTGCCGGCATCCGGGTGTGAAATAATCGCAAACGTTCTTCGTTTCGCTATCTCTTTATTTAGTTCTTCGCTCATTGTCGTTATGATGTTCTAAAGTAAACGGAGTGGGAGAGGTCAGTCTTTAAAAAGTTCGTTGTTATAATCCAGTTTGTAGTAATGCGAGAGCAGAGCGAGGAATTTTGAAATCTGAGATGCCGCCTGCAAGGTTTCTTCGGAGATTTCTTTTCCTTGAAGCCGGAGCATCAGGATTCCGTAGAGCGCATTGAAGCAGGTTTCAATCTCTCCGGCCTTTGACTCTCCCGCCTTAGCCCTGAGTTCTACGATTATTGGCAATGTATGATAAAATTGTGCGGAATATGCTGCAAATTTCTGGTCGGAAAGCAGACGTCTGTGGAGGTCGTCGAGGGCTATAATCACATTCTTGTTTAATTGGATGTGTCCCTTGTCGGCCGCACCTTCCCTGCGCATCATGTCGATAAGGGATTCATACCATTCCCTCATCTCTTTTTTCTGTTGTTCGGAAAGGTCCTTATATTGGTCGATGATATTTGTCTGTATTTTGTCGATATCCAGGCCGTTGGCGCGGATAAGGTCTTCTATCTGCCACATATATAGCAGATATTCAGCAATATTCTCTTTCTTTTTTAACGAAGCGGTAATCATAAATTATTCTTTTCCGGATGCAAAATTAATTATAAATTAGCGAGTAAGCAAGCGTGTCACTTACAATTCATCTTTAAGACCCTGTTTCTATTTTGCTTTATAAGGTTTTGCGGGGCTGTCTGTATGTGAATTTGTTTTATTGCTTTCCATATTTTTATATTCCTCTTCGGCGTCGATCGGGCATGCGGCTCCTACCTCTGCGGCGGAATCCTGACGTATAGGATTGACAATGTTGACCACGTCGGGGGCAATCGGATTGCTGACCGGAGTTTGGATAACGCGGTTGAAGGAAAGTTGAAAAAACAGAAGCACGGCTGCGCCGAGCACTAATTGTGCCATCAGTCCCCAACTGAATTTGTTGCATCCTTGTCGGAAACCATGGATTATCCTTATAATTGAAATAATGAGCACGGCAATAAAAAACACCCACACCACCCAAAAGGAAAACAGTGTGCATCCGGTGCAAATATCGATAAGGATGGGCAAAGTTAGAATCCACGATATCGTAAACAATGTGTTGCAGTGAGCGAATACTGGTTTTTTCATTTTTTCGTTTGTTTAGTTAAACACGAATGTCAACCGCCTGGGAGGTGTGTAGGGAGCACACGCTTGTGCGTCGGTTTATATTGTGGCTTATAATGTAAACAATTCTCTTGCAATATGGGTTGAAAAACAAATACACATTCTAAAGCGATATGATACTCACTTATATATGGCACGATTGCTTCGTGCTGACAACAGAAAAGGTAATTTTGGTTTTCGATTATTGGAAAGACCCTCTTGCGGGGAAAGACCAAATACCGGAATTTATCAAAAACATGGATTCCGGAAAAGCTTTATACGTCATAGTCAGCCATCACCATAAAGACCATTACACTACGAGGATTTTCGATTGGATAAAGTATAATCCCGGCATCCATTATATATTGAGCAGGGATATTGAAAAATTTTCGCGTCATATCTTCAGACAAGATTCAGTTTACGGAAAACCGAAACCGAATCCCGGACAAGTGACAATACTGCAACCGGGCGACAGGTTTGAAGACAGTCTCATATCTGTGGAAGCTTTTGGTTCCACAGACATCGGCAACTCTTATATGGTGACGATCGAAGGACAAACCGTGTTTCATGCCGGCGACTTGAACGCCTGGATTTGGAAAGACGAATCAACTCCGGAGGAGGTGGAAAAAGCCATCGATGATTTCAAAGCCATCTTGGGAAAGATAGCCTTGAAATATCCTGTAATTGATTTTGCGATGTTCCCTGTCGATTCAAGGATAGGGAGCGATTATTTTGAAGGCGCACGTATTTTCGTAAGGGAAATCGATGTGAGACATTTCTTCCCCATGCATTTCGGGCTGGGGGAAACTTCGGAAGAACAACTGAGGTTTCAGCTTGACGCAGCAAAGGTAAGCCGTTATGCCAATCCTGAAAGAGGGGAGTATATTTGTCTGCAATCTCCTTACAGTTGTTTCGTTTCACCTACTCTCCCTGAAAAGGCGAGCGAAAAATAATGGGGATTTATCAGACTGTTTTCTCAGTAAGAAAGAAGACATGTTTCCGTCCGGAGAATCGCATCTGAGAAGTTGTGTTTCCATTCCATATTTGGCTTCGTGAAGAAACGACAATTCCAGTCGCCTCACAAATGATTCGTCATGCTCTTCCAGGGTAAACCTGTTGAGAAGAAGTGTCACATATCTGATGGTATTGACATGACGATAGAAATCAAGGTCGCAGTATTTGAACCGGTAGTCGAAAACGGGTGCCGTAGCGGCTACCATTCCTCGTGGCAGTTCCTCTTCACCGGGGTTTTCAACAATCGTACTGTGTCGTGCCTGTCGCTCGATAGGTGGCACCGTCCCGTCAATCCATTCTTTTTCGAACGTAAGATGTGAGAGCCCCACATTGGTGTGGTTGACAGTGTCCATTACCATCCAGATAGACCGTGCGTAGCCAAACACATCCCCGTTCTCTGCTGAAATTTTAAATGCTCTTTCGGAGAAATGGCGGTTTGTCGATTCTATCCATGTCGAGATTATATATGTATCGTTTACCTTCGGATAACTGTCCATTTCGATTGTAAGGCGCGATAAAATCCATCCGGCGTTCATTTTCTCCATGGCAGGATTGCCAATGCCGAGAGAGTTGGCATGTGCCGTGGCTATGTCTATAAGTTTTGAAGTCAGAATCGGTAACGACAGTTCCTGTTCGGCGTTGGCTTCGCTCGCTGAAAGGAAATATGTCTCCTTGAATACGGGGGTCATTTTCAAAATGTATTTATAAGCAAAAAAAGGGACGGCACATAGCAAAACAACTGCACCTACATGTGCCCGTCATTGCTTTCAGATGCCTATCTACGCGCAAAATTAATAATTTTTTTATTAACTTTGCAAAACATAAAGAATAACCAGGTTCTCTTGAATTCAAGAAAGATAAAGACCTTCTCCATCATAATTGCTGTTCTGCTCCCTTTTTTTATGGTCACGGGGTGCGGAAGCAGCCGTCATGTGCCAAAAGGAAGTTATCTGCTTGACAATGTGGATATACGGATAAACGATTCCACAAAGTCTTTCAATACGCAGGAGATGATGACTTATCTGCGGCAACTCCCCAACCACAAGATGTTGTGGAGTATGAAATTCCGTTTGGGAATATACAACATGAGCGGTAATGACACCACCAAATGGTGGAACCGGTGGATCCGTAAACTCGGCGAGCCGCCTGTGATATATGACTCGGCATTGACGCAGGCGGGGGAAGACCAACTTTTGAAAGCTATGGTCAACAAAGGTTTTCTCGGTGCTGAAGTCACCGCCGACACTTTTATCAATGAAAAGAAGCGGAAAATGAAAGTGGAATACACCCTTAATCCGGGAAATCCACATATAATAAGGACCATCGACTACTCTTTCCCTGATTCGGCATTGCGTACGCTCGTGATGAGAGACTCCTCGCGGTTCATTGTAAAACCCGGTGAAAAACTCGACAGAACCCTTCTTGAAACCCAAAGGGAGATTATAACCCAGATTATGCGCAACAGAGGTTATTATGGTTTTGCAAAGGAGTATATCACTTTCAATGCCGACACAACCGAAGGGAGCCGTCTCGTTGACCTCACGATGACAATGAACCCTATGTATTCGCAACAGAGGGAACCGGAGAAGCATGAGATTTACACGATACGCAACATTTATTTCGTCACGAATTACGACCCCTCTTCAGATGAATCGCTGCGCACCATATCGGCTGCCGACACTGTGGGGTATCGGGATATAATAATACTTTACGGCGATAAGAAATACCTGCGTCCGAGGGCTCTTTATGAAAACTGTTTTCTGCACACCGGCCAACAATACCGTCAGAATGATGTTGACCGTACGTATCAGGCCTTGTCGCGGTTTAATATTCTGAAATTTATCAATATACGTTTTCTCGATTCAGGTGCCGCAGGCAATGGCCGTATGCTCGATGCATACATATTGCTCACGCCGGGTAGGAGCCAAAGTATATCTTTGGAGCTGGAGGGAACTAATTCAGAGGGGGACTTCGGCGTCGCGGCCGCCGCCACCTATACCCATAGGAACATTGCAAAGGGTTCTGAAACGCTTACCGCCAAACTCCGGGGCGCTTACGAATCGTTGAGCGGAAATCTCGACGGGCTTCTCCATAACCGTTACATGGAGTATTCGCTCGATATGGGTATAAACTTCCCGAAGTTCAAGGCCCCGTTCCTTTCGGAACGTTTTAAAAGCAGGATAAATGCCACGACCGAGTTCAATATGGCCATGACATATCAGGAACGCCCGGAATATACGAGGATAATCTCAAACGCCGGATGGTCTTACAAATGGGTATATAATAAAAACAAGAACCGATATATTTTCACCCCGATAGATATTAATTACGTCTATCTTCCACAAAGCACATACAATTTCATCGACCAGATAGCTCCCGACAATCCCTTGTTAAGATATAGCTACGAAGACCACTTCATCATGAGGATGGGATTCAGTTTCTATCATTCAAACAAGCGGGAGGCTACTTCCTGGAATCCCCGCACGCAGCGCAACGTCTATACCGTAAGGGCAAATGCCGAAATAGCGGGCAATCTGTTGTTCCTGATGAACAATGTGATACATCACCGTTCCGATTTCCGGACAAATCCTTATAAGATTTTTGGAATACACTATTCGCAATATTTTAAAATCAATGCCGATTTCTCTTTCCTCCATACCATAGACTTCAGAAATTCGCTTGCTTTTCACGCCGGCTTCGGCATAGGCTATCCTTATGGCAACTCGGAGATTCTCCCGTTTGAAAAAAGATTCTATGGCGGCGGTGCCAACGGCGTGAGGGGATGGGATGTGCGCACTCTTGGCCCGGGACGTTATCCCGGCACCAATTCGGTGAGCGATTTCATCAATCAATGTGGAGACATCCGTCTTGACTTGAGTGCGGAATACCGTGCCAAGCTGTTTTGGGTTCTTGAATTGGGGGCTTTTATCGATGCAGGCAATATCTGGACAATACATAATTATTCCAACCAGCCGGGAGGAATGTTCCATTTTAATTCGTTTTATAAAGAGATAGCCGCTGCATACGGGTTGGGATTGCGAATGGATTTCACGTATTTCCTTATCAGGTTCGACCTCGGTATGAAAGCCCATAACCCAGCCATGGGACAAGAAGAATGGCCTATAATCCATCCGAACTGGAGGCGCGATTCTTCTTTCCATTTCTCTATAGGCTATCCTTTCTAAATATTTGTAAATATTGAATTATGAAAAAGTTGGCGATATTCGACCTTGACGGCACACTTCTTAATACTATCTACGACCTCGGGGAGGCAGTGAATTATGCTTTGCGTAAAAAAGGCTTTACCCAGCATCCTATACCCGCTTATAATTACATGGTTGGCAATGGGGTGCGTAAACTCGTGGAAAGGGCACAGCCGGATGCCGACAAGGAGACCATCGACGAGCTTCTTGCCATTTTCACCGAGTATTATGACAAGAATTGTATGGTCGATACAAAACCGTATAACGGCATTCCGGAACTGTTGCATGAATTGTCGGCACGCGGTGTCGCGATAGCGGTGGCGTCTAACAAATATCAGTCGGCGGCCACAGAGATAGTAACGCACTTTTTCCCCGATATTGATTTCGTGTCGATTCAAGGCCAGATTCCCGACCGTCCTACAAAGCCCGACCCGTCTATTATTTTTTCAATCCTTTCCGAACATCCTACGCCCAAATCGGATGTGCTATATATAGGCGACTCCGGAGTTGATATGGAGACGGCACGCCGGGCATGTGTAGAATCAATCGGTGTTTCATGGGGATTCCGACCTGTCAGCGAACTGCGGGAAGCGCATGCCGACCACATTGTCAGCAGCCCTGCGGAAATTCTCGATTATCTTTCGGATTTGTTCTGAACTTTCTTACCGAAATCGGCATCGATATGTACGCGGGCGCAGACCGCGAGTGTGGCTATACACCCGACCATCACAAGCCAGAAAAAGTTGACATACCCTTGCGGACCGTCGGCACCGAATATATTGTATTGCTCGAAAACGTCGTGCAGCCATCCGGCAAACATCCCCGGAAGCATCATGCCGAGTGCCATGAAGGCGGTGCAGAAGGCATAATGAGATGTCTGGCTTTCTCCCCGGCTGAAATAGATTAGGTAAAGCATATAGGCCGAAAATCCGAATCCGTAGCCGAACTGTTCGATGAATACTGCCGTCGAAATCCAGAAAATGCTTTCCGGGCGCACCATTGCAAGTATGCAATAGAACGCGCATGGAAGCGTGAGGCTTAACGCCATAGGCCAAAGCCATCTCTTCAATCCGCCTTTCGAAATCGCGATGCCACCGGCTATTCCTCCCAAAAGGAGGGCTATTACGCCTACCGTACCGTTTACAAGCCCGACCTGTGATGTGGTCAAAGCCAGTCCTCCCATATCTCGCGGGGAAACGAGAAACGGTTGGACAAGTTTGATGCAAAGGGCTTCAGGCAACCGGTAGAGAAGCATAAACAGGAGTGCCGAAACCACGTATGGTTTCCTGAAGAATGTGACAAATGTCATGCAGAAATCTCTCAGGATACTTCCCGCAGTCACGTTTTTCATCGGTTTGTCGTCCGCTGGGCTGGGCATGTATCTCAGATGATAGAATCCAACACATATAAAAAACACCGACAGCAATACAAACACCGATGCCCATGCCAAAGGGATGTTGCCAGTGGTTTCTTCAAGCCATCCGGCAAGAATCACGAGCCCTCCCTGCCCGATTACGCTCGCGATACGATAGAACGTGGAACGCACCCCGACGTAAGCCGCCTGTTCGTGCGGCGGCAATTCGAGCATATAGTAGCCGTCGGCGGCGATGTCGTGGGTGGCTGAGAAGAAAGCCATCAGCCAGAATGCTGCAAGCGTAAGGGCGAAAAAAAAGCCGGTGGGGAGAGTGAACGCCACACACGCCATACACAATCCGATAAGTAACTGCATCGTCACGGTCCACCACCGTTTGGTTTTAAACAAATCCACGAAAGGGCTCCAGAACGGCTTTATCACCCATGGAAGATAAAGCCAACCTGTATAGAAAGCCATTTCCTTTACCCCGATTCCGAGGTTGGTGTACATCAATACCGTCAATGTGTTAACGGCAAAATAGGGGAGTCCTTCGGCGATATATAGCGTCGGAATCCAACGCCAGGGAGATACTTTTGCAGTTGATATATCATTCATAATCCATCGGGAATGCAACGTCTGAATAAATCCGTCTGATTTCATTTTCCGAAAGAATGCGGAAGTCATGTTCTCTCGGAGTGATTATAAGGCCTGACATGTCGATGCATCCGGGGCTTACCATCCTGTTGGCGTCTCCTTCCAAATAGAAACATTCCGGTCTGTGAGCCTTGCGCGGTACAATTACATATCTCAGTAATCCGTTGGCGTCAATCCAGAAAAAAGCATTGAGAAGTTCTCGCCTGTCGGAAGAGTCTTTGTCGTAAATTCCGCAATACGCGAATGCCGCCTTCAGATATTTTATCCCGTCAGTGTCGTTTGACACTATTCCGGAAATAAAATAGAAAGGGAGGTCAAGAACGGTTTGCGCGGAGGTTAGGATGTCTGATTTCCAGGATTTGTGTATTTTTTCTACAAGGCGTAGCAGGGGGAGTTCATCTTTGAGCACGGCTTGCAGATGAAGATGGTCGGGCGCGGACGCACCGGCTCTCGCGCCGTTGAAAAACACCGCCATTCCGGGAAGTGACTCGGCTATCCGCACAATGTCTTCGGGCACTCCCGACTGGGGGACATGCGAAGAAGAAGCGATGGTAAGATGCACGGGTAGAATCGGGAACGGATTCACAAGCAATTCCCATCCGGGGGCGATGTCATGGATAAGTTGCTCTTTGGGTCGGTTGTTACGGCATAGAAAACATTCCCTGTTCTTTATAGATTCTTCATCTATTTTCGCACCGGTGGAGCGGATGCGTGCCGGATTCCATTGTATGCCGCAGTCGAGGTCGCCGATACGGAGGTTGCGGCGTTCCGCTTTCGCCAGGGCATCATAATTCTGCTTGGCGAGGGGCCACAGTGCGAGCTGGGTTTCTATTATCGACTTTACGTCGTCATGATTGAGCGTAATCATCTTTCTCCATATTGGCACGGATTCTTGCAATCAGTTCCACGGAGCGCAGGAAATCCTTATATTCGTTGTTTGCGTTAACTTTCTCTACCGAAAGGTCGGCATCGCTGTTCCCTTGCCAGCGGCGGCAGCAATATATGGGGTCGAAAATCCTGCCGACGGCATATTCCCGGCTTATACGCAGGCACATCGCGTAGTCTTCCCCGTAGCTTACGTTAGGGAAAAGTATGTTGCGCGCGATAGGGGTGAAGAATGCCCTCGGAGCTCCGAATCCGTTGATGCGCAAAGCATTGTTGGCTCCGTTGAGAGCGGTCCATTCACGATGGTCTATGATGCCCGGAGGTATGGGGTTAAGGTCGAAATCGGTCATGATGTAACTGCCGACAACCATAGCGCAGCGGTCATCGTAGAATTTACGGACAATCCTGCTTAATACGTTTCTTTCGGGATATAAATCGTCGGAATCAAGCTGGACGGCAAACCTTCCGCAATGTTCGGAGAGGAGAGCTTTGTTCCAACACCCTCCGATTCCGAGAAATTCGTTTTCTTCCACCTTAATGATTATGAGTCTGGAGTCGTCGATGTCTTCAAGAAGTTCTCTTGTGCCGTCTGTGCTCGCGTTATCGACCACGATTACGTTAAACGGGAAATCGGTGTTTTGAGCAAGGGCTGATTTTACGGCATCACCGATGGTCGAGACCCGGTTTCTGACAGGGATAACCACAGACGCCTCCACAGGAAATTTCCCTTCGGATAGGTCGGGGCGCAGAGGGTTGAGCGGGACCATGGCATCGATGTCTGTAAGGAAATCTGTGAAGACACGCTCCTTGTGTGCCTGCACGAAGCTGTTGCGCGGGTCAACGTAATCGTGCTGTTTCTCCCCGCTTTTGCGGAAATCCTCTTTCTCAACCGTGTAAAGATACTCCGGAAGGGAAGCCACGGTCTTCCCTATCGACATGTGCAGGCGCAAGGCATACCAGCCTCCGTCGGGTGCGGCGGCTTCATCCGTAGAAAAACCTTCTGAGGCGGCGAGTACGTCGGCGGCGTTCAGAAGCACTACGCTCCCGAAATCGAAATCGTCGCGCACGGAGCCGAACTGGTAATCGTTGACCGGATGGAGAATTATTTTGTCGCCATCTTTTTCACGATAGTAGCTATACGTGATCGAGGCGTCGGAATCCGCCGCCACCTCCTCCATGCGTTGCATGAAGTTGTTGTCTAAAGATATGTTTTTGTCATCGAGTTTCACAAGGATGAATTGTTCGAGGCTGTTCTTGAAAATTTCATCCCTGAGGTCATCGACGTTAGTGAATCGTATCAGTTTCATAGAATATTTAAAGCATACTAAGGTGTCGCAAAACCGATATAAATATAGGGACATGCCTTTGACATGTTGTATTAGATATCTGGGTTGTACCTAAAATATACCGAAGGCTTGTACCTGCATTCAAAAGGATTCATGGTTTTGCCACATCCTGCTATTTGTTGAAATAATTAAGAATTTCTATCATCAGTTTGTCTCGTTCTTCCTTATCTTTGATCGACTCGAAAGGCACACTCATCACGGCCCCTTTGCTTTTACCTTTCTTTGTAAGGATTCCGGCAGGCATGTCGGTGTCGGAGAAAGTCATAAACACTTCCGAATCGATTTTTCCGGAAGGGGAGAGCACGTCGGGTTTCTCTACGATATATTGCTTGTCGTTCAAATTATTGCTGTAGGAGACAGCTTTGTTTGACCCGTTAAACCCTTTTACCGGGCTAAGTGCCACTCTTCCCGTCATGGATTTCGGACCGTCTGCCAGCTTGATTCCAAGCACCTCTTCCGCAAATTCTCGGCTTCCGTCGGGAGAACGGTAATCGAGAAGGTCGCTTGCAACGTATGCGCCGCTGACGATTAAATCCCCGCCATGATGAATAAACTCTTTGAGTTCCTGCTGAAGGCGCGTGGGGAAAGAAATAAATCTCATACCGGTGTTGCCGTTGCCTGTCACGGTCACTTTCTGTTTGCCAAGGATAAGGTCTATTGTCTTGTAGTCTGATAATTTCACCTCGCCGGCTACAACGGCACCGACGCTTGTCGAAACGAATCCTTGTCCCGCTGCAGCGATTGATTCGCCGTGAACGTACGGGAAATCGAACGTGTTGCCCGCAATCACCTGCGAAGCATAATTGCCGTCGCTTTTCCCGAACGCTTCCCCGGCGTTTCTCCGGAATTCGGTCTGGTAGCCTATGAAAGAGATGTCGTTGATGAAGGGCACTCCGAAATCCGTTTCCGAGTCGAATCCTGCGTTTCCGTCTTTGCTGAAATTTTCCGGACCGCTCACGCGGGTAAATCCGTTTATTATCAATACGGGTTCATGTTCACCTGCACTTTCTTTCAAAGCAAGCACTTCGGAGGGGAATGAAAGACCACCTTCGTTTCCGGCAATCACTTTGAAGGAGTGGATGTCGTTGTCTTCCACTTTTATATCGAAATGGGTTGATGTCGTTTCCCCGAGATAGTGGAATCCGAGTTCGTCGGCTGTGCGTTCCATCACAATATATTTGTTCGGCATGGCGGTGGGCTCAAGACGGTCGGGGGTCGGTTGCCAGCTTAACCTGTAATGGTCTTTCTTGGTTCGCTTGATGGAGAAATCTTTGACCGGGAGAGGCTGAACCACAAATTTACGGTCTTTCCTTTCGGCTATAAAGCGTCCGATGGCCTTATATATCGAACGGCTCACGGTGAACCTGAATGCAGGGTCGAGACCGTATTTCATATCGGCGAAATTCTGGTGGCTCATGAATTCGATGAGCGAAGTCGGGACTTCGGGTACACGAGCCTCGACGTATGACTTGTCCCACATCGACCTGCGGGTCCAGTTGGGTTCCCAAGTCTGGCGTATGTCGCCTGTGATTTGGCGCATGAGCATGTCGGTAAGGGTTCGCGAATTCGAACGCGGTGTGCCGTCAACGTAAGAATCTCCTCCGTTTGTGTAATAAATTCCGAGGGTTCCCACGAAAGTGTCGTCGGCACGTTTCCCGGCGTCGGAATGCAATGCAATTGTTACGTCAACGGGTATTTTAAGGCCTTCCTGGTTGGGAAGCACACGTGAGCCTCCCGCGAGATAATTCACCCAATGTCCGCGCGAAGTGTAGTCGTCTTTATAGTCGTCGGTGCCGTGATAGGGGGAATAGACGTATTCCGGCATGCCGGCCCATTGGAGCCAATAGCGTGCGCCTTCAAGGAAGCGTGGCAAGCCCGAAGTCTTGAAAACCGGGGGGGCTCCCTTGGACGGGTTTTTTGAAGCTGTGGTAGAGGGCGTTTCGGCCTCTTTCTCGCTCAGGTCGTTTTCGTTGACATCGGTTATTTCATCTTCTTCATTTTCAGATTCGGTTTCTTCGTCTGTTTCCTCTTCCTCGGCGTCGATTGCGTCTTCCTCCGCTTCAAGCTTTTCGATTACTTCTTCCGGCGTTGAAGGGTCGAGGTAGATGTCTGCCCTGCGGTTGCTTCGCGCAATGTTGCCCATGCCGCCGCCGATTTTTACGGCATCTGCCGTAATGACACGGTTGGCGGTGGCAGAAACGTTTGAAAGGGTCACGATAGGCTCGGTGTCGCTATATCCGGCTTCCAAAGGGAAGGTGCCGAGATAAATCCATGTGCCTCCGCCCATGGTCTGGTTTACGCGAAATTCGCGGCTTCCTCCGGAATAGTTTACAATGTAGTGGGCGTCTTCGCTGGAATTGGGAAGTGATTTATAGCTTACATATACGGCATATTCCCCGTCTTCCGGTATGTCGGCATACCATGCAGCTATCGAAGGCACGCCGGCGGTAACGGTGGTGGTTTGGCGGTATGTGCCGTTTTCAAACGGGTTTTCTGTGTCGCGGAAATCAGGTAGGTCATAAATGAACCCTTCCCCTTCGCCGTTCACCCAAGGCTTGGAGCCGGTGAGTTCCTTGTAGTAAGGTTGCGAAAAGATTTGTCCGGCATCGTTGGTGTCGTTATCCACTATCACCTCGTTGCGGTTGATGTCGCGCTCACGGGGCAACATTACGTATGCGCCCGCATTTTCCATCATCGGGACAACATAGGGGAGAATATAGCTCATCGTGTGGGTGTCTTCCACCACTTCGAAAAGCTGCGGACGCTGCCATTGCCACACTCCGCTTCCGGGCTTGAAATAACGTCCGTGGCTCGGCCACATCGCTACGATGTCGCCTTCCATACCTTTCTTGGGTTGGATATATGGTTCGGCCGCCACCACGAACGGAACGTTTTTGCGATATTGTTCGGGCAGTTTGTCGATTGTGGTAATGTAGTACGAATAATTACGGTCGCCGACGTTCAGCGAAACGTAATAGTCGGAAATGGAATCGGGGAGCACCGATTCTATCTTCTTCCGCATGTCGGAGACAAGCTGTGAGGTGACGGGAAGGTAAGTGAAGTTCTCGTTGAGTTTCACCTTCGCAGACTTGGTCTTGCCATCGACTTTCACGCTGTTTACCCTGAGGCCGCCCGGGTTGATATTTTCCGGAATCCAGGATATCACCTCCGAATTTACGAGCAATGTAAGGGAGTCGTTTAGAGGAATTTCCACGGGAGCCACATACTGCTTGTGGGTTATGGCGTTTGATTTGCGTCGTTTCTTCTTGCGGTTTGATTTCTTTTTTCTCGAAGTTTTCTTCTTGGTCTTTGATTTGGCCGTAGTTTTTTTCTTCTTTTTGGAAGAGGATTTTTTCGATGTGGCGGTAGTTTTCGCTTTTGACTTCTTTCTGGCGGCGTATGTTTCCGACGCCCCTATACCCGCCAGGGCGATAACAAGGGCTATGAAAATATAAAAGAATCTTCTGAACTTCATCTTGATGGTAGGGAATAAAGTGTGGTCTCGACACCCGTCGAAACATTTCCACAAAATTAAAGAAAAACCGCCAACCCACAAAATAAAATATGTTAAACCCTACCCATTGGTTGTTGGTTGTGGGTTAACGGGAGATGTTTTTTTATAAAACATCGGCGGGATCCGTGGCATTTTGAGAATAATACCACGGACCCCGCCGATGTATGTTTTATGCCCTGGTCGGGCAGCTATGTCATTTTTTTGAGGTCCGACCTGTCTGACAATCCGACTGGTCTGACTTGTCTGACTCACCCTTACCGGTTTTTATACATGTCGTCGTAGTAGCGTTCGTAGTCGCCGGAGGTGATGTTGTCCATCCATTCCTGGTTGTCGAGATACCAGCGGACGGTCCTTTCGATGCCCTCCTCGAACTGCAGGCTCGGTTCCCAACCAAGTTCGCGCTGCAGCTTGCGGGAGTCGATGGCGTAGCGCATGTCGTGGCCGAGGCGGTCGGTGACGTAGGTGATGAGTTCGTCGCTGTAGCCTTCGGGGTTGCCAAGGAGGCGGTCAACCGTCCTGATCACCACGCGGATGATGTCGATGTTCTTCCATTCGTTGAAGCCGCCGATGTTGTAGGTTTCGGCAACCTTGCCGTTGTGGAAGATGGTGTCGATGGCGCGGGCGTGGTCTTCCACGAAGAGCCAGTCGCGCACGTTCTCACCCTTGCCATAGACGGGCAGCGGCTTGCGGTGGCGTATGTTGTTGATGAAGAGAGGTATCAGCTTCTCGGGGAACTGGTAGGGGCCGTAGTTGTTGGAGCAGTTGGTCACGAGCGTCGGCATGCCGTAGGTGTCGTGGTATGCGCGCACGAAGTGGTCGCTCGAAGCCTTCGAGGCCGAATAGGGGGAATGGGGGTTGTATTTGGTGGTCTCCAGGAAGAATTCCGTGCCGTAGGCGTGGTGGTGTTCGGAAGAGGCCGCCGTCGTGAAGGGGGATTCCACCCCTTCGGGGTCGGTGAGTTCGAGCGTGCCATAAACCTCGTCGGTCGAGATATGGTAGAAGAGCTTCCCTTCGTATTTCTCCGGCAGCGACTCCCAGTATTCCTTCGCGGCCTGCAGGAGCGCCAGGGTGCCCATCACGTTGGTGCGGGCGAAGGTGAAGGGGTCTTTGATGGAGCGGTCAACGTGGCTCTCGGCGGCGAGGTGGATGATGCCGGT
>CABRKI010000041.1 GCA_902471455.1 uncultured Porphyromonadaceae bacterium | reverse complement strand
GGCCGGCGTGGCGGTGGATTCGGTTGCGACCGAAGGCCCGGGCCATGCCGTGGAACTTACCCGTAAAGCCGTGGCCGACGGTTTCGATATGGTTGTCTCGGCGGGAGGCGACGGTACTGTCAACGAGATTTCATCCGTACTTGCCCACACCGGGGTTGCCCTCGGAATCCTTCCCCTCGGGTCGGGCAACGGGCTTGCAAGGTCGCTCGGCATACCACAGGACGTCGGGGAGGCACTGAAGATTATAGCCGACGGGCACATCGCCGACTGCGACCGCGGACTTGTGAACGGCCGTCCGTTCTATTGCACGTTCGGAGTGGGATTCGACGCCGCCGTGAGCGAGAAGTTTGCTTCGATGAAGCGGAGAGGGAGAATCACCTACGTCAGGAGCGTCTTCAGGGAGTTTCTGAAATACCGTAGCCAGCCTTACGCCATTTCGATAGGTGGCAACGTCATCACGGAGAGGGCGTTTCTAATTGCCGTGTGCAATGCGTCGCAATATGGCAACAACGCCTATATCGCCCCCCAGGCGAAGCTTTCAGACGGTCTGCTCGACCTTATCGTGATTCATGACGGTTCGCCGTTATCGACTGTAAAGGTGGGCGTTGACCTTCTCACGGGTTATCTTGACCGCAACACGCGTATCGACACTTTCCGTATCAGCGCGGCTAATATCACTCGCCTGGAGGAGGGGCCGGTGCATGTTGACGGCGACCCTCTGAAACTGGGCACCAACCTCGACATCGTATGCGATGCCGCTTCGCTGAAGGTGTATGCCCCCGAAAAGGAAGCCGATTTCAAGCCTATTGTCTCACCGCTGCTTTCGATGCTTTCCGACATCCGCTACGACGTGAAGTCGAAACTGGGACTTGATTAATTTTGAATTTTGAATTTTGAGTTTTGAGACATGATTCAAAATTCAAAATTCGACATCCAAAATTCAACATTGGAGCCTTCCGTTGCGTTTTATCTCATATAAACTTTAATCTTTTTTTACTATGAGACATAAAGGTTACGACAGGAGGGGGCTCACAAGGCTTTGGTGGGTGCCTCTCATCACGGGGCTCGTAAGCATGGGGTTTGGCATCTGGTGTGTTTTTTCTCCGGAGTCTTCATTGCCTGTGCTTGCATACGCGTTTGCCGGTTGCCTTTGCGCCGCCGCGCTCCTCAATCTGATTTATTCCTGCGTTAACGCCCGCTTCAACCCGGGGTGGGGATGGGGCTTCGCGCTCGGTGTCCTTGAGATGGTGGCAGGTGTGTGGCTTTTCACGCTTCCGGAGATGCTTCTTGTGCAAACGTTCATTTTCGTGATAGGGGTGTGGATATTGGTTGTGGCAATCAATTCGATTTGCGAGGCATGCATCTTCGCTTCCTATTCCCCCCTGTGGATGGTGTGGATGATTTTGCTGCTTATCGCCACCGTTGTGTTCTCAATTATATTCCTGTCAAATCCTGTGGCGGGCGGCGTGGCCGTATGGCTCTGGATTGGCCTCTCGCTGATTCTGTTCGGGCTCTACAGAATTGTCTTCGCCTTCAGGATAAGGCACCTCAACCGCTACATCGGCAGCATGTAAAATTTTTTGGAAATATTATAACACGAAAAAGCGACGACCCAATGCACGGTCGTCGCTTTTTCGTTTATTCGTTGCGGAGGTGGTCAACGGGATTGCCGCGGGCCACGTTGAGGCTGTTGAGGGCCACGACGGAGAGCAGGAGGAGGAGCAACGCGATGATGCACAACGCCATTGAAAGGGGTGAGAGCGGCACCTGTTCGGTGAACTGCGACAGCCATTTCCTGCCTACGATGATTGCCAAGGCACCCCCTGCCAGCAACGATGGTAACGCCACTTTCAGGATGTCGGTGCAGAAGAGGCGCACAATCTTTGCCGCCGGTGTCCCTGTAACCTTCCTGATGGCAATCTCCTTGGCGCGCCGCTGCACTTCGTCGGAGGTGTAGCCAATGAGACCGATAAGGGCGATTACGATTATGGCGATTCCTACAATCATCACCGAAGTACCGAAATTCCTTACCGGTTCGGTGAGCATATTGACCGTGTCGCGGTAGGGGATTACGTAGAGTTCACGCGTAGGAAGTGTCTTAGCGATTATTCCCTGCACCTGGCCCATCGACTCCGGAGTGAGTTCCCGGAACCGGATGTAGAGATTGGGTTGTATGGTTTTAGTGGGGAACAATACGCCGGCACGTTTGTCGGCCGATTCCTCCATAAATCCGTTGCGCTTCATATCGCCGATTACCCCGCATACGGTAAACTCGTCATATCCGTCCAAACCGGCGTGCTCGGTTATTCTGAACGTTTTCCCTATTATGTCGGTGCCCTTCTCTCCGGTGAGTTTGTTGATTACATCGATAAACCGTTGCTCCACAATCACCTCATGGCGCGTGCTGTCGGCATCCTCGCTGAAAGTCTCGCCCTGTAGCATCTTCATTCCCAATACCTCCGGAAGTTCGCGGTTGGCGTAATATAGGTCTGCCACGTTAATCTGGTTTACATTGTCTTCTCCGACCCAGACGTTGTTGCCCGATGCCTTGGAGGTAAATTCATGATAGGCCGACGCCACACCTTCCACGCATCCGAGCCTCTTTATTTCCGCCACGAGAGTCTCCTTCGATTCCGAGGGAACCCCGTAAAGCGAGAGGTAGCCGATTTCCTCGTAGTCGAACCCCATGTCGGCGGAGCTCATTTTTGAATATTGCCTGACCACGAGCACGAGCAGACACATCAGCATCCCGGCTGCGAAAAACTGGACGGCGAGAAGCACGAGTTTCCACACCTTCCGGCTCTGCGGTTTGCTCCGGAAAGCGTTGGCCACAGGAGTGCGGCAATACATCCATGCCGGTATGGCCCCCGTGATTATGAGTAGCCCGACGCATACGGCACCTTCCACAATCCACACCTTCCCTGTGGAAAAGAGCTGGGCGGGTGTATAGCCCAAAAGACGTTCGCATTCGCCGGAGAAACACCATACGAGCAGGAGGGCGAGACCCATCGATACGAGTAGGAAGAAAAGGCTTTCGCCGATGATGCGCGCGAAAATACGGAGGTTGCCCGTGCCGTAGCATTTCCTTATGGCCATCTCCTTGGTGCGCCTACCCATCTGTCCGATTACGATGAGGAGATAGTTGAGCCCCGCGCTCATAAGCATGATTACGGCAAGCAGGGAGAGTATCCATATCATCGTCCTGACGGTGCCGGATGATGTATAGAAACCTTTTAGGGGCTTCGTGCCTATATTGAAGTGGAAAACCTCTATGGCTTCGCGGTCAACGTTCTCGGCAAGCATCTTGGCGATGCCGGGTTTGAGGTCGTCGGGGGAGGCACCTTCCATGAGTTTGAGGTAGCTTGAATAGCGGTCGTTGCCCACCCAGTTTTCGGAACCGTCGTGTGAGAAAAGTCCGATAGACGGGAGAGATACGTAGATGTGGTTGCCGATGGTGGAGTTGAGCGGGAAGTCTTCATATACTCCTCCGATTGTGAGTTTATAGTTTTCGGAGAAATCGGGCACGCAGAATTGCATCCCTATCGGGTCGCCGCCTATTTTATCGGCAAGCGAACGAGGAATCATACAGGTGCTTTTCAGCATCAGGGCTTCGTGGGGGTTGCCGGAGATTACCGGGGTCTGGAACACGTCGAAGAAGCACGTGTCGGCAAGCGTGTAGCCTTCCCCTCTGAAAGAGCGGCCGTCGTCAAGCTTCAGGGCGCTTTCCCCCTTGAAGGTGGTTATTCTGGTTGCAGTCTCCACCTGGGGGCAGTATCGCATCGTTCCCGGGGCTATCGCTCCCGGAGTGTAATTGTGTTCTTTATATTCCCCATTGGAGGTGACGCTTTCCGTGATTCGGTAAATACGGTCGTAGTCGGGATGGCAGGTGTCGAACGTCTCTTCGAAATATACTTTGGCCACCAACAGGAACCCCACGGCGAGTCCTACGGTGAGGCAAAGTATCTTAATGAGGTTGCGCCTTATGTCGGAAGTAAAGAATCTCAGCATGGTTACATTCTGTCGTTAAGGGTTTCCACAATCTGTCCGTCGAAAAGGTTGATGATATAATCCGCGCAGGCTGCGTCTCTCTGCGAGTGGGTCACCATTATTATCGTCGCTCCCTCGCGATGGAGCTCGGAGAGGAGTTCCATCACCTCCGCGCCGTTTTTCGAGTCAAGGTTGCCGGTCGGTTCGTCGGCAAGTATGAGGCCCGGCTTCGCCACTATTGCGCGGGCTATGGCGGCGCGTTGCTGTTGTCCTCCGGATAGCTGTGAAGGGTAGTGGCGGCTTCGGTGGGCAATCCCCATGCGGTTCATGGCGGATTCCACGCGCATGTTTTTCTCATCTTTCGGGATGGGAAGATTGTTGAGCGGCAGCATTATGTTGTCACGGATGTTCATGTCTTCTATGAGATTGAACGACTGGAAGATGAATCCGATGCGTCCTTTGCGCCATTCTGTGCGTTGGCTTTCCCGGAGAGAGCCAACTTCCTTGCCGTCGAGAAGATATTGGCCAGCCGTAGGATTGTCGAGAAGCCCGAGTATGTTGAGGAGCGTTGACTTCCCGCATCCCGACGGGCCCATTATCGCTACGAATTCGCCGTCTTTCACGCTGAAAGACACATTGTTGAGAGCCATCGTCTGCACGCTGTCGGTGCGGAACACCTTTTCAAGATTTTTGATTTCTATATCCATGATTTATTCTTTTTTAATTGTCGATGATTACTATGTCGGCGTCTCCGAATCCGGAATAGGAGCTGGTGATGATGCGTTCACCCGGCTGGAGTCCTTCGAGCACTTCGTAATATTGCGGGTTCTGTCGCCCGATTTTGATTTCCCGTTTTTTGGCTGTCTTCCCTTCTCCGTCGAGCACATAAGCCCATTGTCCGCCGGTGTTTTGAAAGAACGACCCCCGCGGCACCATCACCGCCTCCGAGGGTTCGCCGAGGAGTAGGTCGATTGGATAGGTCTGTCCCACCCGTATTTTTTCAGGGAGTGCGCCATCGATTATTAGGTCCGCGCGGAAATGTCCTTCGGTCACTTCAGGATAGACCTTGCGTATGGTGAGTTCGAATTCCTGACCTTGTCGTTTGGCTTTACCTTTGAGTCCCGGGGCCACGCGGTCGATGTAATGCTCGTCGATATTGACTGAGATTTTGTAGTTGTCGAGGATGTTGATTTGCCCTATCTGTTGCCCGGAGGCTATGTTCTGCCCTAATTCCGCGTTCAGGCTTCCGAGCTGGCCGCTGTGGGAGGCGCGTATGTTGAGGTTATCGGCGCGTTGGCGCACGAGGGCGAAGTTTTCCTGCATGTTGTGGAGGCTTTCGCGCATCATCGCCACCTGCACCGAGCGATAGATGGAATCCTGACGTTGGCGGCTCACAAGAAGGTTGAGGTTTTCTTGTGCGAGCTGGCAATCTTCCTGCGCTTTCAGATATTCCTCGCGCGAGGTCAGATTTTCCTTGTAGAGGGTTGATTGCTGGTCGGCAGCCCGGCGTTTGCGGTTGAGGTCGGTACGCGCGGCCAGAAGGTCTTGTTTTATCTGGAGGCGTTCCTTCTCCATGGCTATCTCGGTGTCGCGGAGCATGTTCTGACGTTCGGCAAGCTGCGATTCGGAGTCGAGTATCTGCTGCTGCAGGTTGGGGTTGCGCAGGGTGAGGATGATGTCGCCGGCGTTGACCATGGCTCCCTCCTCCACCCATTTGGTCTCCACGATTCCGGTTTCAAGGGCCGACACCTGGACTATCACGCCCGTCTCCACCTTGCCGTTGATGCGGATATAATCATTGAACGAACCCCGGGTAACTTCGCCTATGGTCATGCCTGATGCATCGGCCGAATAAGAGGAAGAGGAGGCGGCTTTCCATGCCCACACCGATGCGGCGCCGATGGCAATGACGGCGGCCGCTATCCAACCGTACTTTTTGAGTATCGGATGTCGTTGTTTTATCTCTGTGTCCATGATTGCGTTTATTCTTTAATCAGTTTTTCTCCGTGATAATATGCGAGGGTCATAGAGCTGATGATTTTCTGAATCCTTTTCCCTTCGAGGTTGGCGCGTGCTGTGGCGAGTTTCGCCCCTGAGGTGTAGAGGTCGATGGCGGAGGCGTCGCCGAGTTCGAATTTGCGGCGCACCGCCTTGAATGCAAGTTGCTCGGCTTCCATCCTTTTAGTGGCGGCGGTGTGTTCGTCGGTGGCCGCCTTGAGGTCGAGGGCGGCTTCCGCCGTCTCTTTCTCTATCTCATATCTTGTTTGGTCGAGACGGGTCTGCGATTGTTTCACCTCTATTGCGGCGCGTTTCATCCTGTTGGTGGTGGAGAGTCCCGTAAAAAGGGGGATGGTTATGGAAAAACCGATATATTCCCCCATATTGTTTTTCCATTGCTCCCGGAAAGATGGGGCGGCGATGTCTGCGCCGATCATCTTGTAGTATGACGTGGTCACACCTCCGTTGATCGATATGCGGGGCGAGTATGCACCTTTGGCGGCACGCAGATATAGCTTGCTCTCTTTAAGCGCGAGTTCCGCTTCTGCAATTCGGGGGTTGACGGCATCGGTTGACGAAGTGGCTTCCGGTTCCGTCTCCACGAGGTCGAGAGGTGAGTCGGAAAGTTCCATCCCCATGTCGCTCCGGAGTTTAAGATAGGCTTTGGCGAGGAGGTTGCGTTGGTTAGACAGTTCGTATTCATCTGTGGCGACGAGGGCTTTAAGTTCCGCCACGTCGGCGCCGCTCTTGATGCCGAGCCCGTAGCCGCGCTCGGTGGAGAGGAGGTCGGTACTGTCGCGTTCGAGCTGTTGCTTCATCTGCTCCACCATGGCTTTGCAGTATGATACGTTGTAGAACGACCGGATTACCTCAAGCGATATACGGTCTTGTTCCACTTGCGCCGTCTTCTCCGTGCGGAGCTTGGCTACGTTGGCGGCTTTGAGGTTGTTGACGTTGACAAGGCCGTCGAAGAGTGGCAGCGACATCTGTAGGCCGAACCCCGTGGAGAGAGTTTTTTTATTGTCGTAGGTGTTGGTCTCCGGGTCGATGTTCCTGCCGAAGCTGATGTTGCCGCTCGACGACAGGCCCACGTATGGCATGAGTTCGGAAGCGGCGATGCGTTTGTCGGCATCCGATTTTTGCACCTCCATACGGTTGATGATGTTGGCGTGGGCATGGTCGCGTGCATAGACGAGACAGTCGTTGAGGGTCATCTGCGCCATGACGGATTGCATCGCCATCAGGGATATCAATATTGCTGTGTTGCGTTTCATGGGGGCAAAGTTAGAGGTTGCCGTCCTGTCGTGGAAAAGAAAAATCGTAAAAACGGGAATCGAAGGTGCGGATTGTCTAAAAAATAGACACCGTGTCTAATTTTTCGACATCTATCCCTCCTTCACGAAGCAAAGAAAAGAGAAAGTAAAAGGCGATCGATTCACATCGACCGCCTTTTGTTTTCCATAATACTTTTTCAAACTAACCTAACATCATGAAACGATTTTCTGTACTTATAACATCGCCATAGTTTGGTTGGTTCATCAAATTCGAAATTTTTTTGAGATTTCATCAAAAAATGACTGGTCTTATAAAATTTTTCTGATAAAGAACCCCAAGCTATGTTTTGTAAATTACAAATATAATGCACATTATTTTTGTTTTTAAGATAGAATGGTTATCTTTGCAATAAATCTACAGAATATGAATATAACGGATTTAAAAAGAATCTTATCAAAATATTTTAAGGATAAACCTGTGATAAAGGCATGGGTCTTCGGTTCATATTCAAGAAATGAAGAAACGGAAAGAAGCGATGTTGATATTCTTGTTGACCTTGACCCTTCGGCAAAAGTTGGTCTTGGCTTTTTTGGTATGTTCGAGGAACTAAGGGTATTGTTGGGTCGTCCTGTTGATTTTGTCACGACAAAATCACTTGCTTCGTTTGCTTATAATGAAGTGGAAAAAGACAAGGTGTTGGTTTATGAGAGAGGAAGCTAAAGATCCATGGCGAATAAAGCATAGAAGATTTTGGATTCGAAATACCCGGAGTGACATGTTATGAAGATTCTGATTATTGACGATAATCCGGCGGTGAGGACTACCCTTAAGCTGGTGCTCGCGGGAGAGTTTGACGAAATCGCCGCCGTGGGAGACCCGCAGTTGATTCCGGCTTTGCTTGCAGGCGGCAACATCGACGCCGTGCTCCTCGATATGAATTTCGATTCGAGCCGCCTTGACGGCAGCGACGGCATTTTCTGGCTGTCGCGAATAAAGGAGATGCAACCCGCACCCGCCGTGGTTATGATTACCGCTTTCGGTGATGTGCCTCTCGCCGTGGAAGCCATGAAACTCGGTGCGGAAGATTTTGTAACCAAACCCTGGGATAACGAGGAACTTATCGTCAAACTTCACAGGGCTATCGAAAAGAACAAATCCGAGACACAACGCCTCCGGACGTTCCACAACGCCCGCGAGATAGAGAAGAAGGATTCCCTTCGGAAAAAGATGACCCTCGACGAACTGAAACTCGACCACGTGCGAGAGGTTATCGACCAATGCGGAGGCAACCTGAGCGCGGCATCCGAACGATTGGGAGTTAACCGCCAGACACTCTACAACATGCTTAAAAAGAAATGAAAAGGTTTCGTCTGAATCTGGTGGTGCTCCTGTGCTCGATTATAGGGCTTTCGGCGATTGCAACATGGCTGTTTCTGTCCGGACGGGTACCGGAAGGGATTTTTGCCGTGATAGCGGTGGCGATTTCTGTGGTGGGAGTGATGGTTTTGGTAAGGAAACTTGTGCTTGTGATGTCAGTGTTTGTGAAGTCGTTGGAGATGAACGACACGACCGCGAGGTTCGATATCGGTAACGACGACCCTCTGCTCCGCGAAATGTCGGCATCGATGAGCCGGATAGTTGACATCTACCGTTCCAACTCCCGCCAGCTTGAAACGCGTAAGCTTTATTACGACAGGATTCTTAAGATTATGACGCATGAAATGCGCAATTCCATCACGCCTGTCATCTCCATTTCTTCCGATATGGAAAAACATCCCGAAAAATATGAAGGAGAAAACCTCACTGAGGCATTGGGAGTAATCAGAAGCCAAAGCGAAGGCGTGAAACGTTTCCTTGACTCGTATTACAGGCTCACGCATTTGCCACAGCCGGAAACGGAAGCCATTGATGCCACACTCTTTTTTGAACGTGTGAAAACGCTTGTTGCGGTCGAAGTCAAGGAGCGCGGATTGTCGCCCGATGTGTGCCGTTATGCCGTAGGCAAAGGGATGACGCTGAATATCGATGTTTCGCTGATGAGCCAGGTGATGGTGAATCTGGTCCGTAACGCTCTCGATGCGGTGGCGGGAGTAGAATCTCCATCGGTAATTGTGACGGCAACCTTGTCAGACAGACATCCTTATATCTCCATTGAAGACAACGGCGCTGGCATCTCTCCGGAAATCCGCGATATGCTCTTCCAGCCGTTTGTCACCACGAAATCCGGCGGAAGCGGGGTCGGATTGTCGTTGAGCCGTCAGATTGTGCGGCTTCACGGAGGTGATTTACGATTGACGGGTTCGTCGGGACACGGTGCCAAAGCAGTCATTATTTTGATTTAAACTGAAATTTGGCTATATTTGCCTTATCAAAATTAAAAACGAAAAAAACTATGTCTGACATCAAACAGCAGGAGGCTCTCGCATGGGTAAAAAGCCGCGTATGGGCAAACGGATGGAACGTAGAGGCCGATGAATCGGTTGACGCAGTGGAGTTCGCAACTCAGTATGAAAAGAACAAGGAATTATGGGATAAACTTTTCTCGTTTCTCGCTTCCACGGATTTTTCAAAATTAGAGGCCGGGAAGATTGAACTTGTGCCGGGTCGGCTCTGGGTCAATGTGCTTGAATACACTCCCAAAGACAGCGCGAACACCAAAATTGAATCACACCGCAATTTCATCGACCTGCAATATACTTTCGAAGGGAATGAACTTATGGGCGTGGCTTCAGAAGTTACACCTATAAACGACTATGATCCGGTGAAAGACCGTACGAATTATACCACCGACAAACCGATAGTATATTCGAAGGCTGATCCGGGTCGTTTCTTTCTTTATTTCCCGAAAGACATGCACCAGCCGTCGGTGAAAGCAGAAGGGGAAGCTGTTCCGAGCCGTAAAATCGTCGGTAAAATCGAATATGCCTGACCTCAAAACGGGACGGGGGCGTTGAAACAATAATGTTTGCCGTCGATAGGGAAAGTGAATTCCAGTTTTTGGGCATGCAGATGTAGCCGTTCATTATGATTGCAAGTATTCCTCCCATATAGACGGTCGCCGGCGATAGGCATACCGAGTCCGGAATCGGAAGCTGCATGTATTCGCAGCTGATGTGTACGGCCTGTATGAGGATATAATTTTATGCGGCTTCTGCCTTCCGAAACGCTGATGAATTCGTAATCCGTCACCGCTTCTTTGCCAAACTCTAAATCGACACGCTGGCGGGGACGGTCGAGCCAATCTGGAGAGAGGGGTAGGTCGATGCGTCCTTTTTGAGGGATAGCGCGTGATTCATAGTCGCCTTCCAAGTCTGCCACATAGGTTTTTGTGACTTTCCGTGTAGCGAAAAGCGATTGCATTATTTTGTAGGGCAGTTCCCCGAAGGTGGCTATCAATAATCCGGATGTGTCTTGGTCAAGGCGATGTGCCGGTTTTACTTGTCGGTCCACGCCATATTTATCTGCGAGCCATTCTTCTACAGACCATGCCTCCATTTTACCGGGCACGGAGAGTATGCCGGATGGTTTGTTGACTATGCAAAACCACCGGTTTTCGTATATAATTTCCGGAAGCTCAATAGGATTATGTAGGATTTCGTTATCGAGAGGCGGGTCTATGGATAGCCCTTGAAGCATCCAGCGTAGCACGGGAAGGCACTTCCCACGGCATGCGGGATAGTGCGCACCGTGAATCCTCACTTCCCCGTCTTTAGGTTTGCCGTACCAGTATTCCGCTATCGCCTCCGGATGCAAACCCTGTCGAAAGGCTGCCTGCAACAGTTTGGGGGCACAACATTCCCCGGCTCCGGAAGGGGGTATCTTCATAGATGTCGCGGCGAAAATCTCGCTCAGATTTTTCTTTCCGCCTCGTGCGTTAAGCAGATTGAAATTGGAGAACAACCATTGTTGCAAGGCTTCGGAATCATCCTTGCGTTTCTTCTTCATAGCGTCAAGATGATGCTGCGCTTCTTTCAATTTAATGTCAAAAGGTTCGAGCTTCACAGCCATCCTCTTTTTAAGGCGGTGAAGCTCAGCCTTTTCAAACTGGCTTTGGCGTATCATGGCTGCTAATTCTGCTTCTTCCGCAGTACCGGACGCTCTCTTGGCGTCTCTTGCCATTTTTGAACGGCGGCATTCTTCTTTATATTCCGAAACTTCGGTTTCAAGTTCTTTCTTGGCTTGCTTATATTCCTTCGTGATGACTGACAGTATATCCTCTTCGAATTTAGTAATTTCGATATTCTGAATAGAAATTTCCGCTTCTTTAGTTTTGAAATAACCGTCGGGTTTTAGATAATCGAACACCGGGCCTACGAATCCGGAATAGTGGAATCCCCCGTCGCCAAGTTGTCCGGAGAATGCGAAGAGTGTATGACGTAGCCCATCGGAATCTGCGGCGATGAGCACGCCGAGCATTTTTCCGGCTTCAAATTCACGGACAACCCGGATATCGTCAGGGTTGCGGCTGCTCTTCAGAGTCTCGATTTTTTTAATCAATTTCCGAAAAGCCTGTTCGCATTCGCGGTCGGGTGTATAGTCAAATGGATTGTTCATAATGGTCTCCGCTAAATTACAAAATCTATCCGATTGCTGCAACCCTTTTTTGACGGAATTGAATTGCTGAATGTATTTACCCTATAGCCTACTGAAATTATTGCAGAGAGATTGAAAAACTCAATCTCCATGTACTCTCTTCGATTCCCCTCTTGTTGAACTGTTCGTAATTCCCGAACGGTTGCTTCTAATGGGCTGATCAGTCATCGGGATTTGTGAGCGCTACCGTGACCTTGTCGATGCGGGCACGGTCCATGTCGGTCACTTCGAGACGGAAGCATTCCCACGTGATGAGGTCGCCTTCTGTAGGTACTTTTCTCATGGTTTCGATTATCAGGCCGCCGATGGTGGTGTAGGAGGATGGTTTATACAAATCTTCCTTTCCGAAATATTCCAGGAAATCGTAAACCGGACACTGACCATCGACCAACCATTCCTCTTTGTCGGTGCGTTTTACTATTATCGGCCCGTCGGCACCCTGCGAGACGTTACCGATGAGTCCGTCGAGAATATCCCGGAGAGTGACAATCCCTTGGAAATTACCATATTCGTCATATACAAGAGCGGAGTGTTCGTTGGAGCTTCTAAATGTTTCCAACGCATCGTAGAATGTCATTGAATCAGGCAGACACAATCCCGAGGTCAGTTCCTTCTCGATATTAAATTCGGACGACCCCAATGTGAGGATAAGGCGTTTTAGCGACACTACGCCGCAAATCTCCTTTTTTTCCTTGTCAAACACCGGATAGGAGGAATGCAATTCTTCGGCAAGGACATTGCGTATGGTCTCCGCGTCCATATCAACGGTGAGCGATGCCACGTCCTTGCGGTTTGTCATGATGGCGTCGATGCGACTGTCGCCCATCACGAGGGCACGCTCCATGATGTCTTGCTCCACTTCCCTCACTTCACCGGAGTTGGCACCTTCTTGAATAAGCGATTTTATTTCTTCTTCAGTCACTTTTGAAGATGTGTCGCCAATGTTGAAGAGTTTGACCAACATTGACGTCGAGGCTGACAGCAGCCACACTATAGGGTAGGCGATAATCGACAGCAGTTTCATGGGACCGGCAACGATTTTCGCTATTGTGTCGGCTTTCCCCATGCCGAGACGTTTTGGGACAAGCTCTCCGACCACAATCGACAGATAGGTTACGAACGCCACTATCGTGATTCTGGAAAGATTCAGGGCCAGGTTGGGCGCTACACCAAGTCCGGTGAAATAACGGGCTACGTCGGTGGCTATTGTTGCGCCGGAGAACAAACCGGTAAGGATGCCGATTAGGGTAATCCCTATTTGTATGGTAGATAGAAAACGGTCAGGCTCGCTTTGTAGCTTCAATGCGGTGATGGCGTTGCGGTTGCCCTTGTTGGCATCTGCCGTCAGTTTTGATTTTCGTGCGGAAATAAGGGCTACCTCCGACATGGAGAATACCCCGTTGAGAAGAATTAATGCGATTATTATTATTAAATCGTACATACAAGCAATATGGATTTTACAATATACAACGCATATTCACGTCCTTTGTTTGCATTTCCGTGGTCGAACAACATCGCCGACCGTAAACCTTAGTCATAGATGCAAGTGTTTGATGATTCTTGTAAGTTGTGTGATGTCATTATACCATTTTGCAGTTTTTGTGAAATTGGGTGCGATAGGTGGCGAACCGATACAAGTATAAGGACGTTGAATATAATGATGCGTATAGTATTAATTATAATTATGTGGATGTTTCTATGCGGATGTGCGGGACATGCCGCGCAGGATGGAACAGACCGCAATCGAATTTCTGAAAACAAGGATATGAAAGAGATATATTTTGCCGGGGGATGTTTCTGGGGTACGGAACATTTCTTTTCATTGGTGCCGGGGGTGGTGACGACTGAAGCCGGGTATGCCAACAGTCGGGTGGCGTCGCCCTCTTATCGCGATGTATGCAGCGGTTTCACAGGAGCCGCTGAGACGGTAAAGGTGGTCTATGACCCCGACACGGTTTCGCTGCCATTTCTTATAGAATTATATTTCAAGACCATCGATCCTACTTTACTTAATCGGCAGGGTAATGATGTGGGCACACAATACCGCACCGGGATATATTACAGTGATGAAGCCGACAGGGCGGTTATCGACAAGGTAATGGACCGGGAAAGGAATAAATATAAGCAACCGATAGTGGTGGAGGTCAAACCATTGGTAAATTTTTATGCGGCGGAGAATTACCACCAGCAATATCTGGATAAAAATCCGAATGGTTATTGCCATATCAGTCCGGGGTTGATGAAGATGGCGTCCCAAGCCAAAGACCCTTATCTGCCGCAAAGCAAAAGTGGCGATATCAATAAGGGGAGATACCGCAAACCCTCCGACGAGGAATTGCGGAGTAAATTGACGGCGGAACAGTATGCCGTTACCCAGGAGGGAGCTACCGAACGGTCCATACACGAATGAATATGACCATGAATTCAGACCGGGGATATATGTGGACATCACTACAGGGCAACCGTTGTTCGTTTCGACGGACAAATTCGACTCCGGATGCGGATGGCCGGCGTTCAGCCGACCGATTTCTCCCGACGTATTGACGGAGCGCGCCGACAATTCGCATGGAATGAGGCGGGTGGAGGTGCGCAGTGCCATCGGGGATGCACATCTGGGACACGTCTTCCCCGACGGTCCACGTTCGAAAGGTGGGTTGAGATATTGCATCAATAGCGCGGCTCTTCGATTCATTCCCCAATCTGAAATGGAGGCGGAAGGCTATGGCGAATATCTGCCGTTGCTTGATGTCCGTCAATAGCCAATCATTCCTTTGGATTGCCGTATCAATATACACTTCATAGGAGCTGAACTCTATGGCTATGCGTGTGTTCTTATATAAAATGCACGCATATTATGTTTCTCGATATAATATTATTCCTTCTGGGTCTCGCATTGGTGGTGGTCGGTGGTAATTATCTCACTGACGGCGCAACCGTCATTGCCCGCAAGATGCATGTTTCGGGTCTCGTGATAGGTCTTACGGTAGTGGCTTTCGGTTCTTCGGCACCCGACCTTGTCGTGTGTATGATGTCCACCGTCCGGAATCATTCGCAGTTGGCATTGGGAGACGTTGTCGGGGCAAACATTTTCGACCTCCTCTTGGTGGTGGGTATTGTGGCGGTTATAAGACCGATTGCAATTTCTTCCGACATGCAATGGAAAGGACTGCCTATGGTGGTGCTTTCTTCTATTGCCCTTTTCTTTTGCGGGGATGACATACTTTTCGACGTTGCTTCGAAGGATATAATCGACCGCACGGACGGACTGATGTTCCTTCTGTTTTTTGTAATATTCATGGTCTATACCTTCGATATGAGCCGCCAGCCATCGGTGCTGCCTACGGCCTCGACCGTACATACGGCTTCCGTTAAACAGGCGCCTGACGCTGTTGTGAGCCGTCGTCAGCTTATCATTGCTACTGTAAGTGTAGCTGCAAGCCTTACGGCTCTTTTCTTCGGAGGCGATTGGCTCGTTGACGGAGCTTCGGGCATAGCCCGTCGTGCAGGTCTGTCCGAAGGTCTGATTGGGCTCACTATAGTTGGTTTCGGTGGTTCGGTGCCGGATCTCGTCACATCGGTTGTGGCAGCTGTAAAGCGGCAACCAGGGCTTGCCTTGGGCAACGTGGTCGGGGCATGCGTATTCAATATCTTTTTCATCCTCGGACTATGCGCTACGGTCAAGCCGCTCGACACAGGTACAATATCCCTCTTCGATTTTTCCGCCCTTGTTGTCGGTGCGCTTGCGGTGTGGATATTTGGAGCCATGACCGGACCCAAGGTAATAAGCCGCCGGGAAGGCATCCTCCTAATAATGCTCTATGCCGTCTATGCCACAAAACTTATTCTCGACCTCACCCACCATTCGTGACAGGACACTTTCCGATTGTGGTATTTATGAAGGTTGCACGTTGTAAGCATGTTTCCGTATTTCAATATCATTCCAAACATAATTCGCGACGCACATAATCCATATAGCATACGTCACGATAATGATACCAATCATTAAGCAGTCCGTAGTAAGCTATCAGATGCTTGAGGGCTTCATGCGTCAGCTCCATTCGTTATGGAACGTATTATATTTTTCTGACGGTTGGCAGGGCGAATTTTTTATTCAAATTTTATGTTGCCGCGATTAGGATATATGGAATTAATTCCATAATTTTACGGATGTTAATTTAAAATCTAACTGACTTATGGCACGGAACAAACTCATCGCTAAATATTCGGCGCTCAATACGAATGACCTTCCCCAACGAATCTACGACAAAATAAAGTCGCATATCGATAGCCGGGGGATAGAAGACCTGCCGGATTTGGACCTTTCCGGACGGTGGACCGGTAAACTCGACATTTCCAAAGGAGGGTGGCGCGGCGATTTCGACCTCATCTATCCCGTTCTGGATATGTGTCGCGTTGACCGTCATGGCGACGTGTATCCGGATATGGCTAAAATAAAGGCACGTGTGGAGGCCTGGGTGGATTATCTCACTACGCCCGACGAGAACGATGAATATATCGGTGCGAGCGACGAGACTTTCTGCGATTCGGACTACATTGCCGACGATGCCAACGACTTCCGTTCGGCGGCTTATGCGGCTGAAATCAGTTCGTTTCTGAATTCGGAAGAACAGGATATAATGGCCCACGACAAGGCTCTTTCCGAAATTGATTCCTTTTGTTGCGGAGAAAGGGATGATTCGGATGGCGACCGTCTTTTTAAAGAGGGATTTAATGCGGTTAAAATAACGAATGCAGAAGATTTCCGGAAAATCATGGAGGCAATGAATCGCGAGGCGGCCGAAGGTGGCGGCATGTCGTGGGTGTCGCCCGACTTTAATATGGAGGAGATTGAAAAAATGTTTGAGAGGCCGGAAGATGCCGGTCCGAGCTGGATGGAATTCATCGACGATCTCCGCAACGGACGCTACGGCGAACTTCCGGAAGACTACGACGGCCTCGCCTACCCGGAAGATTGATAAGTTTGCTTTCGTGCATAGCTTTATAAGTAAGGATTTTTGAAAATTACGTCTGCGGCAGTGTTGCCATGTGTGGCAAAATGAAGTTTATTCTGCACAATCTTGAAGAATTCAACCGAAACCTCAGAGCGGGGATCATAATCTACTGCAGTGGCATAAAGATCGAGCACTTGCCGATACATCACTTTTTCAGACGAACGTATGTCGCGTATTCGGTCGAGTAATTCACGCCAGTAACCACCGCCTCCGTTACCCTTTAGCCGTTCATCGTCCATTGTGAATCCCTTGATGATGTATTCCTTAAGCCGCTCCGTAGCCCACCTGCGGAAGTGTGTGGCAATCATCGACTTGATTCGATATCCCAATGAAATTATCATGTCAAGGTTATAGAATGGAATCTCGCGTGTTACTTCTCGAGAGCCTTCCTGTCGAACCTGTCGGAATTTCCGACAGGTTGACTCCTCATCAAGTTCTCCATCCTCATATATGTGCTTGATATGCTCGACCACATTGCTTCTTGATGACTGATACAAATCTGCCATCTGTTGTTGTGAAAGCCAAACTGTCTCCCCAGTAAACGTCACATCGATGCGAGTTTCTCCGCCCTCGCTTTGGTATATGATTATCTGATTATTATTGTGCATGATTCAATATCCACTTTAAACCACAAATTTAGCGAATATATTTCATAATTTCAAAGTGTGAAATAGACTCCCTTGGGATAAACATACTGCGAAATTTATTTTTAGGTAAAAGCATATTATATGATTAATGTCAGAAATAGACAAGTGTATTTTGCACTAAAAAACCATGAAATGCGATGGCATTGTGGCCTCTACATTGCAGTTTTGGAGGAGAACGGGGAATTCCTCTAAAGTCATAAAGAGGTAGTATAATCAATCTATAATTTGGAAAATTTTGATATCTGTTTTTGACGACAGATGTTTGGCTGGGTCATATAAATAGAACGCTAAAACGAATGAAAGCATGAACATCAGCTCAAAACTAAAAATAATGGCAATCGCGACTCTATTAGTAGCCGGTTGCAGTCAGGCAGACGCTCGCCGTCCTCATCGTCATCACATTCATCATCCGGCACGTGTTGTAGTCATCCCAACTCCGGTACATCGCCATGTTGTTAATAAACACGTGAGCAACCGATTCAGCCAAAAAGAACGGTTGGCAATGGCTTTAGCCTATCTGAACAACAATCAACGGCTCACCGTCAAGCAATATGCGAAAATAACATCGCTCAACAAGGATGCGGCAGAGGCAGAACTTGACGCCTTTGTCATGGATAGAAATATTCCTATCCTGTCAATCGTTGAAGGTAAAAAGAAATTCTATATTATGCCTGGCGCAAGCTCATGACTGACGATGCTGAATTAATCAATGCAATCCGGCGTGATTCCGAATCAGGTTTCCGTATCCTGATGAAAGAAAAATGGGAAACTGTGTATTGGCATATCCGGCGTCTGGTGATATATCATTCTGATGCGCAGGATGCTACACAGGAAACATTCATTCGGATATTTCGGTCAATCGATAAATTCAAGGGCGACAGTTCCCTTAATGTATGGATTTATCGTATTGCCACCAATGAGGCTCTCAGGTTGATTGGCAAACGGCGTGATAACATAATCTCCCTTGAAGACAACAATTCGTCGGGGGCGAGAACGATAGCAGATGAGGAATATGTCAATTATACGGATATCGAGGCTGTGAAACTGCAGAACGCAATCCTTTCTTTGCCGACCAAACAGCAACTGACATTCAACCTGCGATATTACGACGAACTGGAATATGAGGAGATTGCCAACATAATCGGTTCAACTCCATCAAGTGTCAAGGCAAGCTATCATATTGCCAAGGAAAAGATAGTCAAATATATGAATGCTTAAAAAATATTATAATGGCTCAAAAATTTGATTTCAACGATATTGGGAAACGGATGCCATACACGATACCGGAGAAGACTTTCGGTGAAATGGAAGCTCATGTTTTCACCACATTGAAAAAAGACAGACAGAATATGCGCAAACGCCGGATTCTCCGATGGAGTTCAATCGGTGGAATCGCAGTAGCGGCAAGTGTCGCATTATTGTTGATGATAAAGCCCCTGTCGGCAGTGCAAAATGACCCGTTGACACAGATAGACCTTGCATTCGGCAATCTTAGCGAAGCTGATCAGGAATATCTTGTCGAAATATACCATGAGGATTTTTTTCTAAACCAAATACAATAACAAACGAATTATGAAACAGTTATTCCGAGTTATCCTTATTGCCATCATGATTGTGGCAAGTGGAGCAACAGCAGTAGCACAGAACAATAGCAGTCCACGATTGTCGCGTGAAGAACTGGCTACCAAGCAGGCACAGTACATCGCACATGAACTTGCGCTTGACGAATCAACCACCAATAAATATGTGGAAACATATTGTCAGTACCAGCGCGAAATCTGGGCACTTGGCCCACGTAAGGGGCTGACCACCGAGCAGCGCCTTGATCGCAGCCAGAAGATTCTCGACTTGCGAAAAAAATATTATCACATTTACAGCGGGTTCCTTTCCGAACAACAGATTGATAAGGCTTATAAGCTTGAAAAGAAGCTTCTGGACAGAATGGGTAAGGGCAACGGCAAACGAAAGAATCATAGAAATCGCAGATAGATAATAACATGAACGCTGGAAAAATCTTCCGGATCTGGATGTCGTTAATCGGCATCCTTTTCTGCGTGGCTGAGGGCAAATCAGAGAATAATTTGGTTTTTGAAGCAGAAAAAATTGTGGTAGCAGGAATTGAGATGCCATACAGAGTCGCGCATACAAGCGGCATAGGCAATCAGGCACTTGTGGTTTACCTGCATGGCGGTTCAAGCAAAGGGAATGACAATGATACCCAAATGAAAGAAGCCGGCATTGACAGCATCGCCAACTATCTTGACTTTAAACAACTCAATGCAGTGTATCTTGTTCCTCAATGTCCTTCTGACAAATCGTGGGGCGGTCCAATGCTTGGAGTCCTGAAGGCTTTGATTGACAGGTACGTCCTCTCAGAATTGTTAGACAATACCGACATCTATATTTTTGGCGGTTCGATGGGTGGAACCGGAACATGGAGTATGCTGTCCGCATATCCTCGTCGGTTCACCGCAGCCATTCCTGTCGCCGGCAATCCGTCAAAGTGTGATGCTGACAATGTGGCAACGACTCCCATATATACAGTAATGGGAACATCAGACCGGATTATGAGCGTTGAAACTGCATCGGGTTTTATCGATGAACTGAACGCCCGGGGTGCGATTACCAGATTGGACATAGAAGAAGGCTGGACTCATGAAGTAACATGTATTCAGAGCTATACCACGGAACGTCTTGATTGGGTATTCGGGCACAGCCGTAATTCTTCAGGCATAGAAAGCCCGGTGGGAGATGATAAGATTGTAAAATCAGTACAATACTTTTCTCTTGATGGCCGACAATTATCCGAGTCTCCTTGCAAAGGTTTTTATATAGAGCGATTAATATATAATGATGGCACCGTTGCATCATTCAAAATATTGAAGTGAGCAGCGAATATACCTATCATAAGAAACGTAATAACTTTCATCTTCTTCCATTCATACTTCGTTTCGGCTCAGATGGTTTCAGTATCTTGTGGGCTTGCATCATGCAGCGGTAGGCAAAGCGGCGGTCATCTTCATCCGGATTGCGTCCCCACGGGAGGTCTGGTGAGGTGCCTTTGACTCCGCATGACCGGGCGAATTGGGTTGCGCCATCGAGATAGCCGAGGAACAGATACATAGCACACTTCAGAATCTCATTCGTCTGTTCGGCGATTGCAGTTAGGAAGTCGCCATCAACCCGGGCCTTCTGTTCCGGCAGCAGGGATTCAATCTTTGACCGCACATCGACAACCATTCTGGCAAAGACGGCATCGGTCAGCCTCATGCGCACCTGTTTCTGTTTAGTTGAGTTTTATTTTGCAGAATTACATTTATTTGTTAGCTTTGCGTTGTCAAATTGTGTGACAAGGCACATAATTTGACAACAGTATGATAATAGAAAGTTAAGAAGCTAATTGCTTTGCGCCATAATGGCATGATAAAAATAGTCACAGGAATCCGTCGCTGTGGCAAATCGTTCCTTCTTTCCACTCTATATGTCAGGTGGCTTAAGGAGCAAGGTGTGACCGATGACTACATCATTGACATAAATCTTGAAGATTCAGTCGGCATACAAAATGATTGACGAAGAGAAAGTCAGACAAGAGGAAAACTCATTGAGAAACATAGATGATTCATTCAAAAAAATAATCATCCTTGGCGAACCAACTCCGGTCATACGTAATGAATACGGAATAACAATCATAAGCATATATGACTTTCTTCTTAATGAGAATTCTTTGGAATTATAATTATGGAAACTAAAATCCATGTAACGCCATAGAATGCCCCTCGTGACTTTCTTAGGTACGACCTTGCGGCTATCTATTCAATCCTTTAGGTCGGGATATGGTGATAATTCATCGAAAAATAGACAAGTTAACAAATTTTGGCGGAGCTGAATATCTGAAAATAGACAAGTTTATTTTGCGGTAAAAGGATACAAAAAGCGATTGACAAGTTTATTTTACTGCTTGTCAATCGCTTATATATTAGTTGTTTATGCCTTAAAATCGGGCGGATTTTATATCAGTACTCGTCCTCGTTGAAGAACAGTTTTTATATTGTTTTTCAGCCATTTAATTCATATCATTTGAATTAAATACAAACATATTTTGCCATTTGGGACCTTAAAACACCATCCAAGAATATTCCTATACAAACATATTCCATATCATTTTTATTGCATCCTAAAAGATATGAGGAGCAAAAATGTCTCTATTATAGAGACTCTTTCTTAAGGATATATTTGTTTGTGTGGAGCAGATAAAGTTTCGATATCCTTAATACGGTGCAAACTTATGTATGGACTTCGATTTTTAAGGTAACGTAACACTAAGTCTTCAGGATAGCAAATCTCGTCTAAGATCGAAGAAAAGACTTTCCCATCCGCTTTTGCATTGGCTATGATTCTCTGAGATGCTTCTGAGAATCTCTTGTCATCACTAATTTTATGCTCAAGTTCATAGGCTATATCAATGTCTCCATAGTCCTCGGCTTCTGGATTAAGATAGCTGCCAAAGAGACATAATTTTGAAACGCGATATATGGAACTCTCATCCTCGTTAATTTCTGATACACGTTTCATAAATTCGTTAAAGACTTTATCAGCCTTGGCTTTATCCATCCTTTTTACAAATTTAACCTGTGCCAGAGCATTCCCTTTAATGGTGACTTTATATTTATCAGTGTTTACACATTCCGCGTATCCCGAGTTTAATAATTCGTTCAATAAGGAAGTCCCTGATGGTGCCGTCAACTCAAAATATTCCTTAATAGTTTGAAGAGAAAACGACTCTGGCGTCCTATATCTCTTCATGAACTCTCGGATTTTAATTATGGGTATACCACAGATTAAGGTCTTTTTGTCAATTTTCATAAAGCTGAATGTCTAAAGTAATTATGATTTGTTAATTCGGTTGTTAAGGTCCTCAAGAGCAAGCATGATATCTTCAAAGGACGGGGCTTCACCCATTATCATATTCGCTACGGTATTTTTATAGTCAGTTTCCCATTTTGCTCTAATCTCTCCTGTGGGCGCTATTTTAAGTGTCCCTTTTCTAAGGGAGTCATAATCGAATCCTTTAAGACCGATGAATTTGCGTCGATGTTCAATTACAGAATCATATAGGTTATCATCCGCCAGAGCTTCATCGGCAATTTTAGTCTGCATAATATTATACACATCATAGAGATGTCGAGACATTCGTTCAACCCTTATCTCAGAATCTGGTTTGGAGAATTCTTCGTGAAGCAGAAAGAGTTTTTCCAAGAAAGTGCGCTGGGGTATTACAGCGTTGACTTCAACAGGATTGTCCTGGAACGTAAGTTTGGGTAGGGTTTCAGAGATATATGAGCGCACAGATACCTTGGATACCGGCTCAGTCATCGAACGACCGCTGACCTCAATCTTGACCTGCGGTAAGATATATCTGTTTCCTCCATACAAGGATTTATATGCTATATAAATGGTCTCGGGATCAACGGTGCTTACATTCGTTTCCTGAACCGTCACAATTATTACATCCGGCGATATCCCTTGAGCGACAAGTGCGTTTTCAACATCATTCCTCATGATGTTTCTAACAAAGGAGCATGACGCTCTGCGCAGTTTGTCGCTAATCTGGTTCTTGGAGAGTTCTCCGCCAAATCCCAGAAATTCTCGGCTAATACCTATATCTATGTCTTCTGACATACGTTGAATCAACCCCCAGCATTTGCTGAGATTTGTACCGCCTTTGAAAGATACATTGTCAGCGTAGGGCAATGAGAATATTGCTCTTAGAACAGATGTAACCCACCAGTCCTTTTCTACTACGTTTCGTAGAAATCCCGTTTTTCCACTTACGTAGTCTATAATATCCCGACGGTCATTATCCGTCAAATCTGTAAAAATCATATTATTACTCAAGTTTTTTTCTTACCCACGCCGGCGCAAGCCTTATGTCGTGCTCATACATTTCCGGGGATACATTTCTGACAATCTTTCTTATGGCTGACAGAATGTCATCAGTAATCTTATCATCCCCTATACTGCGCATGGCTGATACAGCAAGCATCATCACTTTGGATTTGAAATCAAACAATCGAAACTCGTTGCTTTCCCTGAACACAATGCTTCGTCCTTTGCCCAGACTGATTTTTTTTCTTGCTCCATTGGTTATATAGACAGCATTACCAGGCACCTGTGTAGATAGTCCAAGTTGATTAAGGGCCTGGTCACCCGTGGGAATTATTTTTACTTTATCGCGTTCAGCGACTCTCTGCGCAATATATTCTGCTGAGGGTGGAATAATATCAAGTCCAAGCGCAGGATTTGAACGCGGATAACAATAAATACCGTGGCTCACTCTGATTATTTCACCTCGTTTAACCATACGACTCAGCGTTTGACGAATTGCCGTGTCTGTGGCAATATCATCAAAATTTGAAGGAAAGAAAATCGCACCTCGTTCAAGACCCAAAATTCTTTCGCGTACTGCATTATCAGAGACATTCATTGTTGTCACAATTTATTGTCACAAAATTACGGTATTTTTGTGACACTGCAAAAGGTTATTTAAAAAATCTCGCTTGAACAATCTATATTCCCACTAACAGATTCTGGATTGGATTATATACAAACAATAGCTGATTTTGCTGCTCAAATACAAACAAATTTTGTCATCTGAGGCGATGAAACGCCATAATTAAGCATAAAAATATCAGCCATATAAACAAATTCTAATTGCTTATATGGCTGATAATCAGTATATTGCGTGTAAATTTGAGTCTTAATACTCGTCTTCGTTGAAGAAGAAGTCGTCTTTGGAGGGGTAGTCGGGCCAGATTTCCTCGATGCTTTCGTAGGTTTCGCCTTCGTCTTCCATCTCCTGAAGGTTTTCGATCACCTCAAGCGGCGCGCCGCTTCGCATAGCGTAGTCAATGAGCTCGTCTTTAGTTGCGGGCCAGGGTGCGTCTTCAAGTTTAGACGCAAGTTCAAGTGTCCAATACATATTATTCGGTATTATGTTTTTTATTAATATATTTTGATATTCGATTTGTTGTCTCCGCATGTTTGCGGAGATGTGGCCGTCGGTTACAACGAGGCAGGCTGTAATCCGCTATTACGTGGCGACCGGACGGCATAGACGGGGATATTCCTGTCCTGACGGCAATCAGTGTTTATGCCAGGTTATCTCTTCCACGCCTTTCATGAAATTAAAATATCGGGCGAGTATGAAAAGATAGTCCGACAGCCGGTTGATGTATCCGATGAGAGCCGGGTCAACATATTCCACGTCGGCAAGGTCGAGAATCCTTCGTTCGGCCCTGCGGCAGACGGCCCGCGCCACGTGCGCCTTTGCAGCCAACATGCAGCCCCCCGGAAGAACGAACGCGTTCATCTTGGGCGTCTGTTCGTCGAGCGCGTCGATCCATCCTTCGAGTTTTGGCGTGTCTTCTTCCGTCAGACCCCAGACAGTCGGCTGTTCGCCCTCCGGCACTTCGGAAGCAAGGTATCCTCCGAAGTTGAAGAGCATGTCTTGCACATAAAGGAGTTGCCCTTTCGCTTCTTCGGGACATTCGGGGTCTGAGAGCACGCATCCGAGGAACGATGAGAATTCGTCGAGCGTGCCGTAGGCTTCAAGCCGGAGACTGTTTTTCTTTACGCGTGCGCCGCCTACAAGAGAGGTGGTGCCGGCGTCGCCGGTGCGGGTATATAGATTACTTTTCGCCATGTCAGATTGTATAGATTCTGAATTTCTACTTTTTAACGCAACGCGCGTGATATTGTTGCAACGCAAGTGTGAAAAAATGATTATGACTTTGCTAAAGGGGCGAAAAAGTGTTATATTTGCAAATCAAATAGTGATAATGTCGGAACAAACACCATACATAGTATCAGCCCGTAAATACAGGCCTGCCACCTTCAAGAGCGTTGTGGGGCAACGTGCCCTGACGGCTACTCTCAAGAACGCCATCGACAGCCACCGTCTTGCGCAGGCGTATCTTTTCTGCGGGCCCAGAGGCGTGGGCAAGACGTCGTGCGCCCGGATTTTCGCCAAGACTATCAACTGTCTGAGCCCTACCTCCGACGGGGAGGCGTGCGGACGGTGTGAGTCGTGCCGTGCCATAGAACAAGGCAATTCGTTCAACCTTGTGGAGCTTGACGCCGCATCGAACAATTCGGTAGATGACATCCGCTCAATAACGGAACAGGTGAACGTGCCGCCGCAGACGGGGCAATACAGGGTCTTTATCATCGACGAGGTCCACATGCTCTCCAACGCCGCGTTCAATGCATTCCTCAAGACCCTTGAGGAACCTCCTAAATACGTGGTCTTCATTCTCGCCACCACAGAGAAACACAAGGTCATCCCAACGATATTAAGCCGTTGCCAGATATATGATTTCAAGCGAATCACGGTGAACGATATGATCGATCATCTCGAATATGTGGCTTCGGAAGAGGGGATAACCACCGACCGCGACGCCCTCGGTGTGATAGCGCTCAAAGCTGACGGAGCCATGCGTGACGCCCTTTCCATTTTCGACCAAGTGGCGGCCTCTTCACGTGGTGAAGTCACCTACCGCAACACAATCGAGAACCTCAATGTGCTCGATTATGACTTCTATTTCCGGATTGTGGATGCTTTCCGCAACGGCGACGTGCCGTCCGCTCTGCTGATATACAAGGAGGTGCGCGACAAAGGTTTTGATTCCCTCTTTTTCGTGAACGGCCTTGCCGCCCATGTGCGCGACCTTATGGTGGCTGCCGACCCCCGCACGGTCGGGCTTCTCGAAACTTCGGAAGAGGTGTCGAAAAGATATGTGGAGCAAGCCAAGTCGTTGCCCGTGCAATGGTATTATGCCGCCATAAAACTGCTCAGTGATTGCGATTTGAATTATCGTGTCGCCACAGGGAAACGTCTCCTTGTTGAGCTTACGTTGATAAGGCTGTGTCAGCTTCTAAAACCTGCGGCTCCCCCTTTTGATTCGCTCGACCGTCAGGTGCCGCTTGGCGATCCTGCGGCCTCGCGCGTAACGGCAACGACGCAACATGTCCCTTCGGGAGGGTCACAACCGACCGTCAGACCGGCTTCGGAATCCCCGAGTCCCGCACCCGCGTCTAATCCGGCCCCTGTGCAGGCTCCTCCATACGTCCAGACTCCCGCGCCACGTCCACAGGCTTCTTCCGCGCAGACCGCCCCGCAACCTCCCCGTACAAGGCAAGGGTCGCGTCCCGCCACATTCCGGCTTTCCGAGCCTTCTCACAGTGTGTCGGCAAATGCCGGGAGCCTTGAACAACGTGCCACCCCCGTCACCCAGGAACGGTTTGCACAAGCCTGGGGCGAGTTTATCGCCAGAAACCCTTCGCTGCATATCTTGGTCAATACCATGCGTGGCGCCCATCCGGAGCCAAACGGCGAAAACGCTTACCGTATAGTGGTTGACCATCCCGCACAGCTTCAGGCATTCGAGCTTTCGATGCCGAAACTCATTGAATTTCTTCGAGATTTCCTTGCCAACGACCTTCTTACATTGAAAGTGGAGGTCAACACCGAACCGGTAGGTTCCAAGCAGTTGCCTCCGAGGGAATTCCTGAAGCAGATTGTGACGGAAAATCCTTCGATGGCGCGTTTCCTTTCGGAACTCAACGCCGAACTTATATGAAAGTGCTAAGCCTAAAACTGGCTAAAATAAACGAAACAATGTTAAAAAATATTAAATTTTGCTTCTAATAAAGCGTCGAAAGATACTTTTTTAGGGAAATGGTCAGTTTTTTATTATCTTTGCAAAAGCATTCCGGAGGGGACAGACGTCTCCTCCTCTTTTTTAGCATTGCCGCAACTTCGGCGGAAGAAATTCATGGCTCCGGGTGGCATGCGTTATGGTGCGCCCTTAGGCGCTTAAAACAGAGAGAAAAATGATCGACAAGAAGGCACTGACCGCATTCATAGAAAAACAACTCGAAGGCACCGACCTTTATCTTGTGGATGTGGAGGTAAGTCCCGCCAATGAAATCAGAGTGGAGATAGATTCCGACACGGGAGTTGACATCGACAGATGCGTGGAGCTCACGCGCGGCATAGAACAGGAATTCGACCGCGACACCGAAGACTATGAACTTGAGGTGGGGTCGGCGGGTCTCACCTCTCCGTTTAAGGTGAAACGCCAATATGAGAAAAACGTAGGCCATGAGGTGGAGGTGCTTTCTGCCGACGGCAAGAAATATAAAGGACTTCTCCGTCACGCGGGCCCCGAGAGCTTCACAATCGTGTGTGAAGAAAAGGTCAAGCCCGAGGGCGCGAAAAGACCGGTCGTAGAGAAGGTGGAACACACTTTCGGATATGACGATGTGAAATATACGAAATATCTACTTCAATTCTAAAGTCTAATGGCAAAGAAAGCAGAGACAGTAAATATGGTCGATCGGTTCGCCGAGTTCAAAGAACTCAAGAACATAGATAAGACCACTATGATAAGTGTGCTCGAAGAGTCATTCCGCAATGTTCTTGCGAAGATGTTTGGCTCCGACGAGAATTTCGACGTTATTATGAACCCAGACAAGGGCGACTGCGAGATTTATCAGAACCTCACGGTGGTGCCCGACGGCGAAATCGAGAACAAGGACACTCAGATAGGTCTTACCGAAGCACGTGAAATCGACCCTGAATGTGAAATCGGTGAAGAGGTGTCGAAACAAATTTTCTTTGAGAAGTTCGGACGCCGTGCCATCCTCAACCTGCGTCAGACCCTCCAGTCGAAGATTCTTGACCTTCAGAACGAGGCGAAGTCATCTAAGTTCAAGGAGCTTGAAGGCGAGATTATCACCGGTGAGGTACACCAGATATGGAAACGTGAAGCCCTTCTCGTAGATGACGAGCAAAACGAACTGACAATGCCTAAGGAGGAACAGATCCCGAGCGATTCGTTCCATAAGGGCGATATGGTGAGGGCCATCGTGAAAAGGGTCGATAACCTCAACAACAATCCCAAGATTATCATTTCGCGTACAGACGACCGTTTCCTGCGTCGCCTTTTCGAGCAGGAGGTGCCTGAAATCCATGACGGGCTCATCACCATTAAAGCTGTGGCCCGCATCCCCGGTGAACGCGCTAAAATAGCAGTGGAGAGCTATGACGACCGCATCGACCCGGTGGGCGCCTGCGTGGGTATCAAGGGGAGCCGCATACACGGCATAGTCCGCGAACTGCGCAACGAGAACATCGACGTCATTTCCTACACCTCCAACCCGTCGCTTTTCATACAGAGGGCTCTCAGCCCCGCCAAGATTTCTTCTATCCGTCTGAACGAGGAAGATAAGAAGGCTGAAGTGTTCCTGCATCCCGACGAGGTGTCGCTCGCAATCGGTAAAGGCGGACTCAACATACGTCTTGCCACTATGCTGACAGGATATACCATCGACGTATATCGCGACATCGAGGAGGGCGAGGAAGACATATACCTCGACGAGTTCCGCGACGAAATCGACGATTGGGTGATCGAGGCCCTTAAAGACCTCGGACTCGGCACGGCGAAGGCGGTGCTCAACGCCAAGCCGGAAATACTTGAGCAGGCAGACCTCGAAGACTCCACCCTGCAGCACGTGCTCGACGTGATCAGAGCGGAATTCGACGACTGAACCGCATACCATACCTCTCTCCAATAAATTAAAGACAAACCCCTTCACCAGCATGCGCATAAAAATCAGCAAAGTAGCAAAAGACCTCAATGTCGGAGTTGGCACTGTGGCGGAATTTCTGCGGAAACATGACATCGATGTCGATAACAATCCCAATTCGAGAATCGATGAAAGTGCCGTGGAACTTCTGACGCGGGAGTTCAGCGGCGACAAGGCCGATAAGATTATATCAGACACAAGGACTAATTCACGGCGCGAAGGCAAGAAAAAGAATCCTGCCGACGAGGCTCCGACAGCGGTCCCCGGACTTAGGGTGCTCGGGAAAATAGACCTCGACGCGCAGAAGCGTGGCGGGAAGAGACCTTCGCAGGCCGCAAAATCACAGAAGAATTCTGTAAAAGACAACGCGGCTGTCAAGACACAGCCACCGGTGGCGACAGCGGCAGGCACGGTGTCGGCTAAGCCTGCGGGCAACC
>CABRKI010000040.1 GCA_902471455.1 uncultured Porphyromonadaceae bacterium | reverse complement strand
GGCGACGGCACTTTCATGCGCGCCGCCAGGTGGGCGGGGAAAAGCGAAGTGCCGATTCTCGGTGTCAACACGGGGCATCTCGGTTTCCTTGCGAGCTGTGCGCTCGACGAAACCACCGATATGATTGCCGCCATCTGCCGGGGCGACGTAATCGTGGAGCGCCGCATGATGCTTCATGTCCAGAGCGATTCCCTTTCGGAAGACAACTGGCCATACGCCCTCAACGAAGTGGCGGTGCTTAAAGAGGAATCGGCGAGCATGATCAAGATACGCACCAATATCAACGGTTATTTCCTTGCCGACTACCGCGCCGACGGGCTTATAGTATCGACCCCGACGGGAAGCACCGCCTACAACCTTTCGTCGGGAGGCCCTATAGTGGAGCCTACGCTCGATTGCATGGCGTTGTCGCCCGTGGCGCCGCACACGCTTACGGTGCGTCCGCTCGTAGTTGGAGGTGCGTCTGACCTTGAACTGACCGTAGAGAGCCGCACCCGGGAATTCCGCCTGAGCCTCGACGGCAGGAGTTTTTCGTTGCCTGCGGGTGAGAAGGTATGGATAAAAAGGGCAGGTTTCTGCACTATGCTCGTGAGGCGCAAGGATTCCAATTTCGCCACCATCCTCCGCGACAAACTCCTCTGGAACGCCTCCTCCTCCAATGTAAGATAACTCACCATTCTTTGATTGATTTTAAAATTATGTTTTGAGAAAATAATTTTCTCAAAACATAATTCTTTTGGCAGATTAAGAAGTCTAAGGGTAGGAATATGCAATTAAAGCCGCATCGGATTGATGCGGCTTTTTTATGTCGGCCAAAGATTTTTCTTTTTGTGAAAGAGTTACTTTAGACTATTATTTTGCGGGGGTCTGAGCAGGAGCCTGGGCGGGGGTGGGAGCCTGCGAAGGAGCGGGAGCCGGGGCGGTTGTGGCGGCGGGGGCGGGGGCCATACTTGAAACGTTGATGGGTTTCTTGATGGCAAACGATGCGCAGATGCTCACCACGCAGATGAAGATGGCGAGGCTCCAAGTTGCCTTCTCGATGAAATCGGTGGTTTTACGATAGCCGAGATACTGGTTGCCCTGTGAATAGTCGGAAGCAAGGCCGCCTCCCTTTGATTTCTGGATAAGCACCGCGCCGATGAGGAGCAGGCATGCAATCACGATAAGAATGCTGAGAAAGATGTACATTTTTAAAGTTGTTGTTATTGGTTGAGGCTGTGTTTCCGACAGCCGTTCAGTTATTTTTTTGTGCCTGGTTGAGGATAAGTTTCCTCAGGAAGCGTATTTGGTCTGCAAAGTAAATACTTTTTTCCGGATTATTCAAACTTAATTGCTGAATAATTGCCAAAGCCGTCTGATAGTCATGATTTTTTATCAGATTGCGGGCATTTGATTCGGAAAATTCGGTTGTCTGTTGTCCCTTGTCCGTTGTCTGTTGTCCGTTGTCTGTTGTCCGTTGTCCGTTGTCCGTTGAAGGTCGGGGGTTGTTGGAAAGGAAGGAGTCGATGGCGGAGGCTGTGGTGTCGTCGATGGTGGCTTCAGCCATGCCGGCGGTTTCTTCTTCAAGGGAATAGACGGCGGTTTCCAGAGGGATTCCGGATTCTTCTGATGAAACGCCGGCGAGGGTCGGTTGATTTCCGAAGTCCTCGACGGGGATTTCTGCAGCCGCACGTGGAGTGGGAGCGGAGGCGTCGCCGAAATGAGTAAGGAATGAATCTATGGTGTCGGCGGTCGATAATGCGGGAGGAAGCATGTCGGGATAGAATTCGGCGAATTCTTCCGGATCTATACCCAGGATTAAACGCAGCGAAGGTATGTCGCCCACGTTTGCTGCAATAAACCTCCGAAGATAATTGACCTCTTCGTCAGACAAAGGAGTGTCGGCTCCAGGAGTGCGGTTCTCTCGGAGAGCCGTTATCGCCGGATATATGAAGTATGGATATTTTTTTAATTCACAAACCATTTTATTAATTAGTAAGTATAAATTAGTAATTAGTAATTGTGATTACTGAGTTCCGTTTTCCGTTTTCCGTTTTCCGTTTTCTGTTTTCTGTTTTCTAACGACTAATGACTAACGACTAATGACTAACGAACTCATGACTAATGAACTCATGACTACGAACTAACGACTAATCACAATTACTAATTACAAATTGCTAATTGCTAATTGTGCGTTACCAGTTGCCGAGCGTGGCGTTGAAGATAAGATCCACAAGTTCGTCGCAGATTTCGTTGCAAAGGTCGTCTTGTACGTCCGTGAGCATAAGTGTGCTCGAGAATTGGCGATATGCGGAGAAACTTTGGTCAACGTTATTGGCGGGGTTTTTTGAATCGGTGTATTTCACCCTCACGGTGATCGTTAGGCGTGTCTCGGTGGCGTAGGCGTCCTCGCCCACAGCCTGCGGTGAGAGTGAATAGCCTGTGATTTCGCCGGTCATCTCAAGGTCGGAATTGCCGTCAACCTCCTGTAGGCGAGTCTGGCGTGTAACGGTGTCGAGAAGCTTGTTCTCAAACGTCTGTTGCAGCGGCGGATATACCAAGGCGGCGCGGATAGGGAATTCCGATATGTTGATTGTCTTGTAGATATCGTAGTTTAGCGCCGACCCGTTGAATTTATACGACGGTATGCATCCCGAGAAGAGGGGGACGACCATGCAGATTGCCAGATAGGCGGCGATACGGTGGCATGCCGTTTGGCCTTTCAGCCATGATTTAAGGAGCGAGGTATTTTTCATTCTTCAATTTCGGTTTCGGCGCCTTCCCCGAGGTCGATGCCATATTCGTGAATTTTACGATACAGAGTGCGTTGGGATATGTTGAGCTGTTCGGCAGCTTTTTTCTTGTTGCCCCCGTTGCGGCGTAGGGCGGCAGCCACGGCATCGCGCTCCGAATCTTCGAGGGTAGGGACCGCCATGACGTCTTCGATTTCCGAAGACTGCTGCCGGGGCTGGTATTTTATCAGCGACTGGGTCGTGGCGTGGGAGGGAAAGTGTGATTCGGGAGCCGGCTGTGCCCCGTCGATTTTCTGTTTTATTTCCGCTATCTCCTGGCGCATGGCATAGACGAGTTGCCAAAGCATCTCGCGTTCCGCCTCGTATGTCACTTCCGGATGTGTAGCCACGAGCGACGACGATGAGGAATGGTCGAGCGGAAGGGCCTCGAGCATAGTGCGCCGTGAAATCTCGCTGCCAGCCTCGAAAAGCGCGAGTTGTTCCACTATATTCTTAAGCTGGCGCACGTTGCCGGGCCAGCGGTAAAGCATCATCGCCCTTTGTGCCTCTTCGGAAAATGAAATCGGCGCCGTGAGATATTTTTCGGAAAAGTCGGCTGCGAATTTACGCGCGAGCAAAGGGATGTCTTCGCCTCGGTCATGAAGATTTGGGACGGAAATCGCCACGGTAGAGAGCCTGTAGTAGAGGTCTTCGCGGAATTTCCCTTTCGCCACGGCTTTCAGCAGATCTACATTTGTGGCGGCAACAATGCGGATGTCGGTTTTCTGCACAGTAGAAGAACCTACTTTCAAAAACTCTCCGGATTCGAGCACCCGAAGCAGCCTCGCCTGTGTGGTGAGGGGGAGTTCCGCCACCTCGTCGAGGAAAATGGTGCCTCCGTCAGCCTCCTCGAAATACCCTTTCCGGGCTGTTATCGCGCCCGTGAACGACCCTTTTTCGTGGCCGAACAGTTCGCTGTCGATGGTGCCTTCGGGAATGGCACCGCAGTTTACGGCTATATATTTTTTATGTTTCCTGGCGCCGAAGGCATGTATAATCTTCGGGAAAAACTCTTTTCCGCTACCGCTTTCGCCCGTGACAAGCACGGAAAGGTCTATTGGCGCTACCTTTACCGCCCGTTCTATGGCGGCGATGAGTGCGGGGGAGTTCCCTATGATTGAGAATCTTTGTTTGGCTTTCTGAACGTCTTCCATTATTTAATCGACTTTAGCGCGTAGGTCTCTCCGCGCAGCAGGTCGGAGAGCGCTTCGATGGTTTCGCATCTATTCTGGCGCTCCACGGAAATTGGATCGCCGATAGAAACGTGTACTTCACGCCCGTAGGCACGCATCACCTCTCTCGGAAGCTGCATGCTGCGCAGTCGCCAGTCTATCAGCCCGAGCAGATTGAACACCCACGAGTTATGCCCGTGGAAGAAAATTGGAATCACGGGAACCTGCAGCTGTTTTATGAGCCTGATGATGGATGGTTGCCATTCGCGGTCGCGCACGGTTAGCGAGCGGTCGAGCTTCGACATTGCCCCCGCAGGGAAGAAGCCGAGGGGATGTCCCTCTCTGACATGCTTCATCGCCTCGCGTATGCCCTGCATGGTTATCTTTTTCTTCTCGGGGTCGTCGGTCTTGAGAGGGTCAACCGCTATGAAGTTGGGGCGCATTGCCTGGATGTTGTTGAGAATAAGGTTCACCATCACCTTGAAATCCGGGCGGAACTCGCCGACGATGTCGAGCAGGAGTATTCCGTCATAGCTTCCGAAAGGATGGTTGCTGACCGTGATGAAGGGCTGGTCCTTGAATCCGGAGAGGACCTGGAGGTTGTCTATGCGGAGTTTGAATTTGAATTCATCGCGAATCAGACGATGGGCGAATTCCACTCCCGGGGTATCGCAGTATGTGCTGTGTATTCTGTTGATTTCGTCGAGGCGAAGGAAATGGAGCGCTTTCCCGACAATCTTGGGATGACCGTCGAGCGCGGGAATCATCTTCCGGATATCATCGTAATTGATTACTTCCGGGCGGATTTCCGGTTTGCTGTTTTTAGGATTATCGTTGTCCATACCACAAAATTACAAAAAAAAACTGACCCATGAAAATCGTAAGACTGTCCATGGGTCAGAAATCGGTTTTTCAGTAAATTACTTCACTGAGAATGCGAAGCGGATTGTCTGTCTGTATTCTTCGCCGGGACGGAGCTCCTGCGACGGAAATTCGGGATGGTTGGGGGCGTCGGGGAAGCCTTGCATCTCTATGGCAACACCGTCATAGTCTTCATAACTTTTGCCTGATTCGTTGAGCGGACATCCTGCCAGCCAGTTGCCTGTGTAAATTTGCACACCGGGTTGCGTGGAGCCTACCGTGAGCACCCTTCCGGAATTCGGGGCGACAAGGGTGACGATTTCATCAATCATCTTCCCTTTCTCCCAACCGTCGTTCACCCAACAATGGTCGTAGCCCTTCCCGACTTCGAGGGGATGGAAGTCTGCCTTTATATCCCTCCCTATCTCCTTGAACGAGAGGAAATCCATCGGTGTGCCGGCAACGGGTGCCAATTCTCCGGTGGGAATCTGGGTGTCGTCGGTGGGGAGGAAACGCGAGGCATTGATTCTCATCGTGTGGGAGAGCACGGAGCCGGCATCGGCGCCGTCGAGGTTGAAATATGCATGGTTCGTAAGATTGACCACCGTAGCCTTGTCGGTGGTGGCTGAAAGATTGAGCGTCAGCACGTCGTCGTCACTCCAATGATATTCCGCCACCGCCGTGAGGGCGCCGGGATAACCTTCCTCACCGTCGGCTGAACGGTAGGTGAAGCGTACTCCGTCGGCAATCTCTTCGGCATCCCAGATACGGTTCATGAATCCCGTAGGGCCTCCGTGGAGGGCGTTGGGGCCGTTGTTGATGGCAAGCTTGTGGCATTCGCCGTCAACGCATAGGCGTCCTTTGGCAATTCTGTTGGCATATCTTCCCGGCACCTTCCCGAGGCAAGGCCCGTCGGCGAGATAGTCAGCCGGGTTTGCGTAGGAAAGGGCCACGTTCTCGATTTTGCCGTCTTTGTCGGGGACGCATACCTTCACTATGCCTGCGCCGAGCGAAGAAAGCTCTACGGAGGCTCCGGAAGCGTTGGTGACCGTGAAGAGGGTTATCTCCCCCAATTCACAAGCGGCTGTTTTTTTGGTGATTTTCATGCCTTGGGAGCTTCTTTCACGAGGCGGGCGCCGTCGGAGATGACAACATCATAAATCTGGGGTTCATGGCCATACTTCTCGTTGAAGCGGGCGGTGACTTCCTCCACGAATTTGTCGTGGAGATCGTTGGGAAGGAGGTTGATGGTGCAGCCGCCGAAACCGCCGCCCATGATGCGGGAACCGGTGACTCCCATTTCCTTTGCCACGTCGTTGAGGAAGTCGAGCTCCTCGCAGCTTACCTCATAGTCTTTCGAAAGCCCGGTGTGGGTTTCATACATTTTCTTGCCTACGGTTTCGTAGTCGCCGGCGTTGAGCGCGTCGCAGACGGCGAGCACGCGGTCTTTCTCCTCGATTACGAACTTTGCACGGAAGTAGTCTTCGGCGGAGATGTCGGTCTTGATTTTCTCAAGGTCTTCCATCGTGGCGTCGCGGAGGGTCTCGATGCCGAGGCGTTTTGCCACACGCTCGCAAGATTCACGGCGTTTGTTGTAGGGGGAATCGGCAAGCTCGTGTTTCACGCGCGAGTCAACGAGCACGAGGCGGTAGCCTTCCGGATTGAAGGGGAAATATTCATATTCCATCGAACGGCAGTCGAGGCGCATGAGGTTGCCTTTGCGTCCGAACACCGATGCGAACTGGTCCATGATGCCGCAGTTCACGCCGCAGTAGTTGTGTTCGGTTGACTGGCCGATTTTTGCAAGTTCGAACTTGTCGATGTTGTTGCCGTTGAAGAGGTCGTTGAGGGCGAATGCGAAGCAAGACTCAAGGGCTGCGGAAGAGCTGAGACCTGCGCCGAGGGGAACGTTGCCGGCGAAAACGGCGTCGAATCCTTTCACGTCGCCGCCGCGTTTCTGGATTTCGCGGCAGATTCCGAAGATATAGCGGGCCCATGACTCTTTGGGAGCGTCTTCTTCACGAAGCCCGAACTCCACATATTGGTCGATGTCGATTGAGAAAACCCTCACTTTCTCCATCCCGTTGGGACGGACAACTGCCATAATCACCTTGTCGATGGCACCGGGGAATACGAATCCGCCGTTGTAGTCGGTGTGCTCGCCGATAAGGTTGATGCGGCCTGCGGAGGCATATACGTTGCCTTCGCCTCCAAAGCGTTCCGCGAAAACTTTCTCAAGATTTTTCTGCATTTCTTCAGTTGTCATGATTGTTGATTTTATTTGGTTAATATTTTGGTTTGTAGTGTTGTTGGTCGGGGGATAAAGTCCTTAGGGTCTTTAGGGACTTTAGGGTCTTTAAGGACTTTAGGGATTATGGATTTCACTTCACGGGAATGGTGACGGTAGCGGGTTTCACTCCCTTTGCAGTGGCAGTGAATGTGACCGAGCCGGGTTTGTCGGAAGCCTGCACGATGGCTGTGGCAGCTCCGGAGAAGAGGTCCATTTCGGGGAGATGGAAAAGACGCAAGCTCGTCGGGTCGCCGTTGGCGGTTGCGCGGAATTTGCCCGCACCTTTAGCCGAGAACTTCACGGCACGCTCGTCGGTGGGGACGATGTTGCCGTCTTTGTCTGCCACCTGCACTGTTATATATACGAGGTCTTCTCCGTCGGCGTTCAGCTGCTTGCGGTTGGGGGTGAGCACGAGGTGATGCGGTTTCCCGGCAGTGCGTATGGTCTTTTCGCCGGCAACAGAGCCGTCGGCGTTATAAGCCACCACCTTCACTTCGCCCGGTTCATAGACCGTTTCGTTCCACATAAGGCGGTAACGCTCCATGTTGTTCTTGCTGTCAGGCTTTTTCTCACGCATCCCCTGGCTCTTTCCGTTGATGAAAAGTTCCGCTTTCGGCGAATCGGTATATACATACACCGGGGTCACTTCACCTTCGCGTCCCGCCCAGTTCCAATGGGGAAGGATGTGGAGGGTATGGTCTTTTTCGTTCCATTTCGAACGGTAGAGGTAATATCTGTCTTTCGGTATGGAAGCCAGGTCGATTATGCCGAAATATGAGCTGTGGCTCGGCCATGCGTCGGTGTCGTAGGGGGATGGTTCGCCGAGATAGTCGAACCCGGTCCATACGAACTGTCCCATGTCATAAGGGAGGTCGTCGGCTGCGGCGAGGTCGTCGTCAGGGATATTGCTCCACGAACAGTATTCCACGTCGTAGCTGCTGCTCTGGTTGCCGGGGCGCATCACGCCGTGTGCTTTCTCGACGGGGAAGTAATATTTTCCGCGCGAAGAAACTGTAGAAGTGGTTTCCGAACCGAGGATGACGTTCTGCGGGAGTTTCGGATAAGCGTCTTCATAAAGATGCACCCTGTAGTTGAAGCCCGGAACGTCGAGGGCTGCGGCGAATCCGTTGCTGGTCACGGCCTTCACCTGGTCCATGCCGCAGGTGACCGGACGCGTCGGGTCTTCGCGGTGTGCGATATCCTGAAGGAAGGTGAGTTCCGATATTCCGTCGGGCCCCCATTGCGAAGGCACCTCGTTTCCGATTGACCACATCACCACGGAAGGGTTGTTGCGGTAATGGCGGATCATGTTGACCATGTCTTTTTCCGCCCATTCGTTGAAGATTGTGCCGTAGCCGTTTTTGCATTTGGGACGGAAACCCCAGTCGTCGAACGGTTCGAGCATCATCATGAGCCCGAGTTCGTCGCAGAGTTTCACAAGTTCCGGCGTAGGCATATTGTGGGCGGTGCGCACTGCGTCGGCACCCATATCCTTGAGCATTTCGAGCTGATGGCGCAACGCCGACTTGTTGACGGCAGCCCCGAGGGGCCCGAGGTCATGATGGTTGCATACCCCCTTGAACTGGCGTTTCTCACCGTTGAGGAAGAACCCTTCCCCGTCGCGCACCTCTACGGAACGGATGCCGAAGCGCGTGGAGTATGAATCCACCACTTTACCGTCTTTGGATACTGAGGTTTCGGCGGTGTAGAGGGTCGGGGTCTCGGGGGTCCAGAGCGAAGGGTCGCGCACTATGAAATTCTGGGTGAGGTCCTGGCCGGGGTAAATCTTATAATTGTGGGTATCCGAAGCCACCGTTTTCCCATCCTTGTCGCGGATTACGGTGGTGAGCGTCACGTCTTTCCCTTTCGACACTCCTTCGAGTTCGGTGCGTAGTTTGACCGTGGCATATTCTTTCGACACGTAGGGGGTGGTAAGATAAGTGCCCCAGACGGGGATGTGGGTTTTGTCGCGGTCGATGAGATGGACGTTGCGGTAGAGGCCGGCGCCCGGATACCAGCGGGAAGATTCCGGAAGATTCTCGAGCGATACTTCCACCTGGTTTTCGCCGGGACGCACTGCTCCGTCGAGGTCGGCGTAGAAAGAGTTGTAGCCGTAAGGCCAGTAAGCCACCTGTTTTCCGTTGACATATACGTGGGCGTGGCTCATTGCTCCGTCGAAAAGGAGTGCGAGGGAGCGGCCTGCGGTGTCGGGCACGTTTATGGTGGTCTTATAGAAACCTTTGCCGACGTAGGGGAGTCCGCCGGTGCGTCCTGTTTTCCAGGTTTCCTCTGTCTCGCCGTTCTGGGTCACCGCCACTTTCTGGAGGTCCTGGCTACGGTCGAACGGCCCGTATATTGCCCAATCGTGGGGAATGGTTACAGGTTTCCATGATGTGCTGTCGTTAGAGAACTGCCAGTCTTTAAGCAAGATTTCAGAGCGGGTTGCATTGGCTACGGGGACCGCCAATGCCGCAGTAAGCGCAAGTGCTAATAATTTTGTCATTCGTTAGTATTTCCTTGAAAGGGTTGGTTACATTATCGGCTCCGCATGGGTTTTTCATGACTTTGGAGAAAATCCATGGTGATTTGAAACTGGCGCGGTGCCTGCGATTTCTTTTACAAAAGTAATTAAAAAAAGATGTGTTTGCAATAGCAGGAAAGATTTGATGCGAAATTTTATCAAAAATTAAGATAGAGGCTGAAATCGTTACACATTGTTTATAATAAGGGGGATGGTTTAAAACGAGGCGTTGTTTCTGTGTGCGTCTTCTATGGCACGGTTGATTTCGTGCGCGGTCTTTATGATTTCGGAAGACAATATGGTGCGTTTTTCTTTATCGAACCTGATGTCGGGGAGGTATATGCCGAGACTTGCGATTGCTGTGCCGTCGCGAAATATGAGTGCGGCGAGGCTCACCACATGGTTGGTATTTAATGATATTTCCACGTCTTTACGCTTGATTTCGCCGAGGGCTTTGATCAGGTCGTCCTTGGAGCGTATCCCGGGCCAGTCTTTTTGGTCGGGCAGCCCGTTTTTCTTTATAAAGAAATCAAGTTCTTGCGGAGGATAGTGTGAGAGGAGCTGCCTCCCTGTGGTGGCCTTATAAGCGCTGGAACTTGTGTTTGTTCTTACCTGAATCTCCTGGTTGCACTCCGCTTGATAGAGCAGAATCCGTCTTCCTCCTTCAATGATGGAGAGGATTACTGTTTCGTTGATTGTATCGCGGAGCATATCGATAAATGGGACGGCAATTTTCTTGAGTTCGGAGTGGTAGGCATGCGGGTCGGTGAGCTGGAAGGTCATATATCCGAGTTTGTACCCTTTTTTAACGCCGATTTGCTCCACATAGTTCCTGTTGACGAGGGTCTTCAGAATATTGGCACAAGTGCCGTGGTTGAGGTTAAGGGAGTCTGCTATTTCTGACAGAGTAAGGCTCTCCCCCGGATTTGCGGCAATCATCTCAAGGATGTTCAAGGCCCTGTTGACAACTTGAATCATAGGTGGTTTAGAATCTAAATATTGGATTTTGCAGTGCAAATATAGCAAATATAAATCCAGAACCCAATAGTAGAACGGCCTTAAAACGGATTAAATCTGAAGAAAATGATAATAAGTGTCGATTATACATTATATGTTTTATAACATAAAATGTAATTTTTTAATATAAAAATTTGGAGAATGAATGATGGGCGATTAATTTTGCAATGTAAAATCAAAATTCCATAATATGAAAATTCTGTTTAACCTTATTATTCTTGTCCTGGCGTGCGGGTCTGCGGCGGCCCAACTTACAGTGACCGGCAAGATTGTTGACTCAACAAGCGGAGATCCGCTGCCGGGAGTCACGGTCAGCGTGAAAAACCAAAAAGGCGTAGGGACGGTGTCGGACATTGACGGGGCCTACATGTTGAAAGTGCCGGACGGCGCAACCCTTATGTTCAGCTATGTGGGATACAATTCGCAGGAGGTGGCCGTCAAAGGGCGGAAAGTGATAGATGTGTCCCTCGTGGAAGACGCACAGTCGCTTAACGAGATTGTGGTTGTCGGTTACGGCACTATGCGAAAGTCAGACCTCACGGGGTCGGTGGTCAAGGCGGACCTCTGCATTATGAAAGATTCGCCCAACACGAATGTGGTGCAGTCTCTGCACGGCACTGTCGCCGGTCTTGAAGTCGGGCAGGTGAACCGGGCCGGAGGCGACCCTACCATGCAGCTTCGCGGTCAATCCACCATCAACGGCAATACTGGCCTTCTTATCGTATTGGACGGGGTGGTCTATAACGGCAGCATGTCGGATATCAATCCGGCAGACATTAGCTCGATAGAAATACTTAAAGATGCAAGCAGTAAAGCTGTGTATGGGGCAAAGGCATCTAACGGCGTGGTTATGGTAAGCACGAAGTCCGGCAGCCACGCTTCGTCTCCGAGGATTACATATTCGAGCAATTGGGCGTTCAGCAATCCTACAAAGAATCACCGGCCGCTAAACCGTGAGGAGTATCTTATGAAATTGCGCGACGTCAATTATGAGAAAGCTTTCACACAAGAATCGGGATACACATCGGTAAACCCTGACTGGGACTTTTCCGGAACACAGCTTACCACCGAACTTATGGACGGTATCGCCGCCGGCACCGATTATGACTGGTGGGGCGACATAAAGCGGACGGGTCATCTTTTCACCAACAACGTTTCGGTGGAGGGGGGCACAGAGAAGGTGTCTTATTTCCTTTCAGGCAGTTTTTCCGACCAGGGAGCCGTAATAAAGAACGATAATTTCAAACGTACGTCTTTCCGCACAAACGTGGATGTGAAACTCACGCCATGGCTTAAGGTTGGCACAAACACCTTTATCTCATATATGGATTATTCCGGGGAGTCGCCCCAGCTTGCCTCACTGATGAAGATGCCCAATATCGTGGCTCCTAAAGATGCCGACGGCGAATGGATAACGTCGCCTACAGGCAAGAATACCAAGAACCCTTACTTTGCGTATCTTTCGGATGATGTCGATAAACGCCAGCAGGTAAACACATCGGTTTATGGTATCGTTGACTTTCCGTTTCTAAAAGGTCTTTCCTACAGAATCAATTATAACTACACGAGCACTTCGGCGCGACGCTACAATTACAACAAATATGAGGCGAGCGAAAAGGGAGAGGCTTCGAAAGAATACAGCAACGTCAATTATTGGCTTCTCGACAATATCCTTTCATATTCCAATGATTTCGGCGACCACCATGTGGATGCCACCCTGGTGTACGGATGCAACCGCCGCTATGGCGACGGCACCTTGGCATTGGGCCAGCAGTTCGCAACCTCGGCCACAAGCTTCAATGATCTCGCCCAGGCGATAATCCAGAAGATTTCAAGTTCGGCATGGCGCGAAAGCAATATATATATGATGGCACGCGGCGCATACAACTATAATGGCAGATACTACGTGACGGCAACCATACGTCGCGACGGATTCTCAGGTTTTGCCGAGAACCATAAATTCGGATGCTTCCCGTCTTTCGGATTGGGATGGCGTATTTCGCAAGAGCGATTCATGCACGGCCTCGCCTGGCTCGACAATCTTAAGGCAAGGGTAAGCTACGGCGTGACAGGCAATCAGACCGACCGTTATTCTTCTTTGGCAAAGGTGATACTTGGAGGGGATTACAGCTACGTTTTCGGCGACGGAGGCACTCCGGCGTTAGGTTCGAATGTAACCACGATGGGAAACTCCGATCTGAAGTGGGAGACCACTCGAGAATGGAATGCGGGCATTGATTTCGCGGTGCTTGACAACAGGCTGTCGGGTTCGGTGGATTATTACAATTCCACTACAAGGGACCTTCTCTGGAGCACGGTGATACCTTCCACGAATGGTTTCACTGCAGTGTTAAGCAATATCGGCAGACTGAGAAACAGCGGTGTGGAGGTGGTGTTGAACGCCATGCCGGTTAAGACCCGGAATTTCGAATGGACTATAGGGGTGAATTTCGCCGCAAATAAGAATAAGATTGTCTCGCTTCTCGGCGAAGACAAAGACGGCGATGGTAAAGAAGACGACCTCGTGGCGAGCGGTCTTTTCATAGGGGAGCCTATCGGTACGATCTACGACTATCAGATAGATGGAATATGGCAGTTGGCAGACCAGGAAAACGGCTCGATAATGAAAGGGTATTATCCCGGCACCTATCGCATAAAAGACCAGGATAACAGCGGCGACATCACCGCCGAAAACGACCGTGTGATTTTAGGACACCGTGAACCCGCCTTCACGATTGGAATCAAGAATATGTTGAAATACCGCGGTTTCGACCTCAGTTTCTTTATCAATATCGTAAACGGTGGCAAGAACGGTTATATGGCTTATAACAAACGTCCCGACTATATCGGAAATTCTGTCGGCAACGCCGAAAACAACAACTGGTATGACTGCTATGACTATTGGTCGCCACGCAATCCTGACGCCAAATTCGCTACGGCGTGGTCATCGCCTGCCATAGATGCCGAAAGGGTGCAGCAAAGGAGTTTCGTAAGGTTGCAGGACCTTTCTTTGGGCTATACTTTCGACTGTAAGCCTCTCAAGGATGTCGGCATAGACAACTTGCGCCTGTTCGTGAGCGGGCAGAACCTCCTGACTTCATCAAAGTGGGACGGGTGGGACCCCGAGGCGGGTCTCGGAGTGTCGTCGAATGCGGCATATCCCGTTATGAGGTCTTATTCGTTCGGTATTAATATTTCATTTAAAAAATAGTGAGCGTTATGAAACTAAATAAGATAATTATCGCGATTTTTTCTCTGTGCATGCTTTCTGCTTGTAATGAAGACGATTTCCTAAAAGAGGAGCCGTTGGACTTCCTCGGGGTTGACAACAGTGTGCGTACCGCAGAAGACTGCCAGGTGATAATCAATGGCCTTTATGCCAAAGTCAGGGCGAATTTCTATAGCAGCGACTTCATATTCTTCATGGGCACCGACGTGGCGAAGAACGCACGCCACAACAATAACTTCCTGGGGAACATGAAGACGTGGATGATTCCCGAACAGTCGCAGATTTCCGAATTATGGAAAAGGGAATACAAGTTGATAAGCAATGCGAATATGCTGATCGAAAGGGTCGAAGCCCTCGACATTCCGGAAGACCGTAAAAAAGAAATCAGAGGAGAAGCCAAGTTTTTCAGGGCATTCGGCTACCGCACGCTCGTGTATTGTTTCGGAGGCGTCCCTCTTGTGCTTGAGGAGAGCAAAACTCCGCGCACGGATTTCACCCGGGCTTCGAAAGAGGAAGTGCTTAGTGCCATGAAGGCTGATTTTAAGGCTGCCGCCGAAGGGCTGGGCCACATCGGGGATGTGGCTGACGGCAGAGTGTCGGCAGAGGTGGCAAAACATTATCTTGCCGAGACCATGATTTCGCTCGGCGAATACAAGGATGCCGCCGAATGTCTGGGCGAAGTGATAGCCAATCCCGACCTGGCACTTATGACCGAGAGGTTCGGCGCTCATAAGGGGGAAGAAGGCGACGTTATCCACGACCTGTTTATCAGGAAAAACCAGAACCGCAAGGGAGCCGGCAACACCGAAGCGATGTGGGTGATACAGATGGAGGTTGACGTTGACGGGGGATTCCTGAAATCTACGGCCTACCGCCCCTATTATCTGGAAAGGATGGCGGCTCCGGTGACATATTCGCTCAAGGATCCCGAAGGGAAGGCGGCGTTCATGTCATCGAACGGCAGGAGCGACCTTAACGTAGGCGGACGCGGCGTGGCAAACATGAGCAATACGGAATGGTGGCTCAACGACCTTTGGGCAAATGATTTCGACAATGATTTACGCAATTCCAAATATAACATAGTCAGGGATGCCTATTATGACCTTCCGTCGTCGAAATATTACGGGAAAAGCGTAAAGGGGGAAGGGTCTTACAGCAAGACGCTCAAGACGGATTGGTGGAGATGGTATCCGTGGCCGTCGAAGATAACTACGCCCGGCGACCATCCGGAATCACTCTATTCCGACCCGGAAAACAAGCTTTTGAAGAGCACCGGAGGCGCCACGTATCTCGACCAATATATGCTGAGGCTCCCCGAGGTGTATCTGCTTCGTGCCGAGGCATATCTCGCGCTCGGCGACAAGGCTTCGGCTGCCGAAGACATCAATGTGGTGAGGAGAAGGGCAAAAGCATCGGAGATTACATCTGCCGATGTGAGCATAGACTATATCCTCGACGAACGTGCGAGGGAGATGGTGTATGAGGAATTTCGTAGAATCACCCTCGGACGTCTTGGAAAATATGTGGAGCGTGTGCGCAAGTGCAACGAATACAACGGACCGCAGATGGAAGACCGTCATGAACTGTTCCCGATTCCATACGATGTCATAGAGGCAAACAAGGATGCTAAGATTGAACAGAATCCGGGGTATGGGGGAAATAACATCTAAATGATTCAAGGTTATGAAGACCAGATTTCTGTTATTTTGTGTGATGATGGCAACGTGCGTTTGTGCGGTGTCGGCCTCCGGCATTTTCGGAGACACTTTCCCGGTTTTGGGGAAAATAGTGACGAAGAGTGTGAAGGAGACTAAAAACGACCTGACCATAGGGTGTGAGGTGCTCGACAGGGATTATACCGACTATCAAAACTATAAGGAGTATCTTTCACCGTTGGGTATGCGTAAGATGAGGCTTCAGGCAGGATGGGCCAAGACGGAGAAAACCAAAGGGAAATATGATTTCTCCTGGCTCGACTCTATCGTTGACGACGCGCTTGCTCGTGGAATGAAAGTCTGGCTTGAGGTGTCGTACGGCAACCCTCTTTATAAAGGTGGGGGCACAAAATATTTAAAAGGGGGTTGGCCGGTGTCGGAGCAGGGCAAGAAGGCCTGGGACAGATGGGTCGAAGCCCTCGCCCGTCACTACAAAGGGAGAGTGGAAGAATGGGAGATTTGGAATGAACCTGACGTTAACCGCGAGATGGGGAAAGACCATAAGAGCATAGCCGAACTGAATATCCGCACCGCAGAAATCATAAAGAAAGTTGACCCTGATGCACGCATTGCGGCACTTGCCCTTGCTCTCATAAAAGACACTTCGCTTGCCGACAGTTGTATGGCGGAATTTAAGAGACGTGGTAAACTTGGCCTTTTCGATTGGGTATCTTACCATCAATACGTATATCGTCCGGAAGATATGTATCCGATGGCCGATAACCTACGTAAAGTAATCGCGAAATATTCCCCCGACATAAAGATATGGCAGGGCGAGAGCGGCGCCCCTTCGAGAGGTAGGATGGGAGGTGCCCTCGGCGGGTATGACTGGACGGAGGTGTCGCAAGGGAAGTGGGCGTTGCGCCGCATTCTCGGAGACCATGCCCGCGACATAGCTACCGGCATCTTCTGTATTTCCGATATGAACTATAGCGCCGACGACGGTATAAAACGTAAGAATGTGAAGGGTCTTCTTGAGAGCGGCGACGACAGGAAAATAGTAAGGGCGAAGAAGTCGTATTATGCGGTAAGTAACCTTGTGTCGCTCTTCGACCTCCTTTCCCGGCGTCTTGACAACGACCGCGTGAAGGTGGGCGGCGATAAACCGTGTAGCGCTTATCTGTATGAAACTGGTTCGGACGGTTCTCATGCTGTTTTGCTATGGCATGATGCCGAGATACCACGTAACGACAACTGCCCCGTGCCGACGGAGATAAGGGTGAAGGATGGCGGATTCACCAATCCGGTGCTTATAGATGTGTTCTCCGGCAGTGTCGCCGCCATACCCGAGGGAAAAATGCATCGGGATGGCAACGACTTCATATTTTTCGATGTGCCGGTATATGATTCCCCTTTGATGATTACCGACATTGACAACGTAAGGGTTGCCGAATGATCTGTCAGAGGTCATGAAAAGCGACACACCTTCCGGTAAAGTGGATAATATTAGCAAATTACTTAAATGGAATTACAGACTCTCGATTATTGGGCAATAGGAATCTACATTCTCCTTATGGGGGTTATCGGCGCGTCTTTCGGCTTGATAGTGAAAGATGCCGGGGCCTATTTCAAGGGGAACAGCACTATCCCCTGGATAATGGCGGCCGTCACCAATTTCATGGGGCTTTTCAGCACATTCGTGTTTGTGGCCTATGCGGGGATTGCGTATGAATATGGAATGGTATCGATTACCGTGTTCTGGTCAACGGTGCCGGCTTGTATTGTCGGTGGACTTTGGCTGGGGGCGCGCTGGCGACGCACGGGTTGCGTCACCCCCATCGAATATCTCGAGCAGAGATACAGTTTCTCTGTAAGGGAAATAATGACATGGGTTGGGCTTATAGTGAGAATACTCGACAATATAGTGCGTCTCTATGCCATAGGCGTGCTAATTACAGTGGTTACGCCCCTTTCACTTGAATGGTCGGTGGTGGTGGCCGGGCTTATAGTCACCCTTTTCAACCTTATCGGGGGAATATGGACCGTCACCATCATGAGTACCGTGCAGTTCGTCATACTTGTGCTTATAACCGGCGTTCTTCTCCCTATCTCTGTCAATGAGGTGGGCGGTTTGTCGGCGATGTACGAGAAAATACCCGAAAAAATGCAATTCTTCAACGGCCCGAAAGGTGCATTCTTTTGGCTTTCCGTGTATTACGTCATGCTTATGGTAAAGTATAACGAGAACTGGACTTTTATACAGAAGTTTTTCTGCGTACGCGAAGAGAAATCGGCACGCAACATGGGTGTGCTGACAGGAGTATTGTTTTTGGTGTTCACACCGGTGTTTTTGCTTCCGGCAGTGGCGTCGTCGCTGATAGTGCCCGGGCTTGAAGACCCCGAGATGTCGTACGTCGCTGTTGCGGTGAAGCTTCTTCCGGCGGGAATCATGGGCATAATGTTCTCGGCGATGTTCGCCGCCACCATGTCGTCGCTCAATGCAGAATACAACGTCATGTCCAGTGTGTTTACGAAAGATATCTATCAGCGCCTCTTCAATCCGGGGGCGGATGAGAAACGCCTTTTGTCGGTGGGCCGTATCTCTACCTTTGTCATAGGGATGATGGTCATGGTCGGGGCGATTTATATAAAGGGTTTCGGTGGTGCCTTTGAAGCCAACAAGCTTTTTACGGGCATATTCTGTTTCCCGATAGGCATACCTCTGGTGCTGGGCATCGTCAGCCGAAAGCCCAACGCCAAAGCTGCGACCGTGACGATTGTGGGAGGCATGGCGGCAGGCATAATCCTTAACGTATTGCCCGGTATGGCATGGGAAACCGCCACCTTGATTGAATTCCTTGCATGTCTTGCATTATATTATCTCCCGGTGTACGGAGAGGAAAACGCAGGGCGAATGAAGAGCGTGGATTCCCTTTTCAGAGTGCTTGACCATAAGCTTGCCCCGGATTCCATACCGGTGAAATCGCGCAAATACGGAAAGGCTCTCGCCATATTGATGATAATGTCTCTTGCCGTGTCGGGTGCTCTTTTTGTGGCCATGAGTCTGCCCAATCTCTCTCTGGAGGGAGGTAGGCTAAGTATGTGGGCCGGCGGTTTTAGCTTCGTTATGGCTTTGGCGGTTTGGCTCGTATGCAGGAAAAGAATGGGTGTTTGATTTTACGTTGCTTTTACATTTGAAAAAGGATATTATGAAAATGAGAATAGCTTGGTATTTACCCACGTTGCCTTCAATGAAATGGCAGATTGCCGCGCAGTTGGGTGTGGAGCATGCGGTGGCGCCGTTGCCTCCCGAGCGATATTATATGAAACCCTGGGACTATAAAGCCATGCTTTATGTGAGGGAAAGTCTTCGCGATGCCGGGTTGCGGCTCGATGTGATAGAGCCGGCTCCCCCGCATTATCATATAAAACTCGGTTTGCCGGGCCGCGAAAAGGAATTGGAGATATTCAAGCAGGTGATAAGGAATATGGCGGCACTCGATATCCCGGTGCTTTGCTATAACTTCATGCCCCAGTCGGGATGGTATCGCACATCTTTTTCGAAGAAAGGGCGTGGCGGAGCTCTTGTCACGGCTTTCGATTCGGAACTTGTTGAAGACGCTCCGGAGTTGACCGAAGCCGGTATTTTGACAGACGAACGGATATGGGACAATTTCAAATATTTCATGGATGAAATCCTGCCTGTGGCGGAAGAATGCAAGGTGCGTCTCGCTTTGCATCCCGACGACCCTCCGGTGGCATCGCTCCAGGGGGTGGCGCGTATTTTCCGCAATGTCGCGAATTTCGATGAGGCGATGGCCCTTTATCCGAGCGACTACAACGGGATAACGTTCTGCCAGGGAACTTTTTCCGCAATGGGTGAAAACATTCCTGACCTTATACGCCATTTCGGGAAGAAGATATTTTTCGTGCATTTCAGGGATATACGTGGCACTGCGGAGAAATTCGAGGAGACTTTCCACGATGAAGGGCAAACCGACATGAAGGCTTGCATCAGGGCTTACCGCGAAATAGGTTATGACGGCCTTGTTCGCACGGATCATGCCCCCGTTATGGCAGGCGAGCAGGGAGACAATCCTGCCTATGAGATGCTCGGACATATCTTCGCCACCGGCTATCTCAAAGGTCTGCTTGAAGAATAAACCTCGATGATTAATGTATATGGTTGATTAATAAACAATAGAATAACTGATAATAAGACTGACGATAATGAGTAAGACATTGATGAAGTTAGACAGGCTGAAGGAGATGCTCGATAAGGTGGATATAATCGAGCTTCCGATATCGGATAAGGAATTGTGCGACCGTTACGAGGCTCTCTATACAGGTGCCGTGAACGACGTGCTTCGCGAAGATACTCTCCTCGACCAGGCGTTGCCCGTGAATATACTGCCGCTTACTTTCGAGATGCGTGCAGCCGGGATAGCATACACGGTTAGAAGCAACCCTGACCCGACAGTTGACGGCGAGATGGACATCCGGGCAAAAATGCTCGACGATATGCCGAGGGAGTGTTGCGTGGTGTGGGATGCGGGCCAGGAGGAAGTGGCATCGCATTGGGGGGAGGTCATGACGGCCTCGGCCATTGCGAGGGGCGCGAGATGTGCCGTGGTGAACGGAGGAATACGCGACACCCGGCAGGTGCTCGGACAGAAATTCCCCGTCTTCTATCGCTACCGTACGTCAAACGGGTCTTTGGGACGCACTAAGATTACCGGATACAATATTCCCGTCAGGATAGGGAAAGCATTCATAAAACCCGGCGACGTGATTTTCGGAGATATCGACGGGGTTGTCGTAATTCCACGGGCCATTGCCTACGATGTGCTTTTGCGTGCCGAGGCGATAAAAAGCCAGGAACGTGAGATGAAGGGATGGGTGCATGAGGGATTCTCTGCCCAACTTATGGTAAAGAACGGTGGATATTTTTAAACTGTCGGCTAAAAATGGGGTGCTTCATAGACGATGATTTCCTTCTTGATTCCAATGTGTCAAAGACGTTGTATCATGAATATGCAGAAAATCTTCCTATAATTGATTTTCATAACCATCTGGACCCGATGTGGCTGTCGGCAAACCACAGATGCGTCGATATCGCTGAACTGTGGCTTGACAATGACCCGTATAAACACCGTGCCATGAGAATTATGGGCATACCGGAAACTTATATCACGGGAAAGGAGGTGGCTGCAAGAGAACGTTTCGACAAGTGGGCCTCTTGTGTGCCCGGCCTTGTTGGGAATCCTCTTTTTCATTGGACATGCCTTGAACTTAAAAGATTTTCCGGCATTGACGAGATGTTGTGCGGCTCGACTGCCCGTGACGTATGGGATAAATGCAACGGGATACTTTCTTTGCCCGGGAACGGTGTGCTCGACATACTGAAACGTATGGGTGTGGAGGTGCTTTGTACGTCGGACGACGTATTGTCTGACGTGTCGCTCCACCGTCGTGCCACCCTCGCATCAGGCGGAATCAAGGTGTTGCCTTCGTTGAGGGCCGACTCCATAACCTCCTTTTCAGCGGATGTTTTCCCTTCGTTCCTGAAACGGTTGTCGGAGTCGTCGGGAATTGACGTCGGCAGTCTTGACGATTATTTGCAGGCTATTGAGGCACGCCTTGATGTGTTTGAGGCTGCGGGGTGCCGTTATGCCGACCATTCGTTCGATTCAGGTTTCAAATATTTTGAGGTAGGCCGGGAGGAGGCGTCAGATATATTCCGGCGTCTCCTCATGTCCGGTCCGCTTACACGGGAAGAAGACGTTAGGCTGAGGTCTTATCTTATAAGGCAGCTGGGAGAAAGCTATGCACGGAGGGACTGGGCGATGCTGCTTCACATCGGTGCGATGAGATTCACGAACAGTCGTCTCCGCAGGATATGCGGCCCTGCGGGAGGGTATGCTTCCATAGGATCGGCATGCGATATGTCAAGTCTGGCGGCGTTGCTTGATTCTCTCGACAGGGATGATGTGTTGCCTCGTACTATCCTTTTCACCCTCAATCCTTCGGATAATGCGGCATTCGCCACCCTCACAGGCTCTTATCCCGGGGCCGGGGTCAAAGGGAAAGTGCAGTTCGGCCCGGCATGGTGGTATAACGACCATCTTGAAGGGATTCTTGGTCAGCTTCAGACGCTCTCTTCGTATGGGGTGCTTTCCGGATTTGTGGGAATGACCACGGATTCCAGAAGCGTACTTTCTTTTTCGCGCCATGAATATTTCCGCAGGATTCTATGCCGTTTCATGGGCGAAAAGGTAAGTAGCGGGGAATTCCCGGATGATATACCGCTTTTGGGGGGTATTGTGAAAGATATTTGCTATGATAATATAAAAAATTGGAATAAAAGAGATGACAGATAAAAATATAGGGAAGGTGGCCGTTGTCACCGGTGCCGGTGGCACCCTTTGCTCTGCAATGGCCATTGACTTGGCTGCAAAAGGCTATAAGGTTGCTTTGATAGGCCGGAGTCTTGAAAAGCTAAGGAAGGTGGAGAGTGAAATCCGGGAATCCGGAGGGTGTGTCATGAGCCTTTCGTGCGATGTCAGGAATCTTTCGGATGTGGAGGAAGCCCATTCCATAGTTTTGGAAAAGATGGGGCCATGCTCTGTCCTGATTAACGGTGCGGGGGGTAACCAGCCGGCGGCTGTGGCAAGCATCAACGAGTATGATAACCGCGAACTATCGCAAGAGCGTGGCGACATAAAGGGATTTTTTAATCTTGATATGTCGGTTTTCCTCGACGTTATCGACGTAAACGTGATGGGCACCGTGATTCCATGCAAGGTATTTGCACCGGATATGATAAGATTAGGGGGAGGATGCATTATCAACTTTGCTTCGATGAACAGCTTCCGTCCGCTGTCGAGAGTGCCGGCGTATGCCATAAGCAAGGCGGGTATTGCCAATTTCACCCAATGGCTCGCCGCTTATCTCGCCAATGCCGGCGTGAGGGTAAACGCAATAGCTCCCGGTTTCTTCCTCAACGACAGAAGCCGAAAGCTTCTGACCACCTCTGATGGAGGTTTTACCGCCCGGGGTGAAAGCATAATACGCCAGACTCCTATGAAGCATTTCGGAGAGGCCCGTGAATTGGTGGGATGCATGAATTGGCTCATTGATGACGATGCCGCCGGATTTGTTACGGGCGTAACCATTCCCGTTGATGGAGGCTTCCTATCGTGTGCCGGAGTATGATGGCGCCGCAAGGTTATGGCAATAGGGAAAGTCAGGACGTATTGGATTAACGAATGTGCCATTAGAGTTATGAGAATAAGGATTCTTCATGGAATTATAGTCATATTGCTGTGCTCGCTTCCCGCTTTCTCGGAAGGGATTCCGCCAAGGGAAGAGACTCTCAATAGCATGCTATTGGCTAATGATTATTTTGTTAAAAAATACCCGGATCCACGCGACTCCACGTTTGTGAAGACCATGAGGCCAAGCAATATATGGACGCGTGCGGTTTATATGGAGGGACTAATGGCCCTTCATTCCATTTATCCGCTTCCGGAGTTTTACGACTACGCTTATAAATGGGCAGACCATCATAAGTGGGGACTCGACAAGGGGCCGGTAACGCGCCATGCCGACAACCAGTGTTGCGGGCAAACCTATATCGATCTCTATAATATCTGTCCCGATGACCCCAAAAAGATAAAGGATATAAAACTGTCGATTGATATGATGGTGAATACCCCCCAGAATGACGATTGGTGGTGGGTGGATGCCATTCAGATGTCGATGCCGGTATTTGCAAAATTGGGGAAACTTACGGGCGACTGCGGCTATTACGAAAAGATGTGGGAAATGTATTCGTTCACCCGCGACAAGATTGACGGGCGAGGCCTCTTCAACCGTGAGACAGGGTTGTGGTATCGCGACAAACGCTTCATGCCCCCGCATTATAAAGAGCCGAGCGGTGCCGATTCTTACTGGTCGCGCGGCAACGGATGGGCTTATGCAGCATTGGCAAGGGTTATGGATATAATCCCGCCTTCCGCTCCCCATTACGCCGACTATAGGAAAGATTTTCTAAAAATGACCGGTGCCATCGAGAAGGTGCAGCGAGAAGACGGTTTTTGGAATGTTTCGCTCCATGACCCCACTATGAACGGCGGGAAGGAAGGCACAGGCACGGCACTTTTCGTGTATGGCCTTGCATGGGGAGTCAACAACGGCGTGCTCGACCGCGAAAAGTATATGCCGATGGCGGTAAAAGCCTGGAATGCATTGGTGAAGGATTGTATGCATCCTGACGGAGCGTTAGGCTACATGCAGGGTCGCAGCAACAGCACACGCGCCGGGCTCCCTTTGGATTACTACACAATACATGAGCCCGAAGATTTTGCCGTTGGTTGTTTCTTGCTGGCCGGTTCGGAGATATATAAACTTAAATGAATATGATGCATGGCGGCATCGAGTTGCGAATATGTCGCCGTTTTCGTAATATTAAACACATGATAGGGAAAAGATTGTTTTTAATGGTATGCTGTATAACCTTTTTCGTCGGTTCGGGGCAAGCCCAGAGGCTTGTCAAGGCCGGCGAGGGTTACAGCAGTACTTCTGTCAATACGGCAGTGTTCCGCAATAATTCCGTCACCTCGAAGGGAGACATGCAATTTATAGCGTACTATGACCCGGAAGGGTATCTCACTTTGGGGAAGCGTCTCTTAAAAGGAGATGGGGGATTCGAGACACTGCGTTCCAAATATCGCGGTAAAGTGACAGACGCCCACAATATAATAAGTATCGGCATCGATGGCAAAGGATATCTCCACGTGGCGTTCAACCATCATAACGCCAATCTGCAATATTGCAGGAGCGTAGAGCCTTATTCTCTTGAACTCGGTGAACTGGAGCCTATGGTAGGGCGTGATGAGACAAGGCTGACTTACCCCGAGTTTTATTCGTTGAAAAACGGAGATCTCCTTTTCGCTTACCGATATGGGAAGTCCGGGCGCGGAAATCTTGTAATGAACCGGTATGATGTGAAATCCGGCGTGTGGAGACGCGTGCAAGACAATCTAATCGACGGGGAGGGGGAACGTAACGCTTATTGGCAGATGTGTGTTGACCGCAACGATGTGATTCATGTGTCGTGGGTATGGCGTGAGACGCCGGCTGTAGAAACCAACCATGACCTTTGCTATGCCCGTTCTAAGGACGGAGGATTGACTTGGGAACGGTCAACGGGCGAGAAATATCCCCTGCCTATAAATGCGGGTAATGCGGAATATGCATTCCGTATTCCGCAGGGAAGTGAACTTATCAATCAGACGAGTATGGCTGCCGACAAGAAAGGGAATCCGTTCATAGCGGCATATTGGAAAGGGGAAGATGAAGAATGCCCGCAATATAAACTTGTGTTCAAAGATAAGGATGGATGGAAATGCAAGAGAGTCCATCACCGTAGCACAGACTTTACCCTGCGTGGAAACGGAACCAAGATGATTCCGATAGCCAGGCCGAGAATTGCCGTTGATTCCAAGAACAATGTTTATTATATTTATCGTGACATAGAAAGGGGAAGCAAGGTATCGCTCGCATTCTCCGGTGACTATGCAAGAGACAAATGGGATGTAAGGGACCTTACTGATTTTTCCGTGGATGCCTGGGAGCCGAGTTATGACAATAATCTTTGGAATGCCGAAGGTAAGTTGCACATATATGTGCAGTGTGCTTCGCAAGGCGATGGCGAGAAGGTTAAGGAGTCCGCACCTTCTCCCGTTTATGTTCTGGAAGTAAAATGATATTTTATGATGTGTAGGTTTTTTATGTTCTTCGGCATCTTGCTTGCGTCTGTTGGCATTAGGGCGGAGACGATGTCCGAACTAAAAGACAGGGTGTTCCGGTTGGCCGAGATTCAATATGTAGCTATAGACAGCATCCTTTGTGATGGGGAGTTTCCCACGTCGGCTACCGGGGAAGGAGAATTGGTGGCGTCCGGAATAAATTGGTGGTGTAGCGGCTTCTATCCCGGTTGCCTTTGGTATATTTATGAATATGGAGGCTCTCAGTCGGTAAGGGAACTTGCGGTAAGGCATACCGAACGGCTTGACCCACTCAAATATGTTACCACCGACCATGATATAGGTTTTCAGCTTAACTGTAGTTTCGGCAATGGTTATCGTCTCACCGGAAATCCTGATTACCTTAAAGTGTTGGAAAAGGGTGCCCGTTCGTTGGCCACACGTTTCAATGCCACGACAGGTGTGCTCAAAAGTTGGGACTTCGTCATGGATGGACGTGACTGGAAATATCCGGTCATTATAGACAACATGATGAACCTTGAGCTGCTTATGGTGGCGGCTGCCTCTTCCGGTAACGAGGGCTTGAGAAAGGTGGCGTGTTCACATGCCGAGACAACCATGCGCAATCATTTTCGTCCGGACTTCACGTCGTTTCATCTTGTGGATTATGACCCGGAGAGCGGGCTTGTGCGCAGCAAGGAAACAGTGCAGGGATACTCCGACGATTCTTCATGGGGTCGGGGACAGGCATGGGCATTATATGGATATACGATGATGTATCGCCTTTCAGGGGATAACAGGTTTCTATCTCATGCCGAGGGAGTGGCGGATATGCTCCTGTCGCGTCTTCCTGCCGACGGTGTCCCTCAATGGGATTTTAATGCTCCTGCCGATATAGGTTATCGCGATAGCTCTGCCGCCGCTATTATGGCTTCGGCTTTTATAGAACTTGGAAAACTTACATCCGAAAAAGAGCGAGGAGAAAAATGTCTCGATATGGCCGAGAGGCAATTACGTACGTTGGCATCGCCGGAATATCTCGCCGAGGAGGGACGTAACGGGCATTTTCTTCTTAAGCATGGGGTTGGCAATTATCCCGCATGCTCGGAAATCGACGTGCCCCTCGTCTATGCCGATTATTATTTCCTTGAAGCTCTTCTTCGCTATTGATAGTATAAGCTTTCCTGTTTCGTTCCTTTGACTTGGATTTGTCAGCGGGATTTGTAGTGGGGGTGGTGTTCGAGGAGTTCGCGGCGTAGGCGCGATCGGTCGAGGTGGAGGTAGAGTTCGGTGGTGGCGATTGATTCGTGGCCGAGCATTTCCTGGATGGCGCGTAGGTTGGCGCCTCCTTCGAGCAAGTGCGTGGCGAAAGAGTGGCGCAGGGTATGGGGGCTTACCGTTTTTTGTATGCCGGCGGCTGCCGCGAGGTCGCGGATTATATAAAACACCATCACTCTCGTGAGAGGTGCCCCTCGCCGGTTGAGGAAAATTATGTCTTCTCCCTCTTTTTTGATTTTAAGGCGGCTTCGTTGCGGGAGGTAATCCCTTATGAGGCTGACCGAAGCGGGCGACATCGGCACTATTCGTTGTTTGCTCCCTTTCCCTTCCACAATGAGAAGTGCGTCGTCGAGGCTCATGCGAGAAATCCTTGCTTCCACGAGTTCCGACACACGGAGCCCGGAGCCGTAAAGCGTCTCGACGATGGCATTGTTGCGTAGCGATTCCTCTTTGTCGGAGGGGATGGCGGCTATCATGGCGTCGATTTCTTCTATCGAGAGCACGTCGGGGAGATGTTTGCCGAGGCGGGGGGATTCGATAAGTTCCGACGGGTCGGCTTCGATATAGCCCTCCATCTTCATGAATTTGAAGAACGACCGCATCCCTGCTATCATCCTTGCCTGCGACCGGGGCGAGATTCCCATGTCGTGGAGCGATGCCAGGAGTTGGTGCAGGTCTTGTTCGGTGGTGGCTTCCGGAGAGATGCCGCGTGTTTCAAGGAAGTCGAACAGATGGCCTACGTCAACGAGATATGCCGCCGCGGTGTTTTCCGACATACCTCTTTCAAGAAGGAGGTGTGCCTCGAAATCAAGACGGAGCTTCTCGTTGTTTTCAATTTCCCTTGGCATCAGAGTTTCATTTCGTATGACACGAAAGCCATGTCCGGGTTGGGGATTACGATTATAATCCTCTTTCCGACGAAAGTCAGCCCGTTGCCGACGAAGGCGAGCAGCGCGTCGCGCAATGCGGGCGAGGGGTCAATGGCCATCACCGTGGTGCCAGAACCAAGCCGTGACTCCACCTCTGCAACCGGGTGGATATCGTTGCGTAGCAGCAGGAAATCGCCGGGTTCAGGCGGCGGGATTCTTTTCTCTTTGCAAGGAGGGCAAGGGATGCGTAGGGCGCCGGCAACCGCCTTGAAGGTGTCAGAACGTTGCGGACAGGACAAGAGCCTGCGAGACCGGAGCGTTGCCATAATCCTCAACGCGAGCCTTGCGTCTTTGCGCAGACGTGGATACCCTTTCTTCCCTTCGGCTACGAGTGCCTTGTCGATGTCGTAGTAGCCGTAGTAGGCGTATGCCGTGCCCGGCCGCAGTGCCAACTTCACGAGATTGTAGGCAAAAGGGGAGTGAACGCCATACCCCTTGGAATGGCGCCACCTCAGATAAGACCGGAATATCGTAAGAAAAGGGTTCATCCCTTCTTGACGGTTTCGGGGTTGCCGTCGGCGCGTCGCGACGAGAAAAGACGGATGAGCCATAGCACCGCCGCCACCGCGCAAAGGATATAGATGGCGATTACGGAAACAGTGGCTATGGTGTTGGTGGTCTTGATGCTCTGCGGGTCGAACGTAAAGACTATTTCATGTTCACCCGCCGGCACCTGCAAGGCGCGGAGCACGTAGTTCACCCGGCCAATCGGGGCGTTTTTACCGTCGATGGTGGCTGTCCATCCCCAAGGGAAAAATATCTCGCTGAACACCGCGAGGTTTCCTTTCGCCGACCGGCTCTTATAGGTGAGACGGTTGGGGGCGTAGGCGGTTTCATAGATGGTGTCGCCGGGGAGCTTGTGGCTGGCATTGCCGAGTATGGTTTTGAAGTTTTTGTCAGCCACGGCATATACGGCGGGTTTGATTGAATCGAGGGCGGTCATCTCCTCGTTGGGGGAGTTGACGTATGCTATCGAATCCACGAACCATGCGTTGCCGAGTGCTTCCGGATTGAGCTGGTATTGTTCTCCGCTGAGGAAATACTTGGCGTTGAGCATATTCAACACTTCCGGATTTCCCTTTGAAATCTGATGGGTGATAAGGTCGTTGTAGCGGGTCAGTTTCGCCGCGTGGTATCCCCCGATGGTCTTGTGGAAATACGACGAACGGGCGTCGCCGAATCCCGCCACGTCCATCACCCTGTAGTTGGAGGTGTCGGCGAGTATGGCTTTGTCGGCTTCGGTCATGTTGAATGCTGTCTCCATCGATGCGGGCGCCGTGAAGCTTTCTGAGCTGACATAGCGTTTGTTGAGAGGGAAGAGGTCGATGAGCGCCACCGCCGTGAGGCAGCATACGAATAAGGGCTTGCTTGCGAACGCTTTTTTGAGCCATAACATCATAACCCCGAATCCGAGGGCGATGAACAGAAACGAACGAAGGCTGTCGGCCGACACGAGGCTAAGGCGGGTCTGGCGCACTGCGTCCCAAAGGGTGGCGTATTGCGGATTGTTGAAAACTCCGGCTTCCGTAAGTTGCGCCACCTCTTGCTCGGAGAAGGGAGAGCCGAACACCGAAGGCCATAGCCATCCGATGAGGCATATCAATGCACCGCCTCCGAAGACGGTGTAGATGGTCCATTTGAAGCGGTCGAAGAAATCGGGGGTCTCCAGCATCTTACGGATGCACATAGCGGCGAGGAGCGGCACGCAAAACTCCACTATGACGAGGATGCTTGCCACTGCGCGGAATTTATTGTAGCCCGGGAAGGAATCGATGAAGAAGTCGGTGAGGGGTGCGAAATTGTGTCCCCACGAGAGCAGGATTGAAAGCACGCAAGCTGCGAAAAGCGCCCATTTCACGGGCCCGTCAACCACGAAAAGGGCGAGGATTGCCAAGAGGAGTATGAAAGCCCCGACATAGACCGGGCCGTTGGTCATCGGTTGGTCGCCGAAATATTGGGGGAACTGCCCGAGCAAAGCCCTCGCTTCGGGCTGGAGGTATAGCTCGTCGGCTTTGTCGGTTTTGTCAACGGATAGAAGTTCGTTCTGTCCGGCCATCGGTTTTATTGTGGCTCCACCCTTCACATTGGGGATGAGGAGCGAGAATGTCTCGTCGAGCCCGTAGCTCCATGCCGTTATTGCTTCGCGGTCCATGCCGGCGTTGTTCGCGTTGCCCGGCGAGGAGAGGTCGGAGGCTTTCCCTCTGACGGTCTCTTTCGAGTATTCGTAAGAGTTGTAAAGGCTTGGCGAATTTGCCGCTACGGCGAATGCTCCGGCAACGAGGCAGCATGCGGTGGCGCCTATCCAACGCTTCATGAGATGCTTTTTGATGGCGTTGTAGAGCCATGCTATTACGAGGAAGAGGATTACGAAGCAGAAATAGTATGACATCTGCGGGTGGTTGCTCTGTAGCTGCAAGGCTCCGAAAAGGGCTGCGAGGGCGGTGCCCGTCAGATATTTTCCGCGATAGCAGAGCACGATTCCACCGATTGTGGGCGGTATGTAGGCGAGGGTGACGAATTTCCATATATGCCCCGCGCCTATCAGGATAATGAAATATGAAGAGAATCCCCATGCCACTGCGGCGAAGAGGGCGGTATGCCACTTAAACCTGAAACAGAGGCACATGATGAAGAACCCTAACATCATGGCGAACAGGAGGTTGGCGGGAGCTGGCAGCCACAGGGAGAATGCCTTTCCCACCCATGTCAGGGTTTCGTTGGCGGGATAGGAGGGTGCAATCTGGAAGTTTGGCATTCCGGAGAAGAGGGAATTGGTCCAGCGTGTCGTTTCGCCGGTGGCGTCGTGGAATGCCTTACCTTCCTGTCCGTTGGCTATGCCTTGCATTGTGTCGTGCTGGCGCAATACGTTGCCCTGCACATCGTCGGGGAAGAAAAAGAAGAAAGCCACCGCCGCGAGTAGCAGGGCAGCCAGAACAGAATAGATGGAGCTTTTTTTCATCGTCGGGGAAACTATATGGGGAAAACTGGCACCCTCTCATGCCGGAAGTGCCCGGGATGAGCCGGGCACTTCCAGACGATAGGGCGTTATTAATCGACCTTGATATAAATCTGTCGGTTCATGCTTTGTTCGAGCGAGATGAGGGTCTCGGTCTCGGTGACTCCGGCAATGTGTTGTATCTGGTCGTTGAGGAGCTCCATGAGATGCTGGTTGTCTTGTGCGTAAACCTTTATGAGCATGGAGTAGGGCCCGGTTGTGAAATGACATTCCACCACTTCAGGTATTTTCTCAAGTTCCTGCACCACTTCGCGATACATGGAGCCCTTTTCGAGGGAGACTCCCACGTAGGTGCATGTGTTGTAGCCGAGGGCTTTGGGATTGACGTTGTAGCCTGAGCCGGTGATTACTTTCATTTCGATAAGGCGCTGAATCCTCTGGTGGATTGCCGCCCTTGAAACGCCGCATTCCAACGCAACGTCTTTGGATGCGATGCGGGCGTTCTTCATGATGATGTTTAGAATCTTTTTGTCTAAGGTGTCGATACGATCCATGGTTAACGATTGTAGTTGGTAGTGCAAATTTATCATTATTTCGGGGAATATGCAACTTTTAGTAAATCTTTTTTGCTCAAAACGGCCGAAACAATGAGTTTGCGTTGGAAAAATGGAAACTTTTTGGGCATATATGCGCAGCTGCATCATTTTGCATTCGAAACCCTTGAGCGTGCAAAGGCGGCGGCTATGGCTGCCGAAAGAAGCCCGATAACCACTACCGGCACGGATGCCACGATAAGGTCGGTCCATTCCACTTTCACGGGATATGCCGTTATGACGAGCGAGTCGGGGTCGCCGCCAAGTTTTATCAGCCCGAAATGTTGCTGCAGGAGGCATAGGAGCAGCCCGAGCATAAGCCCCGCAATCCCTCCAGCCATGGATACGAACACGCTTTCCCACCAGAAGGTCTTGCCGATGCGTTTCCGGCTCATGCCTATGGCGGAGAGCGTTGACATTGATGGCTGCTTTTCTATTATAAGCATGCAGAGGGTGCTGATGATGTTGAATGATGCTATTATCAATATGAATATTAGGAGAAGGAAAGTCACCCATTTTTCTATCGACACCATCCGGAAGTTGATTTCCTGTTGGCGGAAGCGGTCTTTCACTACGGCGGAAGGGCCGAGTTTTGCGGCTATTTCCCTGGCCACTTTGTCAGGGTCGGCACCGGGGGCGGTTTTGACTTCTATGGCAGTCGCTTCGGTGTCATATTGGAAAAGCGCGCGTGCCGTGGAGATGTCGCATATTATCGTTTTTTCGTCATATTCGCTCTGCATGGCCTGGAACACGTCGGCCACCGCCACGGAGTCTGTTATGAATGATGAAATCGGGTTGGCAAGATTCACCCTCCCTTCGCGCCGGGGGGCGAATATCAGCATCGTTTCGTCGGGAGTGTGGATTCCGAGCTGCCGAGCTACTCCGACCGACGCCATCGCCATGCCAGGGGTGAGGGAGGCGGTTTGCGTGCCGCCGAGCATTATGGAGTCTATGGCGGTTATCTTAGGATATACTGCGGGGTCGATGCCGCGCAGGGCCACGGGCATCTCCCTCGTGCCGACGATGGCAAGGGCGTTGTCGTTGACAGATGGCATCACGGTTTCCACCCCTTCCACCGTCTTGATGAGCGACGCTATCGAGTCGCCGTCGGCAAACGTCTTGCCTTGGGCGGGGGTGACGAGCACGTCGGGGGCGAGGATGTCGAGCTTGTCAGATAGGAGCGAGCGGAAGCCGTTGAACACCGACAAGACACAAACGATGGCGG
>CABRKI010000039.1 GCA_902471455.1 uncultured Porphyromonadaceae bacterium | reverse complement strand
TATCACGCCGATGGTACTGCGAAAGCGGAAGAGTAGGTAATCGCCGCCTTAGAGAGCTGCAAGCACAATGCTTGCAGCTCTTTTTAATTGATAATTGGTCAATTTGTAATTAGAAATTGTGATTTGCTTTTTAATTAAATTTTGTTTTGGTATTTGCCGGATTTTTATTAATTTTGCAAGCCGATTATATCCAGTTTGTTTACCGTCCTGCCTTGACAAAGCGCGATTTAGGCCTTTCTCGCTTTGTTTCAGTCGTTAGGACGGATTTTAAAGTGCCTTTCCCATGGCACTTAAACTTTGAATAATCTTTTAAACCCGAAATCCAAAGTGGATACTTTAAGTTACAAGACGCTTTCAGCAACACCCGCCACCATCGAAAAAGAGTGGGTCGTTATTGACGCTACAGACCAGATTCTTGGCCGCCTTTGCTCTAAGGTTGCAAAAATACTTCGCGGTAAGTACAAACCCGATTTCACTCCCAACCTTGACTGCGGTGACAACGTCATCATTATCAATGCCGACAAGGTGAAAATGAGCAAGGACAAATTCAACACCCGTGAATATCTTCGTTACACCGGCTATCCCGGCGGCCAGAATGTGTTCACTCCCGGCGATCTTATGGCCAAGTCTTTCAAGAAGACTATCAAGCCCGGTTGCCACCCTCTTTTCATCAAGGTTGTAAAGGGTATGCTTCCCAAAGGCCCTCTCGGCGCCAAGCTACTCAGCAATCTTTATGTCTATAATGGTCCGGAACACGGCCATGAGGCAAATAATCCCAAAGTAATAGATATCAACAAACTGAAATAATAGAAGCAGATGGAAAAAGTGAATGCAATTGGCCGCCGTAAGGCTGCCGTAGCCAGAGTTTATCTCACCGAGGGCAACGGTAACATCGTTATCGACAAGCGTCCCCTTGACGTCTATTTCCCCTCTTCTATCCTTCAGTATGTGGTTAAGCAGCCTCTCGCTACCCTTGATGCTGCCGAGAAATATGATATAGTAGCCCATATCGACGGTGGCGGTTATAAAGGTCAGGCTGAAGCCCTTCGTCTTGCCATCGCCCGTGCCCTTGTCAAAATCAATCCTGAGGACAAGCCCGCTCTTCGTGCCGAAGGCTTCATGACCCGCGACCCCCGTGCCGTAGAGCGTAAGAAACCCGGTCAGCCCAAGGCTCGCAAGCGCTTCCAATTCTCCAAGCGTTAATCGCGGATTTCTTTTACAGATATGCTTATTCTGTTTAGTATCTAAATCAGCCGGATGAAGCGCTTCAATTTGCGTTTCCTACCGACTGATTGGATTTCTAAAGAAATTTTAAATAGAAAGTAAACAACCGGACATTACGTCCAAAAAAAAGCAAAATTTCAAAATGGCAACACCCACTTTTGACCAACTCCTCGAGGCAGGCTGCCACTTCGGCCACCTCAAACGTAAATGGAATCCCGCCATGGCTCCTTATATTTTCATGGAGCGTAATGGTATCCATATCATCGACCTCTATAAAACAGCTGCTAAGATCGACGAGGCATCGAAGGCCCTTAAACAGATTGCCAAGAGCGGACGCAAGGTGCTTTTTGTGGCAACAAAGAAGCAGGCTAAGGAAGCTATAGAGACTAAAGCTTCTTCAGTAGGCATGCCTTATGTTATCGAAAGATGGCCCGGCGGTATGCTTACCAACTTCCCCACCATCCGCAAGGCGGTGAAGAAGATGACTACCATAGATAAGATGCAGAAAGACGGCACGTTCGACAATCTTTCGAAGCGTGAAAAGCTTCAGATTAAACGTCAGCGCGACAAACTTGAAAAGAACCTCGGTTCTATATCCGACCTTTCCCGTCTTCCGAGTGCGCTTTTCGTAGTCGATGTCATGAAAGAGCACATCGCCGTTGCCGAAGCCAACCGTCTTGGCATTCCTGTGTTCGGTATCGTTGACACCAATTCGAATCCCGAGAATGTAGATTTCGTAATCCCTGCAAACGACGACGCTTCAAAGAGCATCGAAGTTATCCTTGACGCCGTATGTGCCGCTATGGCAGAAGGTCTTGAGGAGCGTAAGGTAGAGAAACTCGACGCACCCGAGGATAAGGAGGAAAATGCCGATGCCGCCCCCGGCAAGCGTCGCCGTGTACGCCGCAACGAGGCTGCCAAAGAAGCGGCTCCCGCTGCTGAGGCTCCCGCTGCAGAAGAGGCTGCTGAATAATTTTAATTTTAACACATTACTGACAATGGCTGTATCTATTGAAGATATAAAGAAACTGCGCCACATGACCGGCGCAGGCATGATGGACTGCAAGAATGCCTTGGCCGAGACAAACGGAGATATTGATGCCGCTATCGAAATCATCCGCAAGAAAGGACAGGCAGTTGCCGCCAAGCGTGAGGACCGCGACGCTGCAGAGGGTTGCGTATTCTCCGGTGTTAACGGTAATTTCGCAGCTATCGCCACACTTAAATGCGAGACAGACTTCGTTGCCAAGAACGAGTCTTTCCGTGCGCTCGCCAAGAAGATTCTTGACGCCGCCCTCGCTGCCAAGGCAAAAGGCCTTGACGAACTTAAGACCCTCGATATCGACGGTCGTACGGTTTCTGACCTTATTACCGACGAAGTCGGCAAGACAGGTGAGAAAATGGAGCTTGGCGACTACGAATGGATTGAGGCTGCAAGCGTGGCTGCCTACAACCACTTCAACGATAAGCTTGCCGCTATCGTAGGTTTCAACCTCGAGGGCGTTGACCCGGCGGTGGGTCGTGAAGTTTGTATGCAGATCGCTTCAATGAACCCTGTGGCCGTTGCTCGCGAGAACGTAGCAAAGGAGACCATCGACCAGGAGATTAGCGTGGCCGTAGAGAAGACCAAAGCCGAACTTATTCGCAAGGCCCAGGATTCCGCTCTCAGCAAGGCAGGCCTTAACCCTAACCACTTCGACTCGGAAGACCACATCGAGAGCAACATCTCCAAGGGTTGGATTACGGAAGAAGATGCTGCCCGCGGCCGTCAGATTATGAAAGAGGCCGGCGAAGCAAAGGCTGCCAACCTTCCCGAGCAGATGATTCAGAACATTGCCAACGGCCGTCTCAACAAGTTCTTCAAGGAGAACTGTCTGATGGAGCAGGAGTATGTTCAGAATGCAAAAATAACTGTTGCACAGTTCCTCGACCAGACAGAGAAAGGACTCGTGGTAGTTGATTTCAAGCGCGTAAACCTCAACCAGGATTAAGCTTGAGGCCTTAGGCCGACATCACATAAAAAACGCCTCCGGATTCACCATTGAATCCGGAGGCGTTTTTTATGTGATGTCATTATCAATTATCTATGGGCGATAAGATATTCCCAGGCGGCATCATGTTCGTATGGGACTGTCCCTTCTATTATAGCCTCCTTAACCATTTCTTTAAGACGTGAAATTTCCGGTCCGGGAGGTATGCCGAGCCTTTCCATGATTTCGTTTCCGTCGATAGGATTCTTCCAGTTCCTGAGATCGTCGGCATCTTTCACGTCTTTCATCCTTTCCCTCAGTTTACGGAAGCCGTCAAGCTGTCGTCTTACTTTCTCCGGAATCTTCGAAGTGATGTCGCTTTCGGCAAGAATCATAAGATCGTCGATGTCATTTCCGGCGTCGGTAATCATTCTTCTTACAGCGGAATCCGAAACGCCCTGTTCGCCTACCGACTGGGGACGCATGTGGAGTCCTACAAGCTTCGCTACATACTTCATTTTCTCGTTAAGTGGGAGCTTCATTTCGCGGAAAATACGCGGAATCATTTTCTCGCCCACGAAGTTGTGGTTGTGGAATGTCCACCCGAGTTTGGAATCATATTTTTTTGTAGCAGGCTTTGCGATATCGTGGAGCAATGCCGCCCAACGCAACCATTCCTTGTCAGACCGGGAAGCTACATTGTCAACCACCTGGATTGTGTGGTAGAAGTTGTCTTTATGACCTCGTCCTTCTTTCATTTCCACTCCTTTCAGAGGCACCAGCGACGGGAAGACATAAGCGAGGAGTCCTGACATGTCGAGTAGCCTCCATCCGACCGACGGACGCGGTGCCCTCATAATCTTCGACAGTTCGTCGTTTATACGCTCCCTTGTGATTATCTCCATCCTCGATGCGTTTTTCCTAATGGCGTCGAAGGTTTCGGGAGCAATCTTGAAGGATGACGTTTTCGGCCGGGAAACGTCTTCCCAATCATTTCTGTAGAGCTGGGTGGCAAACCTTATGGCACGCAACATCCGGAGAGGATCATCGGAAAAGGTCACGTCCGGATCGAGCGGTGTTTTGATTATTCCTGAATGGAGGTCGATAAGACCGTTGAAAGGATCAACGAGTTCACCGAAACGTGCCTGATTAAGACAAATCGCCATTGCATTTATCGTGAAGTCGCGCCTGCGCATGTCGTCGTCGAGGGTTCCGTCTTCTACAATCGGATTGCGGGAGTCGCGGGAATAAGATTCCCGGCGTGCCCCTACAAATTCAAGCTCAAGGTCATGGGTCTTTACCTGTGCGGTGCCGTAGTTTGGAAAAACTGCAAGATGGGCCTTTGGTCCGAACTCTTCAGCCACTTTGCGTGCAAGTTCAATTCCTGAGCCCACGGTGACGAAGTCGAAATCTTTCGACTCTCTTCCGAGGAAGATGTCGCGCACGAAGCCGCCTACGACATATACTTCCCTGTCCAAGGAATCTGCTATTTCACCTATTTTTCTAAATATAGGATTTTTCAGATCTTCTTTGAGATTCATTTAATGGTTTTTGTATTTTCTTTCTATCCCGTTTTTATAGTTCCTGAATTTCTTCGGGGAAAATGGTCAGGGATTTCAATCCGGAGGGGGTGACTACGTATGTGTTTTCCACACCGACCGCGCCAACGCCTGGAATTACGAATTTAGGTTCAAGGGCTATCGTCATGTTTTCAAGAAGCTTGTCTTTGCTGCGAGCCATGACAACCGGAGGTTCGTTGAGTTCAATGCCGACGCCGTGGCCTATGAAAGGAGCCTGCTGGCGATGCCCCATAAAATAATCTGCGAGCCCTTCATGCCCTGCAATCTCGATGGCTTTGTTGTAAAGGTGGGCTACTGCGACTTCCGGTCTGCCCATGCTTTCGCAAGCCCTGAGAATATTGATCGAACATTTATGGGCTTTGTATGCAAGTTCGGGAATTTCCCCGAGTCTCCACACTCTTGTCATGTCGGTCTGATAGCCATTAAACGAACCGCACATGTCAACCATGACGGTCTGCCCCGGTTTCAAGGTGGTCCCGTCGGCACCGCCCGGAAGCGAGGGGTCGATTCCGGCACCTCCCATAGTAAAATCGTAGGGGCTCGGAGTGTCGGCGTTGTCGCCGGCTATGACCGAACCGAGATTTATATCCATCAGGTTTCCAGACGTGCGTATAAACCCGAGGCATCCTTCAAGGCGGAGGATACGTTCGATTTCAATCTGAAACTGGACATCGGTCATGTCCTCTTTGTAGCATCGGGTTACACGGCGATATACTTCCGCCTGGTGTATGCCGTCTTCACGCATCCTCTGGATTTCCCATTCCGTCTTTACCATTCTCGCGTTGCTTAATATGCGGGAACCGTTGGCTGCTTTCGCATCCGGGAAAACGGCTTTCAGCCTCTCTACATCCGAATAAGACATCGAATCGAATTCAAGCCCGATTGTGCGTGGAAGTGCATATCCAAGGCTTTTCAGACAGTCCGGAATGTTTTCAGGTTTCCTGATCAACACTATGTCTTCTTCCTTTTCATAGGAGTCAGGTTTTATCAGAAACCAGATAGGTTTACCGACGGCAGGTATATATACATACCCTCTGAAAAATCTTAGGGTGGTGTAATAAATATTGGCGTTAGACGACACAAGCAATGCCTCGATTCCGTTGTCGGCAACGCGTTGCCTTATGTCTTCTATCCTTGTTCCTATCTCTTTACGGGTATCTTCGTCAATCAGTCTCATAGTAATCAAGAATTAAAAAACGGTGGGCGACATTCTGAAAAGAATTGCCCTTATATTATGAAATGCGGGAATGATTCCTATTGTTTAATAACCAGATCTATCTTGTTTAATAACCAGACCTATCGATTTGATGCCAGCTGTTTTTCCATCGGGGAGCGGAGAGGAGAACGATAGGGTGTATCCATCCGGAATAACGATGCCTTTATGTAAAGTGTCGGCGATTTCGTATATTCCGTAAGCCCCTTTCCCAAGCGGAAGCCCTTCCTTGTCGAACAGTTGCAATTCCAACACCGTGGTGTCGGGGCGTTGATGGCTCAAAGACAATTCCTCGAGATTGAGTATAATAGACCTCGACGGGCATTTGCCGGTGTATCTCACCACCAACACGGCATCATGTCTTCCTGATATTATATCGGCGGAATCGGAAGCCGTAACATTGAAGTCATATTCCCAGTTTTGCGGTATTCCGGACGGTGGTATATCGACGAAATCCGAATAATCCACCACCGGAAGACGATTGCACGACATAAGGACCGGAAACACGGCCATAGCGACTGCCACGGGAAATCTCATCATTCGCCGCCTCCCTCCTGCGGGGGATGATTGTTCGCCTTTTTCTTAGGCCGTGGTTGGCGGTTGCCGTTCTGCATGTTTGCATGGGCAGCAGGCTGCAGATGCTGGCGCTGTTGCTTCTGTGGGTTCTGCCGTTGTTGGTTAGGCTGATTTCCGTTGTTCTGCTTCGGCGCATTGTTTTCGGAGGGTGCCGCGGAAGCCGGTTCGTTTCCTTTACGCTTTTTCTTCTTTTTCTTTTTGTTTTTGTCGAAGCGGGTCAGGCTGTCTTGTCCGATAATATCGCCGTATTCCTTGTTGGCTTTCTCCTTGGAGGAACCCGAACCGTCAAGGGAATCCACCTTGATGCCTTGTTTGTTGAGCGCGATGATTTCAAATGCGCGTGAAGCACGTATCGTGACAAGATTTGCAGGAATGTTCTTGTCGGTGGAATATGTAACGGTCCTTGCCAGGATATCAGGTTTGAAATAATAATATAAACCGTCTTTGGTTTCAAGGACCGCATCTTTTTGGGGCAGCTGTTTCTGAGCTTCGGCGTATGTATCGACCTCAAAATTCAGGCAGCATTTAAGTTTTGCGCATTGTCCGGCAAGCTTCTGCGGATTCATCGACAAGTCTTGCAGCCGGGCACTGCCTGTGCCGACCGAAACGAATTTGCCCATCCAAGAGGAGCAGCAAAGCGCCCTCCCGCACGGGCCGATTCCTCCGATTCTACCGGCTTCCTGTCGTGCTCCGATCTGTTTCATCTCTATCCTTACCTTGAATGTGTCGGCAAGTATGCGTATAAGTTTGCGGAAATCCACACGTTCATCGGCAATATAATAGAATATTGCTTTCCCACCGTCGCCTTGATATTCGACGTCGCCGATTTTCATGGCGAGTCCGAGTTCCTCGGCGATGGCGCGGGCGCGTATCATTGTGGAATGCTCTTTTGCACGGGCTTCCTCGAATTTTTCAATGTCGTTTGGACGCGCAATTCTGAAAACTTTTTTAAGTTCACTGTCGGGCTTTATCCCCGATTTTTTCATTTGGAGCTCCACGAGATGCCCTGTCATGGTCACCCTTCCTATGTCATGACCCGGCGAAGCCTCGACGGCTACAATATCGCCTATCTTCAAGGGGATTGCCGACGGATTGCTGAAAAATCCTATGCGGGTGTTCTTGAAAAGCACCTCCACCGGGGCGGTCAAATCCGAAACCGGTAGGTCGGAGAGCCAGTCGTGTGCAAGCAGTTTTCCACGAGGCTCACGCCTCGCGCACCCTATGCAGGAACCGTTTTTGCGACACCCGGGGCATGCGCTCGAGAAGACTCCTCTTTCTTTTTCTTCCATATCATGAAAAAGGTTGGAGGTTATTATTTAGCGAATGCCACGGCGCGGGTTTCGCGGATCACGGTAATTTTAACTTGTCCGGGATATGTCATCTCATCTTGGATTTTCCTTGCTATTTCACTGGAAAGTTTGTCGGTTTCTTCGTCGGTTATCTTGTCGGCGCCGACAATGACTCGCAGCTCGCGGCCAGCCTGGATTGCGTAGGTCTTGAGCACTCCGGGATAAGACAAGGCAATTTGTTCAAGATCGTTAAGACGCTTGATGTAGGCTTCCACGATTTCCCTTCGCGCCCCGGGCCTTGCTCCTGAAATGGCGTCGCATACCTGGACAATAGGAGCAAGCAGCGACGTCTGTTCCACTTCGTCGTGGTGTGCGCCGATAGCATTGCATATTTCCGGTTTCTCTTTGAATTTCTCGGCAAGTTTCATGCCAAGGAGAGCGTGGGGGAGTTCCGGTTCGTCGTCGGGCACTTTGCCTATATCGTGGAGCAACCCGGCGCGACGAGCCTTTTTGGGGTTCAGACCGAGTTCTGAAGCCATGACCGCACAAAGATTGGCTGTCTCGCGGGAATGCTGCAGCAGGTTTTGACCGTAAGAAGAGCGATATTTCATCTTACCGACCATACGTATGAGTTCCGGATGGAGGCCGTGGATTCCGAGGTCGATTGCCGTGCGTTTGCCTGTTTCGATAATTTCTTCTTCCACCTGTTTCTTGACTTTAGCCACGACTTCCTCAATGCGTGCGGGGTGGATGCGCCCGTCAACTACGAGCTGATGTAGAGCAAGGCGGGCAATTTCGCGGCGCACGGGGTCGAAGCCTGAAAGCACTATGGCTTCAGGGGTGTCGTCAACGATTATCTCGATTCCGGTGGCGGCTTCGAGCGCCCGTATGTTGCGTCCTTCTCGTCCGATGATTCGTCCCTTAATCTCGTCGTTGTCTATGTGGAAAACGGTCACTGAGTTTTCAACCGCAGTTTCGGTGGCGACCCTCTGGATTGACTGGATTACAATCCGTTTGGCTTCTTTCGAAGCCGTGAGTTTCGCATCGTCCATAATATCGTTGATATATCCTGCCGCTGCGGTCTTTGCTTCGTCTTTAAGCGATTCTACGAGTTTTTCGCGTGCTTCGTCGGCTGAAAGCCCCGACACCCTTTCAAGCTCTTCCTGAGCCTGGCGGCGGAGGTGCTCCACCTGTTCGGCACGGCTGTTGATGTTTTGCTCAAGCGCGTCGAGCGATGCCTTCACAGAGTCGAGCTCTTTCTTTTTGCGGGCGAGGTCGCCCTGCTGTTGTGAAAGTTGCTGTTCTTTTTGTCGTGCGCGCGCTTCCGAAGCCTGGGCTTTCTGCACTTTCTGTGTGGCGGTGCGTTCGGCATCGGAGAGGATTTTCATTTCCTCCTCCTTGGCTTTCAGAATCTTTTTTTCTTTGATTACGTCTGCTTCTCTCTTGGCGTCTTCGAGGATGATATTTGCGGCGGATTTCGCGTTTTTTTTAGCCACCGACAGTGCGATGGCATATCCGGCAGCGGCGGCTGCAACCGCGATGATGATCCATATTGCTGTTTCCATTGCTGTTCCTGTTATTGTTGTGTTATTTTTTCAAAATTAAATATTTAAAGTCATAATTGTCTTAATCCGAAAACGGCACAAAGCATCATGCCGACACCTCGATGGCAACAGATTATAGAAATCCAAATCGCGATACAAAACAAAGCGTAGTGGGGTATTCCCCTGTTTTCACAATGCCTTTTTGACTTCCGAACCTATTATTTCGTCAAGCCTGGCGTTTGTGTCGGCCGCCAAACCGGCGGCTGCCTCAAGTCGCCCGAGAAGTTCCTGGTAGTATGAGGCAAACTGGTAAGCCACCATAGCCAGAATTTCCTTGTCGGTGCGAGAGGGCCATCGGGAACGCCATGTGTCATAAAGTTCCGCAGCGGCCTTTTCAGCGTCGCGGACAGCGTTCTGCCGATTAAACGCAACGGAGAGCTGAAGATGCTCGCCGCCTATATTAATGGTCATTTTTACTTTGTCAGAATCGTTCATCGTCATTCCTCCTTTAGCATGGAGATGCAGTTGTCGATGGTGCGAATCAATCGGGCAATGCGGCGCCTCGCGCTGACGATAGAATCTGGAGTGTCTGCCAGTCTGTGCGACATGGTGAGAAACTCTACATCGTTCAAAGCCTTCGCGAGCTTACTGCGTGTGTCGTCAAGTTCTTGCCTGAGATTCTCGTTTTCTCTTTCAAGTTCCTCGATGCGCGAATGCAGGCGAAGGTGGATGGCTGAAATCTCAGCCACTTTATCATCGACCGATTTGAGAAGAGTGGTGAGTGGAAGTGCCATCACTGCCTAATTTTTTACAAAAGTAACATTATTGCGCGACATGACCAAATTTTTTGGCGGTTATGATTGCTTTGAACGGGATTACGTAGGCACAGACGTATTAGATAACGTTAAAAACCTCTCGTGGCGACACCTATGTATCGACAGTCTTAAATAGTAGGTTTTGTAATGTCAATACCACTGGATTCCGTTAGAGGTTGACGAACGTTTGTCATATTTCAGGTCTTTCAGGAGCGAAGACTTCACGGAAATATGGAAGTTGTATGATTTGTAAGGACCGAAAGGAACGAACGACGCCGACATGGTGAAGCAATGGAGGTCTCGCGAAATCGAACAGTTCATGTAGGCTATCTTCTTCAGGTCGAAATTATAGGATGCGGAAAAAGAGAAGTTCCAGTTGGTGGTGGGGCGTATGTTGCCCGAAAAAGAAAGGTTCTGGGTCCACTTCCCTTTGTATTCCATTTTGTTGTAGTCAAAAGCTCCGTAGCCGTAGTTTACGGAATAGTTGAACGTGAGGCTCCAGGGACATTCCCATTTTGCATAGCCGTCGGCATCCGCCGAAGCCGCTTCCTTGCGGGCGTCGCGTCTTCTTTGGTTTCGAAGTCCGTTAGGGTCGTTGGCGTAGTCATCGGCACCCGAACCGTCTTCCCCGTCGAAGGGTGCGTCGTCGTCGGTGTCATCATCGTTGTCTGTTCTCCCTTGGCCTTTATCGTCTTTTTTCTTTGAGAAGGTCTGGTTGTTGAGGGTATAGGAGAATGATGTGCCGGTAGATGCCAGACGCACCCATCCTTTGCCGGCTTTCCATCTCGGCACGTTGACCCTTACGGGCGAACCTGAAGAGTTGAGCCGGTAGGTATAGGGGTCCCAGGTTGCCGACAGGTTGAGGTTGAAGTTCTTCACAAGCCTCAGAAGAATGGAGGTGTTGACGTTGCTCCAGTTCATGGAGTCTGCCGCAAAATTATAGCTTTGGCTTATCGAGAAGTTTTCAATCAATGAAATCTTTTTCACTCCGGTTGTGTCGCTGTCGCTTTTGACTTTCATCTCAAGGTTGTTGGCGAGGCTGACCGACACAACCCCCGACTTACCTTGCGATGGCGAGCCGAAAATTCCGTGTGAGAAGTAGTTGTATTTTCTGGTCTGGGGCAATCCCTGGTTGTCGATGTAGTCGTAGCTGCCCCATACGCCCCACATAGGGTCGCTGAAATCAGGAGAGCCGGAAATAGATATCGTCGGGGTCATGACGTGGCGAATCATCTGCACCTTGTCTCCGAGGAATTTCATTGGCTTCCAGAATCCATATATCTTTGTGTCGAAAGAGAGGGACGCGTTGAAATCGAAAAGGTTATAGAACCCGTAGGTGGTGTCCATGACTTCGCGGGATGCCTGGGTGTCCCATTGGCGGCGAATTTTCGAGGTGTACATCCTGTCGTTCATGGAAATGGAAGGGGAGATGTTGATATACTTGAAGAGCGAGAACGTGGCGGACACGGGCACGGAATGGCGCATACCGTTACGCCAGTCTTTTATAAGGCTTTTCTTGAAAAACTGGTCTTGTTGCGCCGTAAGGGAGTTCTGGAACTGTCCTGTGTATGACAGCCTGATTTTTTCATACCATCGTTCGCCTCCGACTGACTTTTTCCTTTTGAACGGGGCGGTCTGCGACATCGTGACGTTGATGTTGGGGAATGAAACGGCGAGGGTGGAGTCTTGGGTGCGCTGCGAGATGTTGGCGGTGGTAGATAGGCTCCATTTCGACCCCGGGAACCGGTAGGTCATGTTTACGGTAGAAGACTTTGTGTTCTCCGTAAAAGAGGAATTATAGTATGAGTTGAGGTCGTTTCGTGTATAGCCGGAAGTCGTGAAGTTGACGGATGCGGAGAAATTCATGTTGGGGTTGGCTTTCGCATCCTGTGAGTGGCTCCAGATTATCTGGAAGTTTTTCTGTTTGGAATAGTCGGGGCTCCCTTTGTCGCCATATATTGTGGTTATATACGAGAAATCGAAGTTCCCCCTGAATTTATATCGTTTCACGTATGATGAATGTCCGGATATTCCCCATGACCCTTTGGTGTAGATCTCACCTCTGAGGGCAAGGTCAACGTTGTCTGAAATGGCGAAATAATATCCGCCGTCGCGAAGATAGAATCCACGGTTGTAGTCTTCGCCTACGGTGGGGAATATGATGCCGCTGGAATAGTCTTTGGTGAAGGGGAAATAGCCGAAGGGGAGTGCGAGTGGCAAAGGCACATCGGCAAGCACCATGTATCCGGGGCCAGTGACTACATTCTTATTGGGAATCATCTTTCCTCGCGTCAGCTGGAAATAAAAGTGGGGATGATCATGGTCTTCGCACGTGGTATATTTGCCGTTTTCGAAGAAGAAAGAACCGTCGTCCATCTTTTTCGACGCGCCGCCGATGAGATACCCGTCGCCTTGTTCGGTGATGACGTTTTTGATAAATCCGCGTTCCGTCTTAAAGTTGTATGACATCTCTTTTGATTCATACTCGTCGCCCCCGTCGTTGAACACGGGGGTGCCCACAAGGTTTCCCGTTGAATCGATGGCTCCGGTGGCATAGACCGTCGATTTGTCGAGTTCCATTCTTATTTCCTGGGATTTCAACTTGAACGAGCCATATTCCACGTCGCCGTCGCCGTAAAGGTATGTGTTGTTCTGCCCTACCATCACGAGAGAGTCCGTGGCGCTGAAAGTCACGGTCGATTCAAGGTCGGCCTTGTTCCTGTTTATCCTCGAAAGCGTTGTGCGTGTTGTGTCGTCGGGGAGGGGCTCTCCTCTTTTTGCCCTGTGGGTCGAATCGTTGACGGCACTGTCGGCCGATAACGAATCTTGGCGCAGGAATATGGAGTCGGTGGTTTCAAAAATGGAATCCTTCCGGAGAAAAACGGTGTCGTTTCTTACGACTATGGAGTCTGAGGCGAGTGATAAGGAATCAATGGGCACAACATTGATGACGGCCGAAGAATCGGCTGTCGATGCCACCGGGAGGACAGTGTTGACGTCGGGCCCCCCGGCTTTACCGGCGATTGCAAGGCCGATAAAGGCCACTGCCATTATATATAGGATAATGCGCCTCAATGTTGGCTATTGTTGTCTTTTATATGCGTCTCGGGATTAAGACGCACCATTTGCGGATGCAAAGTTAGCAATAAAAAGCAAAACGGAGTATTAAAAAAGCTGAAAAGACACTATTTCGGGCTGTTGTAGCCCTCACTCGCCAAACATTTCATGGAGCGCGATAAAACGTTGCAGGGAATCCTTGCCGAACGATTCCATCTGCCGGATTACTTTCGCAAGTTCTTTTTCTTTGGCAAGGTCTCCGGATTTCGAGAAGAATTTGTCGGCGTAGCAAATGGCTTTCTCTTCAATCGAAAGCGGGGTCATATCGCGTCTGGGCAAAGGGAGGTTCTGGGAGATTATGTCATCGACGGTCAGCCCGGACCCTGTGTGGCGTTCGCATACCAAAGCATGACGTGGAAGCCCTTCGGCATCGAGCATCGTTCTTCCTTCTACTCCATGGCAAATATAGGGAAGGGTGCCGAAACATTGTATCCTGGGCGCGTCGCATCTCACTACGCCTATGTCGTGAAGCATCGCCGCCTCCCATACAAACCCATAATCGGCGTCTATTCCTTTTGAACGCAGACACCCGAGCGCTTTCCGTGCCACGCATTCCGAATGGATGGTTACAGTGGAAAGCAACCCGGGGTTGTCGAAATAGTATCTGTTGAAAATTTCTGTTATGTTCATTCTATAATCTCACACCATCCATGAGTGTCGGGCTCTTCGCCATGTTGGATGGCAAGAATCTTGTTGTAAAGGGCGGTGGTGACGGGACCTGCGACACCATCTGATGAAATCACATATTTGTCGCCCGTGTCGAGGTCGTCTATCTCACATACCGGTGAGCAAACCGCAGCTGTGCCGCAGGCGGCTATTTCCTCGAATGTGGAGAGTTCTTCGAGCGGAACATGGCGCTGTTCCACTTTCATCCCCATGTCTTCGGCAAGCTGGCGCAGGCTTTTGTTGGTGATGGAAGGGAGTATCGACTCGCTTGCAGGTGTGACGTAGGTGTTGTCTTTTATTCCGAAGAAGTTGGCGGCACCGCATTCGTCGATATATTTTTTCTCTTTGGGATCGAGATAGAGCATGACTGAATAACCGAGCTGATGAGCCTTTTCTCCGGCCACGAGCGACGCTCCGTAGTTGCCTCCGACTTTTATGGAGCCGGTGCCTTTGGGTGCCACGCGGTCATATTCACGGCTCATGCATACTTTTGTGGGCTTGAATCCTTCTTTGAAATATGGGCCGACAGGAGTGACAAGCATTATCACGGTATATTCCGTCGCTGGGCTTACCCCAACTCTGGGTGTCACCCCGATTTCAAGGGGACGGATATAGAGCGACGCCCCGGTGCCGTATGGCGGAATAAAGCGTTCGTTGAGTTTTACAACCTTGCGGACCATTTCGCAAAACAGTTCTTCTGGCAGCGGCTGCATCATAACGCCTTCCGCCGATCTGATGAAGCGCTTCGCGTTTTCGTCCATGCGGAAAACACGGATTTTGCCGTCTTTACCACGGAAAGCCTTGAGGCCTTCGAATGCTTCCTGTCCGTAGTGAAGGCAAGAGGCCGCAATGTGAAGGGGAATGTATTCGGAGTCGGAAACCTCGATATCCCCCCATTTCCCGTCTTTATATGTACACCTTACGTTATAATCCGTCTTTATGTAACTGAACGGGAGCTTGCTCCAATCTATCTCTGTTTCTTTCATATCGTGATGTTTTTAATTATATAGCCACTTTGCATGTTAGTTCCCCCGCCTTTATGATATAAATGCCGTGTGCTCCCACCGTTAGTTTTGACACACCCGGTTGTAGTGTCTCTGCCGACACAAGCCTCCCCAAAATCGTGAAAACTTGAATATGGATTTTATGGCCGGTGCTCACGACGATACACGAGGGTAGGGTCATTATTTCAAGTTCATTATCCTTTATCACGGATTTGGCGTCGCGCACTTCATGCCTGGGGGCTGTCTCCCATCCGGTAGAAACCGGGATTCCCCATGATACGACGGCAACCGACGCTGCCATAATGAAAGATATGAATCGTTTTTTTAACATGAAACGGTCAGATGTCTTATTTTGGAACGTAAAATTACTAAAAAAAATGGAAAAGCCGAAGCTTTTCCATTTTTTTTGTATAAATCAGGCATTATGTCTGATTTGTGACGGATTAAATCACTTACGCTCTTCTTTCTGCATCTGCTCTTTGAGAGCCTTGAGGGCCCCGAGGTCGCCGAGGGTAGTCTTCTCGATGGCAGGGGTTGCAACGGCTTCTTCCTCGCGGCGCGGTTTCTTGGCTGCGGGGCGTTGTGCGCGTGCTTCAGCCTTGTTGGCGTCTTCTGCGATGCGGCTGTGTGAAAGGATGATGCGCTTGCTGTCTTTGTTAAACTCGATAACCTTGAAGTTAAGCTTTTCGTCGAGTTTTGCCTGCGAGCCATCTTCTTTAACGAGGTGTTTCGGAGTTGCGAAGCCTTCTACGCCATATTCAAGAGCGATAACGGCACCCTTGTCCATAACCTCGGTGATTGTACCCTCGTGGATAGAACCAACGGTGAAGATTGTCTCGAATACATCCCAGGGATTCTCCTCAAGCTGCTTGTGGCCAAGAGAGAGACGACGGTTCTCCTTGTCGATTTCGAGCACCTGTACCTCGATGTCGTTGCCGACCTGGGTGAACTCCGAGGGGTGTTTGATTTTCTTGGTCCAAGAAAGGTCGGAGATGTGGATGAGTCCGTCAACGCCCTCCTCGATTTCAACAAACACACCAAAGTTGGTGAAGTTGCGAACCTTGGCAGTGTGGCGTGAGCCGATGGCGTATTTCTCTTCGATATTCTCCCAGGGGTCTTTCTTGAGCTGCTTGATGCCGAGGCTCATCTTACGGTCCTCGCGGTCGAGGGTGAGGACAACGGCTTCAACTTCGTCGCCTACTTTGAGGAAGTCCTGTGCGCTGCGGAGGTGCTGGCTCCAAGACATCTCGGAAACGTGGATAAGACCTTCCACACCGGGCTGTACCTCAACGAATGCACCGTAGTCAGCCATAACGACTACGCGGCCGTGGATATGGTCGCCGACCTTGATGTTCTGGTCGAGGGCATCCCAGGGATGGGGAAGAAGCTGCTTGACGCCGAGGGCGATGCGCTTTTTCTCGTTGTCGAAGTCAAGGATAACCACCTTGATGTCCTGGTCAAGCTCGACAACCTCGCGGGGATCTGAAACGCGGCCCCAAGAAAGGTCTGTGATGTGGACGAGACCGTCAACACCGCCGAGGTCAACGAATACACCGTAAGGAGTGATGTTCTTGACTTTGCCTTCGAGCACCTGACCTTTCTCAAGCTTGGAGATAATCTCGCGCTTCTGGGCTTCGAGCTCGGCCTCGATGAGGGCTTTGTGGGAAACAACAACGTTCTTATATTCCTGGTTGATTTTCACAACCTTGAATTCCATAGTCTTATCGACGAATACATCATAGTCGCGGATGGGGCGAACGTCGATCTGAGAACCGGGGAGGAATGCCTCGATGCCGAAGACATCGACAATCATGCCGCCTTTGGTGCGCGATTTAACATATCCTTTGATGATCTCGTCGTTCTCAAGAGCCTGGTTGACGCGGTCCCAGCTGCGGGTCTGGCAAGCTTTCTTGTGTGAAAGACGGAGCTGGCCGTTCTTGTCTTCGAGGGTCTCGATGAAAACTTCCACCTCGTCGCCGACTTTAAGGTCAGGATTGTAGCGGAATTCCGAAATGGGGATGATGGCGTCTGATTTCATGCCGATGTCAACACGAACCTCGCGCTTGGTGATGGATTTAACCACACCGGTCACCACTTCATTGTCTTTAGCTGTCTTAAGAGATTCGTCGTAGGTGTTTACAAGCTCCTCGCGGCTCTTCGAACCAGCTGTTTCGCCGTTTGCATAGGCATCCCAATCGAAGTCTTCAATCGGGGTTTGAACTTTAGATTCAGTCATTAAAAGTTAATAAATATGGTTGAAAATTCTCTACCTCGTGCGGTGAAAGACCATCACGAGCGCACAAAGGTAGTGTTTTTTTTCTTAATACACAAATAAAAAGCCGCTTTACGATGTAAAAATATCACAAAGCGGCTTTTTTTATGGACGGACATGATTCGCCGATGAAAACGGCGGAGCTGTCTTCTTCTTAAAGGTTGAGCATTCGAGTCTCTTTTGCGAGAGATTCCAGATATTCCTGTCTGTCGTCTTCCACAAGTTCGTCAAACTCTTGTGCGCCGGTGGCAATGCGGTTTTCCCTCGTCCGCCACCATTCGCCGAACCTTCGCCCGATCCAGCGCTGCTGTAGTGTTTCGTACTCTTCAAAAACATGTGTGAAGAGGTTTTCCACCTCTTCGATGCTGTCTTTTTCGAGGGCTTGTTCAAGAATTTCACGTGGCATGACCTGTCCCCCTACATCGACCCAATCTTCCGCCTCGACGCCGTCCGATTCCGGAATTTTTCCGTCTGGGAGGCTCATCGACAGATATTTGTAGATGGCGAGCGTGTATAGGAACTTCGCCCTTTCAAGAGCGGCGCGGGTGAATTTCATCCCCTTATGACGGAAATAAAGGTCGTCGTATGTGGGGCCTGAGAGCAGTTCGGTGATTGTGTCGATTGCGGTCAGCATGCTTTCGACGGTGAAAGGATTGAGCACGTTGAAGACGATACGGTCGTGGAGCGACAGTTTGCGTTTAAGCCTGCGGTCGCGTGTGGGCCATTTTTTTTCATCGCGCAACAGCCCGCACGACCTCAGCATGGCTGCAGGCACAACCACGGTGGCGCCTCTTTCGTCGCCGAATAAATATGAGAACGGGAACGACGATGAGTCGGGATGTGTCTTATGGAGCCCCATAACCATTGAAAACGCCCCGATTTTTGCCCCGAGCATGATATATGCCCCCGACGCTGTCTTGACGCCCCTTTCGAGCACGCCCCAATGTACAGGCCCGAGTTTATACATGTGGTTGCTTTGGTTTGTGGCGGACCCGGCGTTCATGAATGATGTCTGGCATCCGATCATCAGCGACGCCTTGTGCATGCTCACCGAATAGGGTCCGGCGAGCAGGGCGCAGGCTTCGCCGTTTTCAAAAGAACAGTTGGCGAAGAAAAGCGAATCGTGGGCGGTGAATCCTTTCTCAATTTCGGCTCCCTGCCCTACGTAGCAGTTGCGCAAAATTACGCCGTCAGACACACGGCCGTCTTCTATGATAAAATTCTCGGCATCCACCCCCGGGCCTACGTAGGCGATGGGACGCCCGACGGTGGAATTGTTGATGACCGCACCGTTTTTCAGTGACCGTGCGCCTTCAATGGTCACACCGTGCCCTACGCTTACGTTAAGCATCCTTCCGCAATCGCGAACCACGGCGCCGTCGCCGATTTCATGGGCTACCGCCTTGCCGTCAAGAAAATCCTGAAGGAAAGGAGACAGTTGCTTTTCAAGCCATGAAGGCACCCTCGCCATGAGGGTGGCCACCTGCGACGACAGTCCCGGATATGCCACTACGGGACGTGAGCCGGTCTCGTCTAATGCCGAAATGGAAATTCCTACCCCGCATGGAGCTTCAGGTTCGAATTCTATTCTCGCCACATTTTCGATTACAGCGTTTTCACCTACACGGCAATTGAAAATCCCTCCGGGGACATTCCTTATGACGGCTCCTTTCCCTATGGTCACTCTCCCTCCGAAATGTGCGTTGCGCAGTTTTGAGAGGTCGGTAGCCGGCGACACGAGCACGGATGTCCAATCGTCGGAAGAGCATCCCTGTTTCTCAAGTTGCTGTATTTGCCACCAAACAAGTCTTGAGGGGGCTGCGTTTTCCGTCTTTTCATTGTCATGGGTTGGAATCGTCTGCTGCATAGTCTTCATCATATTTCTGGAAAAGGAAATCATTATAGGGGAATCTTTCGGAATGAATTTCTTTGGCTTTGTCGTAGAGCAGTTCTTTCAGCGCGTCGATGTTCAATTTCTCTTTCGCGGATATGAAGACGCAATTATTCTCCATTTTTGCCATCCACGTCTGCCGGAATTCATCGAGAGATATGTTTTCCCTTGTTGGAGGGGTGAGGTCGTCGGGGTCTTTTGGGGTATAGGTGAAGGCATCTATTTTGTTGAAGACCATAATCACCGGCTTGGCGATTCCGCCGCATACCTCCTGAAGGGTTTTATTGACGACCTCTATCTGTTCTTCGAAGCCGGGGTGCGAGATATCGACGACGTGGACGAGCACGTCCGCCTCCCTGACTTCGTCGAGGGTGGATTTGAATGAATCCACGAGATGGGTGGGAAGTTTCCGGATAAAACCGACGGTGTCGGTGAGAAGGAACGGAAGATTGTCGATTATCACTTTCCTGACGGTAGTGTCGAGGGTTGCAAACAACTTGTTTTCGGCAAAGACCTCACTCTTGCTCAAGAGGTTCATCAGGGTTGACTTGCCTACGTTTGTGTATCCTACGAGGGCTATGCGGGTAAGTTTCCCCCGGTTCTTGCGTTGTATGCTTTTTTGCCGGTCGATATGCCTGAGTTCCTCCTTAAGCCGTGAAATTTTGTCGAGGATGATACGTCGGTCGGTCTCGATCTGGGTCTCGCCGGGTCCTCTCATTCCTATTCCGCCCCTCTGTCGCTCAAGGTGGGTCCACATCCTGGTCAGCCTCGGAAGGAGATACTGGTATTGGGCGAGTTCAACCTGCGTGCGTGCAGTGGCTGTCTGTGCCCTTTTTGCGAATATGTCGAGAATGAGGTTTGTGCGGTCGAGGATTTTGACTTTCAGCTCTTTCTCAATGTTCGCCACCTGTTTTGGCGAAAGGTCGTCGTCGAAAATCACGAGCCCGATGTCGTTGTCTTCTATATATAACCTTATCTCCTCGAGTTTGCCTGTGCCCACATAGGTGCGGGGATTGGGATAGTCGAGTTTTTGGATGAATCTTTTTTCAGGTTCCGCTCCGGCGGTGCGTGCAAGGAAATCAAGTTCGTCGAGATACTCGTTCACTTTCGCTTCATTCTGGCGGAGTGTGACAAGCCCTACGAGCACCGTACGCTCGTTTGCCTCTTTGTTGATAATATTGTCTTCAATCATTGCTGCTAAATAACAAGAGAGAGGTTATAAATAATAATTGGGTCGGGAGATTTTTGCAAAGTTAATCAGAACTTTTGACATTCTGCAAAACAAAGGGTCGATAAATGGTGTCTCTTCCGGCAAAAAAAGATGGCTGTTTGCCTCTCATAAACTTACAACGATTTGGAATGACAAGTTGTTGAGAAAAAGAAAAAGGGCTGTCCCTGAAGTCCGGGGCAGCCCTCTCGTCTGGATGTAGTTTATTTTTTTACCTTGTTGTAGCGTGCGTTCAAGCCTTCTACAACTTCGTCGGTGATGTCGAGGTCCGGATTTATGAAAAGTGTGGCGTTTTTGAAGAGAATCGCGTCATATCCTTTTTTTGCGTTATACTCTTTGATGAAAGCCTGGATAGAATCGTTGACGGTTTTCTGGGCAGTCATCGCCGCGTTTTCGAAATTGTTTTGCAAGGAAGCTACGGAACGCTGTGCCGTGGCTTGCATGTTGTTGATTTTTTCTTGGTCTGCTTTGTAAGACTCCTCCGAAAGATAACCGTTGTTTTGCAGCTTCTTCTGCATTGATGTGGCAAAAGACTGGATTGAGTTTTCGTGGCGTTTCACTTCGCTTTCCATATTGTTCTGCATGCGGAGCATCTCTTCATTGTAGTCTTTTGCAAGGTTATACTTACTTAAGACCGTGTCGAGGTCAACATACCGGTAGTTGGGCAATCCGCTTTTTTCGGCGTTTGTTTTTGCCGCTGCGGCAGGCTTCTCGGTATTTTTCTGAGTATTGTCTCTACAAGAAGGGAGGGCAATGCAGAGAGAGAGAGCAAAAGCGAGAGCTGAAACTCTGAGAAGATTTTTTTTCATTATATGTAAAATGTTATTGTTGTTCGGTTTTATTGGTGAGAGGGGTCACTTCTTCCTTTTGGGGCGATGGGAGCTTTGGCAGGCATGCCCGGAGAGGAAAGCGTGTGATTTCGAGAAAATCACCCTAACGGAGAGCAAAAGTAATGCTATTCCGCAAAATAATAGCACCAATAAGGTTAATTTCATTGTTTTTAAAGTTATTTTAACACTCTTTGCATCATTTGATGATGCGGGAGAGGGAAATATATTGTGCAAAATTAGGAAAAATCGTGAAAATAAAAAAACGCGGAATGAATATAATGGGCATATAAGGTCAAAAAAACTTTTTTAAGCGGTTGCCGATTTTGTAAAGAAGAAAAAATTTCGTACTTTTGAAAATCGAATCGACAAGGGGCATTTTCCATACGGTAAGAGTCGTTGCCCGTGAAAAACTCCCCTCGGGAATAAAAAACTATAATATAACCAGAATAGCAATGGAAGTTAAAGATTTGAAACCTGCCTTGATATGGCAGTGCTTCGACGAGATCACAAAGGTGCCCCGTCCCTCCTGTCATGAAGAAAAAATAAGGGAATATCTCCTTGATTTTGCTAAGAAACATGGAATAGCTGTAAAGACCGACGCTGTTGGCAACGTGGTGATGAGTAAGAAAGCCACCTCCGGACGCGAGAACGCACCCGTAGTGGTTCTGCAGGCACACATGGACATGGTGGCGGAAAAGAACAGCGGCGTGGAGCATGATTTTCTCAAAGACCCGATAGAAACGTATATCGACGGCGACTGGGTCAAAGCCCGCGGCACAACTCTGGGCGCCGACAACGGAATAGGAATGGCCGCCGCCCTCGCGGTGATGATTGACGATTCTCTCGAACACGGACCGGTGGAGGCCCTTTTCACGGTGAACGAGGAAATCGGACTGGAAGGCGCGCAGAATCTCGGGAAAGATATGATAAACGGCAAAATCCTAATCAACCTTGATTCGGAAGACGACGGGGAGATTTTCGTGGGTTGTGCCGGAGGAATCGACACCACCGCCGTATTTACCTATAAACGCAGCTTTTCTCCGGAGAACTTCTCATATTATAATGTCAAGGTGAGCGGATTGCTCGGAGGCCATAGCGGCGGCGACATTCATCTCGGTAGGGCGAACGCCAATAAAGTGATTGCACGTTTTATATGGGAGTGCAGCCGTAGGTGGGATATCGAGGTGAGCAGTTTCACCGGAGGAAATCTGAGGAATGCCATTCCGCGCGAAGCCGAGGCTGTATTCGGAATCCACAGCGAGCACGGGGGCGACATCGAGAAATTCCTTGAAAAATATGCCGCCGCCATCCGTAATGAATACAAAGGGATAGAACCTAACATGGATTTGCGTATCGAACTTGTGGGACGCCCTGAATATTGCATCGACTCGAAAACTTCTATCGCCCTTGTCAGGGCTTTGTATTCGGCTCCTCACGGTGTGATATCGATGAGCCACGACATAGAGGGATTGGTAGAGACGTCCACCAACCTTGCCGCAGTAAAGATGGAGGGTGACGACAAGATAAAGGTCACCACGTCGCAGCGTTCGTCGGTAGAGTCGCGGAAGGAAGACATAGCCGGACAGGTAGAAGCCCATTTCCAGCTTGCCGGTGCGGAGGTTTCTCATTCCGACGGTTATCCCGGATGGGCTCCGAATATGGAGTCAACCGTGATGAGGCTTTCCGCCGAGGCATACGAGGAGCTGTTCGGAGTCAAGCCCGCCATCAAGGCTATCCATGCCGGGCTGGAGTGCGGCCTGTTCCTTGCAAATAATCCCGGTCTTGATATGGTAAGCTTCGGACCGACCATGACGGGAGTGCATTCTCCCGATGAGCAGCTTCTTATCCCTACCGTGGATAAATTTTGGCGTCATCTTGAATTGGTACTGAAAAAAGTGGCATCCTTATGATTCACCGTCTATTCGCGCTGACAGCTTTTCCGGGGGCGTTGCTTGCCGTTATGGCGGTAAGTGCTTCCGGAAATGGAACTGTGTGCGGTTGCGGTGCGTACGGTGATCGGGATTCCGGGAAGGTGGTGTCGGTGCTTGAAAACATCATATCGCCGGATGATTCTCTTTTCGACATAAACGGGAGGGTGAGGATTGATTCCGTTTTGCAGGCAGATGAGTCGATACGCTATTCCGGTCTTTCAGACGAGGATTTTATTCTTGTAGCGAAGGAGCTTGACGTGGAGGTTGCTGCCATACGTGCAGTAGTGGCGATTGAAGCCGGCAAACAGATGAAGGGTTTCTGGGCGCCCGGCGTGCCGGTCGTGAATTTTGACAATGCGATGTATTCCCGTTTCCGAAAGAAAGTGAAATCGCAGGGAGCCAAAGGGGAGAAGGTGCCTTCCGGCTTGAAAGGGTATGCCTTGAGGGAGTGGACCCAGCTTATAAATGCCCGTAAGGTGAATGCGAGTGCGGCGAATATGGGAACGTTCTGGGGAATGTTTCAGATCGGAGGGTTCAATTATGCCAAATGCGGCTGCTCGACGGTCGATGAGTTTGTGAAGCTAATGGCATATTCTGAACTCTCTCAGCTTGAACTCTTTGCCGCATTTATTAGAAATTCGGGTATGGTCACCGATTTAAAGAATAAAAACTGGGCGGCTTTCGCCCGGAAATATAATGGGGCAGGATATGCCAAACGTGGCTACCACACAAGAATGGCGGCGGCCTACAAGCGGTTTAGTGCCCTGGAAAAATGAATAAGGATATGAGAATTACAGATCTTGAGCCAAAGCTTGTTTGGCAATGTTTCGACGAGATAACGAAAGTGCCTCGTCCGACGCATCATCTCGAGAAGATGCGTGCTTTTCTTGTGGACTGGGCGCAGCGCCACGGCATCGCAGTCAAGACAGACGAGGTTGGCAACGTGATGATGAGCAAGCCTGCCAGCCCGGGCCATGAAAGTGCCCCGACAATCATTCTTCAGGGGCATCAAGACATGGTGGCGGAGAAAAGAGGCGACAAGAGCCACGATTTCCTTACGGACCCCATAACGACTGTGGTGGATGGAGAATGGGTTAAGGCCGACGGCACGACGTTGGGCGCAGACAACGGGCTCGGATGCGCCTCCGCGATGGCAGTCCTTGTAGATGACAGCCTTGAGCATGGCCCGATAGAATGCCTTTTCACGGTTGATGAAGAACAGGGTCTTATAGGGGCTAACGGTCTGCAGCCCGGTTTTGTGACAGGCTCCATACTTTTGAACCTTGACTCGGAAGAGCATGGTTCGCTTGTGATAGGATGTGCCGGCGGAAAGGTGACATTGTGTTCTGTCCCCGTGGACTTTGAGAAAGCTCCCGCCGACCTCATATATTATAAGGTGCATCTTAACCATTTCAAAGGAGGGCATTCCGGCATGGAAATAAATCTCGGCAGGGGCAATGCCAACCAGCAATTATGCCGTTTCCTGTGGGAGTCATGGGATAAACATTCCCTCCGGCTTGCTTATATCGACGGCGGGGGCCTCGCCAACGCAATTCCGAGGGAGGCATGGGCTGTAGTCGGGGTCCCGGCTGAAAATAAAGCAGAATTTGAAAAAGACGTCGAGGCTTTCGGCGATATGCTTCATGCGGAATTCCTTCTTGCCGAGGGTGCTGACTTCACATTTACAGCCGTTGCTGCCGATGTGCCCGACAAGGTGTTGGGACGCGTTGCTGCACGCAATCTCATATCGGCGGTGTTCTCTTGCCCTAACGGAGTGCAGGGAATGTCGAATGCTGTCGAGGGTCTTGTCGAGACGTCGTGCAACCTGGCGTCTGTAAAAATGCAGGGAGACTCGGTGCTTGTGACGGTGCATCAACGCTCTTCCGTTGACTCTCGCCGCGATGAGATTGCAGACCGTGTCAAATCGTTGTTCGAGATTATCGGCGCGGATGTTCGCTTCGACGACGCTTACGTAGGGTGGGCTCCGAATCCGGATTCGAAGGTGCTTTCAGTGGCAGTGGAGAGCTTCGAGTCGTTGTTCGGACACAGACCTAAAGTTGAAGCCCTACATGCGGGCCTTGAATGCGGTCTTTTCCTTGAGAAGATGCCCGGTCTGGATATGATTTCGTTTGGTCCGACTCTGAAAGATATCCATTCTCCTAATGAAAAAGCCAATATCCCGTCGGTGAGGGAATTCTGGAAATTCCTTACGGATATATTGCGTCGCCTTGCCTGACGTGGCTACCTCAGGCGGATATCGCCTGTTATAAATCACTTCCCACCTTCGATGTCAATGTTAATCATGGCGTTGAAGGTGGTTTCTTTATGAACAAATCATTCTTTCCGAGGTTATTAATAGTGTGGATGCACGGCATAATATACGTTAGTGCCATATTATGCGGTTGCTCCATTCTGTCAAACCTGTCTTTGTATGTTGGGATATTTATCAATAGGTGTCTTTATCGATGGCGGTTACTATGCCAAGATAAACCGTGCGTTGAAAGCAACCGAGAGTTCTATAATAAGGGTAAGGTCGCTTTTCGACTTCATCTGCGACCGCCTTTCGCAAGTGGAAGCTGTGGATTTTGCTAATTGTCAGATAACGGAGGCGCACTATTTCAGAGGGCGTTTCAGGGTGAAGGATGCATACGACAAACATCTTCTTTACAACGAACGTAAATTCGAAGACACGTTGATAGAAAACGATGTGATTTTCCATTATAAGCATTTGCGCGAAATGGAGAAAGACGGAGTGGTGCAAGTGATAGAAAAAGGTGTTGACGTATGGTTTGCCCTTGAAGCCTACGAACTCGCCACTTTCCGGAAATTCGATTATGTCGTATTGATTACCGGAGATGCGGATCATGAGATGCTTGTGCGTAAGCTGAAAGCATTGAAAATTAAGACGGTGCTCCTTACGTGGAACCTTGCCAACGTAGATGCCACCTCCCCTCTCTTGCGGGAGGAGGCCGGGCATCATTGGGAACTTTCAGGCATGGTGCATGACGACCCGTCGTTGAAAAAAAGGCTGCTTTATAAGTTGCGTGATTCGGCGTTGACTCCTTTGGGTGATGAATTTTAATGATTACTAAATATTTAAAAGTTATGAAAGCTATGAAATTGTTCGCCATGTTGGCGTTATGTTTTATTATGGGTGCCTGTGGCGGTGCCGACGATGCCGCCGGAGTAGTGTCTAAAATCAATAAAGGTGAGCAACTCACCCAGAAAGACTATACTGTTATGGTTGACTATTGCGGAAAGTATGCGAAGGAGGCACAGAAACTACAAGACCAGATCAACCTCCTGTCGCCAACATCGGAAGAGGCGGGAAAACTTACCGACAAAGTTGCTGCCCTAAGCGACAAGTTCCCTTATGCGAATGATTTTTTTGAAAAAATTTCAAATTGCACGCAAGAGGAGGTCGGGGCTGAAAACGTGGCGAAGATAAACGAACTTGCACCGCTAACCTGGTTTTCCGCTCCCGAATGGGCCGACGCGGCTTCGGATTCGGATGTGGTCGGTTCGATAGTTGACATGCCGGCGGAAGACACAGCCGGGGTAATCGCTGTGGGCGACGGAGAGGCGATAGATGCGCCTGCGTCGAAATGACGGTTTGACGCCCATGAAATAAAAATAATGCCGGGAACCCAGTCTCCCGGCATTATTTTTTTTGAGTGCATGGAGGGGTAGGGGTAATAATGGCAGGCAGATGCAATAATATCGAAGATGGGGCGTTAACATAATCAAAGGGATTCGATTATACTCTGGACCCTCTTTTTCAGAGCTGACCCTTAGGCAAAGACTTTGCGGCCGTGAATCCTGCAATGGATAGACGGATAGTATTTACCCGATAATTTAATTGAAAATATCCCGCTTTATTCTGAAACAAGGAGCCTGCGGGAATCAAGACTATATCATTATATGTGTGGAATAGTAGGTTACGTTGGTAATGGCAACGTTTATGATGTGCTGATAAAAGGCCTTCATCGTCTGGAATACAGAGGATATGACAGTGCGGGCATCGCCTTGGTTTCTCCTGAAGGGAAGCTCAATGTTTATAAAACCATGGGCAAGGTCAGCAATCTTGAAGCTTTTTGCAACGACAAGAATCTTGATGCCAAGGTAGGTATCGCCCATACCCGTTGGGCCACCCACGGCGAGCCGAGCGACTGCAATGCGCATCCGCATTTCAGTGAAGACGGCAACCTGGCGCTTGTGCATAACGGCACTATAGAAAATTATAAAGTGCTTAAAGACGCTCTCACGCAGCATGGATGCACGTTCCATTCCGAGACGGATACCGAAGTGCTTGTGCAGTTGATAGAATATATAAGAATAAAAAACAACTGTTCGCTTGTGGATGCCGTGCGCGAATCTTTGAAACAGGTTGTCGGCGCGTATGCGATAGCTGTGATAGAGAAGAATAATCCCGACAGGATTATCGCTGCCCGTAAAAGCTCTCCGCTCGTGATAGGTATTGGCGAAGACGAAATGTTCCTTGCTTCGGACGCCACCCCGTTTGTGGAATACACCAAAGATTGCGTGTATCTTAAGGATGAGGAAGTGGCTGTGATAGAGCGTGGCGAGCCTTTGAAGATTCTTGACCTTGAAAACAAGGAAAGCGAAATAGATGTCACGACTCTCGAAATGAGCATCTCCCAACTTGAAAAAGGAGGCTACCCCCATTTCATGCTCAAGGAGATATTCGAGCAGCCGTCAACGCTTCTCGACTGCATCCGCGGCCGTGTGGTTTCGGGCGGCCGTAAGGTGGTTTTGAACGGAGTCTGTGACAACATCGATAAGTTCATGAACGCCAAGCGTATCGTGATAGTGGCTTGCGGCACCTCATGGCATGCCGGGTTGCTCGGAAAGTATCTTATCCAAGACATGTGCCGTATCCCGGTGGAGGTTGAATATGCAAGCGAATTCCGTTATTCGAATCCGGTGCTTGACGACAAGGATATAGTGATTGCCATCTCGCAAAGCGGCGAAACCGCCGATACCCTTGCCGCCATCAATATTGCGAAAGGGATGGGGGCGTTCGTATATGGCATAAGCAACGTCGTGGGCAGTTCCATACCGAGGGAGACGGACAGCGGCACCTATATACATGTCGGTCCGGAGATAGGCGTGGCGTCAACCAAGGCGTTCACGGGGCAGGTGATGGTGCTGACTATGCTCGCGCTTTCGATAGCCCAGGTTAAGAAGACTCTTCCCAAAGAGGAAATCGAAGAATTGGGCAAGCATATCCTCAAGATTCCTAAAATCGTGGAGAAGGTGCTGAAACTTGCGGATAAGATCGAGCGTCTTTCGTTGATTTATACTTATGCGCGCAATTTCTTGTATCTCGGACGTGGATACAGCTATCCGGTTGCACTTGAGGGCGCCTTGAAGCTTAAGGAAATTTCCTATATTCATGCCGAGGGTTATCCGGCTGCCGAAATGAAGCACGGTCCCATCGCCCTTATAGATGCCGAGATGCCGAGTGTGATTATTGCGCCGAACGACCATCTTTACGAAAAAATCGTAAGCAACGTGCAGCAGGTGAAGGCGAGGGGCGGATCGATAATAGCCATCGTAAATGAAGGCGACACCGTGATACGCAATATCGCCGACCATGTGCTTGAGGTGCCGGAGATGCCGGAATGCCTTTCTCCGATTATCACGAGCATCCCGTTGCAGCTCCTGAGCTATTATATAGCCATCAACAAAGGGAAAGACGTGGATATGCCGCGAAATCTTGCGAAGTCTGTTACTGTGGAATGACAGACTTTGCTGGAATGTGAAAACAAACTTTTTTTGAAGTGAAGTAATTTTGTTGATTTATAGTGTTTTATTGTTATATTATATTTGATTTGGACATTGGTCGATAAAATTTCCTTGAAAAAAGTTGTGAAAAAATTTGGAGAGTGTGGAAAAAAGCTGTAACTTTGCACTCGATTTCGGTTAGGGACTCCGAAACACTGACAAAGTGTGAGGAATGACTGATTGAAAGGGCGAATACCAGAGTGGCCAAATGGGGCAGACTGTAAATCTGCTGGCTTATGCCTTCGGTGGTTCGAATCCATCTTCGCCCACACTTTCAGGCCTTCGGGCCGGGGAGGAATGCGGAAGTAGCTCAGTTGGTAGAGCATTAGCCTTCCAAGCTAAGGGTCGCGAGTTCGAACCTCGTCTTCCGCTCAAAAAACAATGCCCATGTAGCTCAGGGGTAGAGCACTTCCTTGGTAAGGAAGAGGTCGCGGGTTCAAATCCCGCCATTGGCTCCAATTCAAACAACTCCATCTCTCCTCACTCAGAAGAGAATAATCAGAAACAAAATAATACAATAGCGAACTATGGCTAAAGAAAAATTCGAAAGAACCAAGCCGCATGTCAACATCGGCACCATCGGACACGTTGACCATGGCAAGACTACACTGACAGCTGCCATCACCAAGGTGCTCGCTGAGAAGGGTCTTTCCGAAATGCGTTCGTTCGATTCTATCGACAACGCTCCTGAAGAGAAAGAGCGTGGTATCACAATCAACACTGCCCACGTTGAGTATGAGACTGAGAATCGCCACTATGCTCACGTTGACTGCCCCGGACATGCCGACTATGTGAAGAACATGGTTACCGGTGCTGCTCAGATGGACGGTGCCATCATCGTTGTCGCTGCAACCGACGGCCCGATGCCTCAGACCCGCGAGCATATCCTTCTCGCCCGTCAGGTGAACGTTCCCCGTCTGGTAGTGTTTATGAATAAGTGTGACATGGTCGACGATGAAGAGATGCTCGAGCTCGTCGAGATGGACATGCGCGATCTCCTCTCACAGTATGACTATGACGGCGATGAGACTCCTATCATCCGCGGTTCCGCACTCGGCGCCCTGAACGGCGAACCTGAGTGGGTGGAGAAGGTTATGGAGCTCATGCAGGCTGTAGATACATGGATTCCTCTGCCTCCCCGTGATGTTGACAAACCCTTCCTTATGCCTGTCGAGGACGTATTCTCGATCACAGGTCGTGGTACAGTGGCTACTGGCCGTATCGAGGCTGGCCGCGTGAAGGTAGGTGACGAAGTTCAGATCCTCGGTCTTGGCGCTGATAAGAAATCGGTAGTAACCGGTGTCGAGATGTTCCGCAAGATCCTCGACGAGGGTGAAGCCGGCGATAACGTCGGTCTGCTTCTCCGCGGTATCGACAAGGACGAGATCAAGCGTGGTATGGTTATCTGCCATCCCGGACAGGTCAAGCCTCACGACCACTTCAAGGCTCAGGTCTACATCCTTAAGAAAGAAGAGGGTGGCCGTCACACTCCGTTCCACAACAAGTACCGTCCTCAGTTCTACATCCGCACACTCGATGTGACAGGTGAGATCAAGCTTCCCGAGGGAGTTGAGATGGTAATGCCTGGCGACAATGTCGAGATCGACGTTAAGCTCATCACTCCGGTAGCAATGGACAATGGTCTTCGTTTCGCTATCCGCGAGGGTGGCCGCACAGTAGGCTCCGGTCAGATCACAGCCGTAATCGACGATTGATCTGAAGATACTCTGACTCAAGTCTCTTCTTCGGAAGACTCAATAAAGAAATAATCCGACGGGCGGAGACTTCTCTCCGAAGTCCCCGCCCGTCTGACTACGGGAATAGCTCAGTCGGTAGAGCACTGGTCTCCAAAACCAGGTGTCGGGAGTTCGAGCCTCTCTTCCCGTGCTAAGAAAGAAAACTTATGAAATTAATCAAGGATATAAAGGAATCTTACAACGAGCTCGTTTATAAGGTTTCTTGGCCCACGTCGAAAGCTCTTGTCAACTCATCTGTGCTTGTGTTGATAGCTTCCATCATCCTGGCTGTTTTCATTTGGGTTGTGGATAAGATTTTCGACGAGCTGATGCAGCTCATTTATAGCATCAGCTTCTAACTAACTTCTTAATTTCGGAATTTCAATGGCTGAGAGAAAAAAAGGATGGTTCGTACTGCGGGCCATTTCAGGTAAGGAGGCTAAGGTGAAGGAGGTGCTGGATGCAGCGATCAAGAACTCAGACCTTGGCAATGACCTTATCCAGGTATTGATCCCCACCGAGAAAGTCTATCAGATCCGTAATGGCAAGAAAGTGCTCAAGGAGCGCAATCTCTATTCCGGATATGTTTTTGTGGAATGTTGGCTTACGGAGATCAAGAACAAGTTCAACGATCCCAAAGATCACGGCAAAAGCGTCCAGAACGTCATCACTGAGACTAAGTGGAAACTTTCGGGCGAAGTGATCAACGAGCTGCGCAACACAACGAATGTTATCGATTTTCTCCGTGGACGCTCCAAGGCATCGGAGCCCGAAATGCTTCGTGACAGTGAGGTGATGAAGATGCTCGGCAAAGCCGACGATCTTCAGGAACCAGTCGACGAAGAGCTCATCTCGCTCATCGTCGGCGAGCCTGTAAGGGTCAACCACGGCCCCTTCCAGGGCTTTGACGGGGTGGTAAGGGAGGTAAATCCCGACCGCAGGAAGATTAAGGTAGAGGTCAAAATCTTTGGTCGTCCGACTGATATCGAGTTGGAGAATTCACAAGTTGAGAGGATCTGATGTCCGGAGGCTGATGTTACGCGACCGTCGGGAAGAAGAGACTCCGAAAAATCAATAATAACAGAAACAACAAATGGCTAAAGAAATTGCTGGACAGATCAAATTGCAGATCAAGGGTGGTGCAGCGAACCCCTCGCCTCCGGTAGGACCGGCGCTGGGCTCGAAGGGCATCAACATCATGGAGTTTTGCAAGCAATTCAATGCCCGCACGCAGGATAAGGCTGGTAAGGTGCTTCCGGTGGTAATCACCTACTACACCGACAAGTCGTTCGATTTTGTAGTCAAGACACCTCCGGTGGCTGTACAGCTCAAGGAGGTCGCCAAGCTCAAGAGCGGATCTGCGCAGCCCAACCGTAACAAGGTGGCTGAAATCACCTGGGATCAGGTGAAGGCGATTGCTGAAGACAAGATGCCTGATTTGAACTGTTTTACGTTAGACTCGGCGATGCGTATGGTCGCCGGCACAGCCAGAAGCATGGGTATCACCGTGAAAGGGGCATTCCCTGAACTTAACTAATAATCTTCATCAACAATGGGAAAACTGACAAAAAATCAAAAGTTGGCTCTGTCGAAGATTGAGGCTGGGAAGACTTACACGCTGGCTGAGGCCGCAGAGAAGGTGAAGGAGATAACTTTCACCAAGTTTGACGCCTCCCTCGACATTGACGTTCGTCTCGGTGTGGACCCCCGTAAGGCCGACCAGATGGTACGCGGTGTCGTGTCGCTCCCTCACGGTACAGGTAAGCAGGTGCGTGTCCTCGTACTCTGCGGACCCGATGCCGAGGCAGCCGCCAAGGAGGCAGGCGCCGATTATGTGGGTCTCGACGAGTATCTTGCCAAGATCAAGGGTGGCTGGACGGATGTCGATGTGATCATCACTCAGCCTTCCGTCATGGGCAAGCTCGGTCCTCTGGGCCGTATCCTCGGTCCCCGCGGCCTGATGCCTAACCCCAAGAGCGGCACTGTGACCATGGACGTTGCCAAGGCCGTCGAAGAGGTCAAGAAGGGTAAAATCGATTTCAAGGTCGATAAGAACGGTATCGTTCACACCTCGCTCGGTAAGGTGAGCTTCACCCCCGAACAGATGCGCGACAATGCCCGCGAGTTCATCAACACTTTGATCAAGCTCAAACCCGCTACTGCTAAAGGCACATATATCAAGAGCATTTATCTTTCGAGCACAATGGGCCCCGGCATCAAAGTCGACACAAAGACCATTGACGATTAATCACTCTAACAGTCTGACACAATGAAAAAGGAAGATAAAGGCTTAATCATTGAAAAAATCGCCGAGACTCTCAAAGAGTACTCCGGTTTCTACCTCGTGGAGACCGCCGGACTCAATGCAGAGAAGACTTCGGCTCTGCGCCGCGCATGCTTCAAGAGCGACATCAAGCTG
>CABRKI010000038.1 GCA_902471455.1 uncultured Porphyromonadaceae bacterium | reverse complement strand
CAAATGGTCGGTAATATTCTCAAGGAATTGGATGCAGATAATCTCATCAAACCTATTGGTAAAAAATGGTTTGAGAAAGATTCTACTCAGAAATACACGAAAAAATAAGTAGTTGAAACTCCCAAACGAGTAGTTGAGACCAAAAATAAGTAGTTGAAAGTAAAAACGAGTAGTTATGCGCTCAAAACGAGTAGTAGGTCTTTATTTACGGACTAGTTCACGACTAATTGGCTCGATTTTACGACTTGTTAGCTTCTAACATCGGATAGTTCTTGTATAGTTTGTGATTATACGGGGAAAATAAGTAGTTGAAGGCAAAAACGAGTAGTTCGCCTTAAAAAGCGAGTAGTTGGCGAGTAGTTCGACAATTATCCGAGTAGTGTCCCCGGAAAACCGAGTAGTTGGCGTACAAAAAAATTACGCTTGTAAAGCGTTGAATATAAAGAAAGTGGGGAAAGCCGGATGGCTTTCCCCGAGGAGCCGCGAGTGGGACTCGAACCCACGACCTTTTCGTTACGAATGAAATGCTCTACCAACTGAGCTATTGCGGCTTGGCGTGAAAGAAGCGGGTGTTTCGCTGTTTCACGATGCAAAATTAATAAAATTTTCTATGCCATCCAAGCTTTGCTGGCAATTTTTTGAAAATTGGGAGGAGAAAGATTTCGGCAGGAGGAGTATCTTCCAATAAGAATGGACTATTTAACATGTCGGTTTTCATTGCTCGATTATGAAACCTCCGGCTCTCAGTAATTCGATAAAGCGGTCGGTGTCATGGCGGCTGACCACCATTTTATATCCTTCCGCCTTAATCGCTATCTTGGAAAATTCCGGTGTGCGGGCTATGTATTCAAGGAGTTCTTTATTGGCAGGGTTTATATTGAAAACCGTAAAGGTTTTCCCGAGAATGGTTCCTACGCCCGAGCCGATATTCTCTTTCATACGTTTGAAAAAATCCAACCATACCGCAGAAGGGTTCTTACAGATATATTTCTTAAAATCCTTCTCGATTGTTTCAACGTCGTCTTGTTTCGTGCATTCCCTCATAAAGCTTCCGGGTGTCACAATCCAACGGTTGCCTTGTCTTTTTGCTATTTTGGAAAGCCAAGCATCGTAGGGGTTGCCCTCTTTTTTGCTAACCACCAGCATGGGGCGGTCGATGAGCTCGTATTGACAGATGAATTCGTCGTTGTCTTCAAGTTCCGGTTTTGTGCCTTTCCCGGCCGCATACATACCTAAGGCCGTAGGTCTTACGAAAAGTATTCCTGAAAACGGAAGAGCCCCTTCTTCTTCCGGTTCCGCGTAAATTTCCACACACCCAATCGACATAAGAAGTTGCATCACCCCACGGATAAACGGGAAAGTAAGCCTTTCGCGCGCCTGGTCCGGAGTAATTCTGTTTTGTGTGAAATCATCGATCCAAGGATGTGCGTAGAATCCGCAAAGTCTGAAAAGGGCAAGATTCCGGTTATCGGAATTCAAAAGGCATATCTCGCGGTATAAATCGGAAACGGATTTCCAAGAATTGTCGGCGAATATTTGATTAAACAACTGTGATAAATATAAAGGAATGGTTGTAGAGTATAACGTCGCCCTCGTTATTCGGGAAACTCCTGGAATAAGTTCGGAAAGGAACTGAGGCTCGTCGCCGATAGCACTAAGCTTTGAAAAAAAGGATCGCACAGTGTCGGCTACATCTGCTTTGTCTTCTTCTGTGATGGATTTTGAGGAAGATGTCCGGTATTGCCGGTTGACGATAGAGCAAAGCGTCATAAGAGTCACTACCGAGGTGTTATAATATTCCGGAAATGTATCGCCATAAACAGCGGGCATTTTCACGGTTTCCGCCACTCTTCGCTGGGCTGTTTTTGTCAGGAGCTTATTCGATCCTGCTTCAATGCTTCCTGTCTGGACCATGGTCCGCAACACTTTCACAATCCGGGAAACGTTTTTAAGGTTGTTTACGATGCCCCCTTTCCCGGGATTATTATCTTGATGCGACTTTACAGTGTCTGTTGTAAGAGGAAAAGCTTTTTGAATAAGAAGCGATTGCCATTCGTATGGGTTCGTGATGTATGTTTCGGAATAATAGCCGCTGTAATATCCATACTGGTTGATGTTTTCAAAATCTTTCCAGAGAATGAAAATATTGTATGGTTCCACCAGTTCATATTTTTCTCTCGACCAGGAGTATTTGTCATGTTTCAACACTTCCGTCCCGCAAATCCTTTCTGCCGTAGCTCCGGATACAACACCATGTCTGGCAATATACATCGCCAGCTCCAAAGCTTTTGGGGAAAGTTTATCGATGATTAATTGAAAGTTTCTCGGGTCGGAACTAAAAATCGCAAGAAACTCGGCCGCCTCCCATTTCGACATCTGATAAATCTTTTTCTTCGGGTTTAATCCCGTAAAAGTGTCGAATATGGAATTTGAAACGATTGCTCCGTCGTCGGCTGCTTTTAAGATAATATCATTGTTGGCGAGAAGGTTATTGATCTTTCTTACATTTTTTAGAAGTTGATCCTTATTATAGTCAAGCTCGTAGGAAGATGTCAAGCTCTTTATAGTTTTATCATCGGCAGTATAGAGCGTAACGGAAGTTTTTTGAATTTGATTAGCCATTTTCGTAGTATTTTATCCAAGGATGAAATCAATATCTTCTTCGGTGAGTTGTTTCGACATGCCTGTATCCGACGAAATAATATCATCCACAAGGAGCGATTTTCTTTCCTGAAGTTCGCGGATCTTCTCTTCGATGGTGCCTTTGGTGAAAAGTGAGATGCTCATCACTTTCTTTTTCTGCCCGATGCGGTGCAGTCTGTTTATGCCTTGTTGTTCGGCTGCGGCGTTCCACCACGGTTCATAGATGATGACTGTGTCGGCGGCAGTAAGGTTGAGACCGACGCCGCCGGTTTTTAAAGTCATGAGAAGCACCTTGCATTCAGGATTGTTTTGAAAGCGGTCAATCACATTTTTACGTTTGGTCGTTGACCCCGTCATTGTTTCATATTCTATCCCAAGACGTTCGAGCTCTTCTCCCGCAATTTCGATGCCGGCTACAAAATTGAAGAATACCACGGTTTTATGTCCGTTTGCAGCCAAATCGGAGAGTTTGTCGATAAGCAATGGCATTTTGGCTGACCTCACTTCGCCGTCGCTGAGGCTTTCCGGAACGGATGCAATGCGCCGTAATTCCGTGAGTGCCTGCAGCATCATAAACTGACTCTTCGCCAAGCCTTCTGTGGCAATTTGCTTGTGGATACGTTCGTAATAGTCTGCACGACGACGTTCGTAGAAAGTTGCCTGTGCCGGCTCCATATCCACGTCGATGCTTTGTGTTATAAGGTCGGGTAGGTCGTTAAGAACTTCTCTTTTCAGCCTTCGGAGAACGAAAGGAAAAATCTTACGCCGCAATTCATTTGCAGCCAACTCGTCGTCTCGCTTTTGAATCGGGATAGTATAGTTGGCGTTGAAATCTTCAAGACTTCCGATAAACTTTCCGGCACGCTTCGGCTCCTTTACCTTTCAGTTGGTTGTCAAGAAGCTCCTCTATTTCGGGAAGGTCGAAGAATGATATTTTGAATTCCCCTTTCTTGCCACGGTTGTGGAGATAGATTCGTTCAAGACGCTTCATATAGTCCGGGTCGATGATGGCACGGTTGCCGTCCGACAGCTGTATATAGCGGTTGGTGGAATATCGTTTTATAAAATCAGACAACGAGAATTTTTCTTCACCGACAGCCACCTGTGCGCTCCCTTCGAGAAAATCGATGCCTGACGACAGATTAACAGAAAGTTTAGGAGTCACGGGGCGCACCTTATACGTCTTAAGCTTGTCGATTCCGATAAGACGGTAGTCGGAGAGCAATGACGGCAGTTTATTGAAGAGGAAGCCTGATGCCACTTTCTCCGGCAGAATATAGAAGTTATCTTCGTCATATATCTCTTTGGCAAGTTCGCGGGTAGGAGCGGATTGTCTGATACTGGTCTTAAGCCTTGCTGAGTATTCGTGAAGGTCTATCGGATTCACGGCATGTCCTGTAAGGATATTGTCTTTTCTTCTAACTATGAAGGTCAATCCCATTTCCGCCGCTTTGTCTGGCAATGAGCGGCTTGTCTGGTCGAGCCTGAGATATAAGGAATTGCTGGCATCTATCTGCTCGATGATTATAGTAGGGACATAACTTTCGGCAACTTTTGACTCACGATACACAAAACCTTCAATACGCGGCGTAATGTGGTTGAAATATGTGAGGAATAAAGAAAGCATCAGCGTTATGTCGGATTCGCTGAACGATTGATAAAATAGATTAAGGTTTAAGAAATTGTCGCCGACATCCTCCGTGAAATAAACCGTTGAGCCGGCAATGACACAGTTGTTGGTTATGAAGTTCGGAACGTCTGGCAAAATCTCTCCGTCTATTTCAAGGCGTATGACCCCCATCATTTTATCGGAGTCAGGCAGCTTGGCAATATTAAAAATCAGATTTGCGTGAATATCTGAAAAAGCCAAGCTATTTCCCTTCTCATCGATAAGATTGCCGCATGAACGGAGAAGAGTCATCAACACTCCGTTTCCTCCCAGAGGTATGCCGCCGACTATATCGGATGCCCATTCAATGTTGCCTGATATGTTGCGAGAGAGTTCGTTATAAAGTTTTACGAACTCAGCCATTGGCCCGTTGAATTCTTCAGGGTTGACATCTATAGGTTCCAGTGATTTGTCAACAATTCTCAGTCTATAGCCGTCGATATGGGTGTCTTTAATCATCACATACGCATCTTCGCGGGTTTTATCCGATGCACGGCGTATGCTCACCATCGGTTTGCCAAGCTTGTTGCCAAACCTGCTTAATATGTCGTCCATTGTCTAAATTCGATTATTCTACAAATATAACGTTTATTTTATGTAATTGCCGGGAAACTACCGTGAAAATTTGAAAAACTCGCGAGACGAGCGAGAATTGGAACCCTTTTCAAGAGAAAACGCATTGACTATGCATCGGATTTATTAACTTTGCAATCTAAATCGGCATCATGATAGCAAGCATAGAACAACTTGAAAAGGCGGCGCTCCGGTTTGGAATGCTATCATACGATAAAAGACTTTTTAATAAAGTATTCAACCCATTTTATTATGAAAGATATGGAGAAGGTTTGTTGTGGAGAACATTATAAAAATAGGAATACGATTCCGGAGTGTTTGAAAGACCTTAAATCGGGAGAATGGACCAATGGGTTCAGAGATGGGATCGGCGAATGTCTTGCCGAGTGTGAGGAATTGTGTTTTGAGTTTAATTCCATACCTCCGGGCAGGAAAGAGCGTCAGATGGATGTCTTGCGCCGTATATTAGGTGAGATAGGGAAGAACTGCATTATTAAATCTCCGTTTCGATGTGATTTCGGGTCGAATATCCGTATCGGCAATAATTTTATAGGCAACTTCAACCTCACGATTCTTGATGAGGCGGATGTCGAGATCGGTGACAATGTGTTTATTGGTCCGAACGTAACTTTATGTACTGTTGTCCATTCTCTTAATCCGGAAGATAGGAACAGGGGCGTTATGTGTGGACGTCCAATAGTGGTGGAAAGCAATGTATGGATTGCCGCCAATGTCGTTGTCCTTCCCGGGGTCACCATAGGAGAAGGAGCGGTCGTAGGAGCAGGGAGTGTCGTTACCAAAGATGTGGCTCCATATATGCTTGTGGCGGGAAATCCGGCCCGTATCATTAAAAGCATCGAGCATTGATTTATTATCACCGGAATAGAACCTCAAGCCTGATTTAAAAGACAAAAGATAATTTGTAGCCGATGCCGCGGACGTTGAGGAGACGGAGGGAAGTTGAGTTTGAGAGATATTTGCGGAGTTTGTAGATGAATCCGTGGAGACGGTTGAGATTGTTGTAGTCGTCGTTTTGCCAAATGCGATACATGAGGGTCTTCGCTTCGACCACTTCGTTGGGATTATGGAACAGTTCATCAGTTATTATAGCTTCGATATGCGTCAGTTCGAACGAGTCAATCCCTACTGTAAGCCGTTGGGTGGCGAAGTCGAGCGAACAGTCGCCTATCGTAATTTTTGAATCTTCGGCAACTCCTTGACGGTTTCTTTTCAACAGTGCTTTTATACGCACTACGAGTTCCAGAATTTGAAAAGGCTTACGTATGTAGTCGTTGGCACCGAGTTCAAAACCATGCACCACATCGTCGAGTGCGGTACGGGCGGTGAGGAACAGAACCGGCACGGAAGGGGCGGTCAACCGGATAAGACGCACCATTTCGAAACCATCCATCTTCGGCATCATCACATCGGCCACGACAATGTCGGGCGATGAAGTGCTGAATAGTTTCAATCCCGCTTCCCCGTTCGACGCACATTCCACGTCGAAACCTTCACGCTTCAAAGCGTCTTCTATAATAAACGAAAGCGTCGAATCGTCTTCCACCAACAAAACTTTATCCTTTTTCATTACCCTTGAATTTTATTATAAACCTTGAGCCTTCTCCTGGCGTGCTTGCCACCTCGATATCCCAGCCAAGCATATCAATAATATTTTTCACATAGAAAAGACCGAGGCCATATCCGCCGACTTCATAACGGTCGCCGGAGGTGACCCGATAAAATTTTTCGAAGATATGGGGGAGGTGTCTTTTCTCTATCCCAATGCCGTTGTCTGAAACGGTTATCATTCCCGACTCGGCCTTAATGGTAATTTCCACCGAATCTTCTGAATATTTTACTGCATTATCCAAAAGATTCGAAATGATATTACTGAAGTGTAACTGATCGGTTGAAACCGAGAGTCCATCAGGAATTTCGATGGATATTTTTACCGGTTTGGCTGCTTTCAGTCTCACCATTTCCGAGATTTCCTCTACAATCGGTTTCACGGCAACCGTTTCAATGTTTAGTTTCATCGATTTGAACCTCTCCATGCTCATCGATAGTATATTTTCTATCATTCCCGACAGATAACTCAATCTTTGCATTATAATCGTAAGGAAGCGTTTGTTTCTCGCTTCATCGCTTTGGTCGTAATAACGCAACATGGAATCGGCTGCCGAGAATGCCACCGCTACGGGCGTTTTCAATTCATGGGTCATGTTGTGGGTAAAGTCATCCTTCATCTGTTCGATGGTGCGCAGTTTGCCGACAGTGTGGATAAGGAATGCCGATAAAAATGTAAATATTGCGACGGCTGTGGAGAGGGGAATTATTATCCCCCACATTTGTGACAATACCTTGCCCGGCATAGGGGATACAGAAATTCTATAATCCGGTTTCCTGCCTGGCGACATACTTAATTCTTGCGTCCACCAGGATTCGTTGTGGGATAAACCGGAATCTATCGGGAGAATCATCGCTTTTGACGGGGTAAGACCATGTCTGGCCAGTTCTTGCCGGAAAATGCTGTCAAGGTTGTTGAAATCGGTGGTGTGCTTGTTGTCGGCAAACTCTAACCCTAATCTTAAGAGACTTGCGAGTGAAGTGTTAACGGTGTCGGAATCTGCCGTTTTTCCGTTTTTTTGTTGAACCTGTTCAATGATATCGTTAAGCCTTATATAGGAATTGGAAGCTTTGTAGCTTTTCTCCATCCTCGAAATCATTTCAAGCAAATCTGCATTCACGGCACATTCTTTCACCACGTCCATGGTTTGCTTCTTCACGGATCGGTATAACCCGGCCATGTTAGCGGTTATCGCGATTATCGCAATGACCGCTATTATAAGAGAAGATATGGTAATTATTTTAAAACGTTTCATATTCTTTTCGTTAAAAACCGATTTTATCATGTTGTAATCGGTTTGATGCAAAATTACGCAAAAATGATGATAAAACGTATCCCGGCTAAGACTAACTAAGACTAAAGAAGGTTTTGCTAAGACTATCGTAGAGAATATAGGGGTAATTTTGCAGCAGAAATTTTAAAATTAATCGCAATGAAACCAAAAATCTCTTATTTATTTGTGTTTGCAATGGTGCTTGTCATGATGTCGGCATCAAGTTGCACATCGTCGGGTCCCCGGATGCTTGGTAAGAACGGGAAAATGCCAATGTTTTCCACTCAACACTGGCATATCGACTCTTTGGGAAACGCTAAAAGTTCGTCGGGTCTTGAATTCGGATTCGGTTCCGAATGGATGGTTACAGACACAGCCCTAATCCAGACTCCTGAAATAATGCGGTCTTATCCTAAATTATCGTCTTTTCTTGCAAAAGGGATGAGCCAATTCCGCGAGATTGCAGTTGATTCCATCTATTTCTATAATCCGGCGCGAGGTCTTCTGTTCGTTGCCTACCATCAAATCAAGCCTTTGAAACCTTCTGTAGAAATAAGCCTCCACAACGACACAATACCGGTTTACAGCAAAGAATATGCACGTATTTTCGGGATGATGAATACGTATATTGACGATAAGGGATGGGAGGAGGGTCCGGTCAATTCGGTATATTCAAACGTGCATTATAACGTCAAGTACAAGCAATTAGTGTTGCTCCAGCGGATTCCTTACAGAGGAGGAAACATTGCCGTATTTCATATTTGCGCCACCAAGCCCAAGAAAGGGAAGTGGTGGGAAGAATATCCTTCCAATATTTTCTGGGATATGGATTTTGGGGATTTTGATAATATTGAAAAAATTGCGTCTTATCTGCATTCGTCGCGCACGGTGGCTGTTGCCAACTTACGCCTGGCACAATGAAGTTGTTTAGCCCGCTAAACTCCCTCTTCAAGTTTCAAAATCGACTCGAAAATCTGACGAAATCTTGAAAAAGAAAAAAGCTTAAACAACTTCAATAAAAAAATACAATCATGAAACCATCCTTATTTTCTATTGCTTCATTCCTGATTTTTTCAATCATCACCCCGCTTCAAGCCCGCGAAGTGGAGAAGGAAGTTGCCGGAAATGACAGTGTTGTTCCGGCCTCCAAAGTATTGGATGAGGTGACGGTTACCGCTCCTTTGGTTAGGAGGGAAGCGGACCGCATAGTCTTGAACGTAGCCGCAAATCCTCTTGCTGCAAACAAGGATGCAAAGGAATTGCTTAAAACCGCGCCTGGTGTCTGGGCCGATGACAATGACCTTTCCATTTATGGCAAGAACAACGTTGCGGTCTATATAGACGACCATAGGGTCAATCTGAGTGGAGTTGATTTGATGAACTATCTCAAGACGGTTCAATCCTCATCGATCGGCACAATAGCAATCCTACCACAGGGAGGTGCTGAGTACGGTGCCGATTATACCGGCGGCGTAATCATTATTAAATTGAAACGCAATCGTGTGGATGGGATTAACGGTTCCGCAGGTCTCAACTACACCGTTGGCAAATACAAGCAATGGATCAACCCATTCGCCAACTTCAGCATGCATTCAGGCAAATGGACTGTCAGCCTTAATGGAAGCGCAAACGGTTGCCCTTCGGAAAAGAACACGGGATATAATGATTACTACAACGGCTCTATTTCCCAAACAATGAACAATACCACCGACTTCAAGAAAAAAGCTATGCAGGGCAATGTCATGGCAGGTATTTTCTTTGAGCCTACCGGCCGTGACATGTTGGGGCTGCAATTGGACTATAATTACAGCAGCACGCATAACAATAACGTATCACGCACTCTGACTTCCGGAGGGGGAATAGATGGCACAACCGACGGGACATACAAACACAAGGACATTTTTAACAACTTCAACGCAACATTTAACTGGAAACATGACTTTGACACGGAAGGCTCGGAATTAAAATTGATTGCCAATTACAACCGGCAGTACTCATCCTTGCGGGAAAACAACGAGATGAAATGGAGCTATGTCTCTAATGACTCTTTATACACTACCGACAACCGGAACCTATACAATATCCTTACGGCTGATTTTTCACTCAAAAAGGTGTTTAATCCCAAATGGAAGCTTAATGCAGGTGTCAAATACACCCATAACGGCGTCAACAACTGTTCCCTCCATACGTATCTGAAGGATACCGGTTGGGTGGACAATTCCAGTTATGACATTGACGACGAATATTATGAGAATATCGCGGCCATTTATATCACGACCAACGGCAATGCCGGCAGATGGAAATTCAAAGCCGGGATTCGCGGAGAATATTATGGCACCAGGGGTGGTATGGTGAAACGGGACAAGGTTGATATTTTCCCGAATGTCAACATAGGTTTTGACATTACGGAGAATGGAAGCTACAATGCGACGTTTGGTTACTATCGAAATATATATCGCCCGACTTTCCGGTCACTTACCCCAATAGCTATACAAAGTTCGGATTATTACTATTCCGTGGGGAATCCCGAGTTGACGCCATGTTATACGAATTCGATAAGTCTCGCGTTTATTCTTGACCGTCGTTTCACGGTTGCAGCGGGCTATAGCGAGACTGACAATCCCATAAGACAAGTGATTGTTTCCAAACCGGATTATCCGGAAAGAATGTATCTGACATGGGCAAATATGGGAAAGGAGAGACAGGCGTATATGCATGTCGATGGTTTTCTTAACCTTACGCGATGGTGGAATCTCTATGCGAGCGCAATTTATTGTCTTGTGTCGCAGAAGATAGCTGACTCAGCCCCATTTGATACTTTCGGATTTCTACAGATAATAGGAAGCACATCATTCACTCTTCCATACGACTTCAACCTATCTGTGTCGTGTTTTTACAACACGAAGCGCAAACAGGGAAATCTAACAATTTATCCGATGCTGTCTGTTACGCCCAGAATTGAGAAACAGTTGGGCAAGCGGTGGGCGATTTCACTCGGTGCGGAGAATATGTTGCAGAGGGTATCCCGCGTTCAAAACTATTCGAATGGATATGATGTCGTTTCCCATTCAAAATCACATATCGCCATAAACCTTGGCGTGACATATAAATTCAACTCCGGGAAAAGGTTTAATTCTCCCAAAATAGAAAAGAATGCCGACATCTCCAGACTCGCCAAGGAATGAAAACTGAATTATGATTGCTTTTTAAGTCTTTAACATACATTCGTTTGGTTTATTCGTTATAATGTTATAACTTTGTGTCATAAAAACAGATCTTGATATGGCAACTCCAATTAAAGCAGTTCCTAGTCTTTCCGGCACTTTGGCTGATGATTTTGTGCGTCAGGCTGAAGAAAACGAGCGTAAACCACGCCGTATCCTTTCGGAAGAAAGGGAGAAAAAAATCGCAGATATAATGCGGCGTTCGCATGAATTCGTCCCTTCATGGCTCAAATGATGGACGACTCCGTTTTTAATCTCGGAAACTAAGTTGCCAATAAGCTTCTGTTTTAAGAGAGAAGATTGTAAAGTATGTGTCCGTTTTTTATTCTTTAAGGAATGTGAGGGCTGTAAAACAAAATTCGGGGAATATCATTATTACATGAAACTATTGGAGTTGTATTTGCACCTAACGAAGCAAAAATAACTCAGTATGGAAAGTCCACCAAAAAATTATGGGGAATTCGCGTCTTTCATCAAAGAGCATTCCCGTATTATCAACAAGGTATGCTGGGTGTATGCTAACCCGAAAGTGCCTTACGAGGATTTGCGCCAGGAAATCCTGACAAATCTCTGGTTATGTTTAAATCAATTCAGAGGAACAAGTAAACTGTCAACCTGGGTCTATCGGGTAGCAGTAAACTCTGCGCTAATGACGATAAGCTCTTCGAAATCTCGAATTGAAACCGTTTCAATGGAGTTCGGTTCATTCGACTTTTCAACCGAATTGGATGATGCTCAGCGCGAGAATCTTCAGACGGTATATTCATTGATCAACAGGCTTGAAGATATTGAAAAGGCGATTATTCTCCTATGGCTTGATGAATATTCATACGATGAAATAGCCGACACTCTCGGAATGAAACGCAACACTGTGGCGACAAGAATACGTCGTATCAAAGAAAAACTTTCTAAACAAATATAATATGGAACTTGACGAACTCAAAAAAAGCATGGCAACTCTTGACGATTTGTTCGCCGAAAAGAGCGGCGATGCAATAAATTTCGACACCATAACCTGCGACACGGCGCAGAAAAGAATTATGAAGCAATATCGAAAGGGTACGTTCTCTTGCGCTGTCCTTGCCGTTGTGTTTCTAATCGCGTGGAATGCCGGACTTGGACAAGACGCATTCCCTCTTGGCTATAAACTGTTTCTCGGCATTTTTTTAGCAGTCGGGACTGTGTGGTATGCCTATCTTTACATCAAGACCAAGAAAATCAACATTGCCGAGGCCACGCCAGTACAAACGTTGAGACAGGTGTCGTCATTGCGACTGTATGCTCTTGTGGGTGAAATCGTATTGGGGATGGCTATGGTGGTATTCTTTACTCTTTTCCTTTCCAATCTTTGGTAGGTAGGGCCATATCGTTTTTGGATTGTGTCGGCCGCGATAGTGGTTCTGATTATCCTTCTGGTTACTGTTTTTATTCCCCGGACAGTTAGGGATTTCAATAACCTTACCGCTACCAAATAGTTTCTTATAGTGGTTTTTTCAGAAGGTGTTACAAAATCTCGTGATTTCTTGAATGTAAGGACATGTTTTCGGTGTGTGTCATTTTGTAATCAGATTATTAATCACACATGCCGGAGGCATGTCCCTACATTATCATAGGTTTTGCAACATCCTCCGGATGCGAAAATGAACTCTGCGGAGGGATGTGGCGGGCAAAACGAGGTCAGGAGGGGGTGGAGGTATAGGGTGTGAAGGAGAAGCCGATGCGGAAGGTGGTGGTTTTTTCGATTGCCTGGGGAAGGGCTTGCAGGGCTTTCTGCAAGTCGTAGAGAAGCGGGGCGAACGTGGGGTTGGAAGCGAGATAAGCTTCGATTGCCTTTACCGATGCATCTTCTTTCAGCAGCGGAAGAACAATCTCTTTGAAAAGTCCGAGAGCCATTTCGGTGTCGATGTAGATTTGAAGTCCGTCGGAGCCTGCAGAGAAGAGCATCGGGAGACCTTCCGCAAGCTTCGGCATGAAGTAGGAGAGTGCCGACTTCATGATTTTGGATTGCAAAAGCTTTAATTCCGTATTTTCTTCCTCATTACCTTTGGATGTACCTTCGGATGATGCGGGGAACAAGCCTTTGTCGGTGAGGTCAACGTCTGAGGAAGACGTTCCGCCGGATGTGTTGACAAGCAACATTCCGAAAAGCGACATCGGGTCGAGATATAGCTTCACGCTTTTGGGGGAAGATATTACATATTGGAATCGGTTCGGTTGGGTCTGCGCTATTTGCATTGCCCCAAACGAAGAGGAAACATAGGTGAAAACCATATTGCCGTCTTCAAGGAAAGCAACCGTTTTGACTATCTCGCTCAGAGCTTCGCTGACCGACATGTAAGCTGTGTTGTTATAGACAGGGATTACGGGCAGTGTGGCGATGGCCTCGATTATGGGCGTAAGATTGATGTCAACATCGGGGAGGGGGTCATATTGCCAATCGATATAAAAAGGCAATGACTTATAGGAGCCATCGGCATTCTTCACAATGGGGGAAGGTTGCCACACTTCCGGTTTAACTCCGCCTGATTTGAGCTTCACGTCGTTGAGATAGAGTTTCAGCCCTTTGTCGTTGGCAACACCCATGTAGTTGAAGTCGCAATAATCTGTGGAGGAATTTCCCGAAAATTTCCATGCGCCGTCGGAATCAACCATGGTCACGTCAAGGTTCAGTTCCGGAGTTCCCGGTATGGCACCGGGGGCCGGAATTTTACCCGACAACCCCATCCCTGTAATCTCTGAAAGATCGAATAGCGAATAAATCTTTAAGTTGGCCTTAGGGCCGTCGGGAGTAAGCGTGACGGTTTTGCTTGGCATGGGTTGTCCGTTGTAGAAAAGTTCAAGACCAGAAGCGGAATCGTAGGTGGTGGCAGTCAGTGGTTGGGCAGGCGACGGTTTGTCGTCATGGCATGAGGAAAGGGCAATAACGGCGATCAAGCTTAAAGTGGAGTATATGTGTCTCATAGTATAATCTGTTATCTTTATTTTGTCGTGATGTCCGTATGAAATACGGTTTTGTAATTTATAACGCCTGAAGGGGGTAAAAAGAAAGGAGGGTATGCAAAAAAATGCATACCCTCCGAGGTCTGGATTTGCGCAAGCGGTCAGATTGTATAATCCACGCAGGCACGGTCTTCCTTGTAAGGGGCGATAATCTGCACGGCAGCCACGTGGGCGGGATGGGCGGAGTATTTCGCAACGTCTTCCAAAGAAGCCGCTGTGGCTGTCAGCACGAGGTCCCAGGTTTCGGCGGGATTCTCGTTGATGCCAACTTCCATGCTTATCAGCTCCTCGATTTCATCAGGGAGGGCGATAAGGGCTTCGGCGAATTTCGAGGCAACGGCTTTGCGTTCCTCGTCGCTGCCCTTGAATTTAAAAGTCACGACGTGTTTTACCATAATGTTTCGTTGTTTTATGATTTCGGATAAAGACGCTCGCGGGCTGCAGCCACCTTCTCGTCGGTGATATAGTCGTCATAGTCCATCATCTTGTCGATGATGCCGTTTGGCGTAAGCTCTATCACACGGTTGCAGACGGTCTGGATGAACTCATGGTCGTGGCTCGACATTAGAATCACACCCTTGAAGGCCTGGAGCGTATTGTTGAACGCCTGTATCGATTCGAGGTCAAGATGGTTGGTCGGCGAGTCGAGTATAAGCGTGTTGGCATCGGTAAGCATCATGCGTGCAATCATGCAGCGGATTTTCTCGCCACCCGAAAGCACGCTTGCTTTCTTTAGAACCTCCTCGCCGCTGAAAAGCATTTTCCCAAGGAACCCTTTGAGATAAATTTCCGAAGAATCCTTGCTGTATTGGCAAAGCCAGTCAACGAGGTTAAGGTCTGATTCGAAGAAACTGTTATTGTCGAGCGGAAGGTAGGCCGTGGTGATGGTCTGTCCCCAGTCGTAGTCGCCGGCATCGGCCTTGCGTTTGCCGTTGATTATTTCAAAGAGGGCGGTCATGGCCCTGGGGTCGCGGCTCAGGAAAGCCACTTTGTCGCCTTTCTCAATCTGGAAGTTGACATCGTTGAAAAGCACCTCTCCGTCAACTGATGCCTTGAGACCTTTCACTTCGAGAATCTTGTTACCTACCTCGCGGTTAGGTGTGAAGATAATTCCCGGATAGCGGCGTGAAGAGGGCTGAATCTCCTCCACATTAAGTTTTTCGAGCATCTTCTTGCGGCTCGTGGTCTGTTTGCTCTTTGCGACGTTGGCGCTGAACCTTTGGATGAACTCAAGAAGCTCCTTGCGTTTCTCCTCGGCTTTTTTGTTGGCCGCCTGCTGCTGGCGCAGGGCAAGCTGCGACGACTGATACCAGAAACTGTAGTTTCCGGCAAAGAGGGAAATCTTGTTGTAGTCGATGTCGAGCGTATGGGTGCTCACTGCATCGAGGAAGTGGCGGTCGTGACTAACCACCAGCACCGTGTTTTCGAAGTTGGCGAGATAATTCTCAAGCCAGCTGACGGTCTCCAGGTCGAGGTCGTTGGTAGGCTCGTCGAGGAGAAGGTTGTCGGGGTTACCGAAGAGGGCCTTTGCAAGAAGCACGCGCACTTTTTCGTTCGCGCTCATGTCTTTCATGAGCATATAATGGCGGTCTTCCTTGATGCCGAGTCCGCTGAGAAGTGCCGCCGCATCGCTTTCGGCGTTCCAGCCTTCAAGCTCGGCGAATTTCTCTTCGAGTTCGGCTGCCTTTATGCCGTCTTCGTCGGAGAAATCCGGTTTGGCATAGATGGCATCTTTCTGCTGCATTATGTCCCAAAGCACGGTGTGTCCGCGAAGCACTGTCTCTATGACGGTGCATTCGTCGAATTCGAAGTGGTCCTGGCTAAGCACCGAAAGACGTTCTCCCGGACCGAATGTAACGGTTCCGTGTGTAGGGGAGAGCTGGCCTGACAGAATGCGCATAAGCGTGGATTTGCCCGCGCCGTTCGCACCGATGATGCCGTAGCAGTTGCCGTGGGTGAAAGTAAGATTTACATCGGAAAATAGCGTGCGCTTTCCGAATTGCATCGTGAGATTATTTACCTGTATCATAGTCGGTCTGATATCGATTCAGTTTTGATTTTGCTTGTCGGGTTATATTGGAAGGAGGTTGATAAGGGCTATTTATGTCGTCTCGGCACGTTGACGTTGTGGCGGTCGAAAATCTTCTGTGCTCCACGGTCGAAAATTTCCCAATGGGCTTTCTGTCCGGCGGGGATATGCTCCGGCATCCAGGACGGGATTATCTTGAAATTGGATTTCCCTCCGGCAGGTTTTGCAGAGAAGAAAGTGTCGTAGTCGGCATGGCTGAAACGAGCCTTGCCGTCTTTATCGCGGACGATGGTGGCCCTGACCAACGCTCCGCCACGAGTGTCGGCCGTTTTCATATTGGATATGAAATTGCCAAGGGAATAGACCACGAGCACATCTTTGCCTTCTTTTTCGTTGCGGACCACTTTCATCGGTTGGATCACGTGGGGATGTCCGCCGATTATAAGGTCAACGCCTTGGTCAACGAGAAAATCGGCAAGGCTTCTCTGAACCCCGTTTTCAAGAAGCACGTATTCAATGCCCCAATGCATCGCCACGACGATGATTTCCGCACCGGCGTTTTTTGTCAAGGCAATCTCTTTCGCCATCTTGTCTTTGTCAATCAGGGCGATTTCCGTGCCTTCACGCGGTAGTATGCCGTTTGTGCCGTAGGTATAGTTAAGGAAGCCTATCTTGAATCCTTTTATGTCTTTTATAAAAGGCACCAGGGAATCGCGTTGGGCGGCGTCATGATAGGTGCCGATATGGTCGAGCCCTATCCTGTCGAGAGCCTTTAGCGTGCGTCTGGCGGCCTTGTCGCGACGGTCGAGGCAATGGTTGTTGGCTGTGAGCATCATGTCGAACCCCGCATCTTTCAGAGCCTCGGCGTAAGAGTCGGGTGCGCTGAAACAGGGATAGCCCGTATAGTCAGGGCCGCCTCCGAGAGGCACCTCAAGGTTGCACACGGCATAGTCCGCCTTTGTGACCGTGGGGGCTATGAGCGTGAAGCAATCGGAATAGTCATATCCGTTGCCCCCGCCAAGCTCTTTCGCCCTGTCGAGTTGAGCCTGATGCTGCATGGCGTCGCCGGCAAACAAAAGCTCCGCCTTGTGGGCGGAGCCTATAGAATCCGCCCCTGTTATAAACGTGATGAGGCTGAATAGTACAGTCTGAAAAAACATGTTGTTATACGTAAATGTTTTTATCGTTTAAGAACCTCGCGCCAGAATGCTCAGTCAATCACCTGCGAAGAGAAAGTAAACACAATCTGCGCGTTTTTGGTGTCGAGCTTGGTCATCGTCGGATAGAAAGTATAAGGCACGCACTTGGTGACGTAGGTGGTGGTATTGTAATACGAATCGTTGCTTTCCGTTGAAATCTGCACCGGAATCAAGGAGAAATCGACGTCATCGTCAGTAATCGTACCTTTTTCAATCAAATCAAGGAGGTAAGTCCTCAACGCACCGAAATAATACCGTTTGTTGGTAGAGTCATATTGTGCGTAGAACGATGTCTTATTGTCGGGTATTTTATTTTCGGCAAAGAATTTATCTATTTCGGAAGTCTTGATGACCATCATATAAGGGGCTATGCCGAGACCATAGTCGTTTTCAACCACTTCTGCCGGAATCGACATTGAAAGTCCGCTGATGATGGAAAGATTGCGTTCGCTGTCTTTATATTTTTCGATAATCTCTTTTGCCGGGAATTTAAATTTCGAAACATATCCGCCTGGAGTTGTGATGATGGTTTCCCCTTGCGCTATGCGGTTTTTGATTTGGTCAGACACCGTGTAGGAAATGTTGTTGCTGCTCAACACCTCCGGGGCGTTTGAGAAAACAACCGAAGATACCGGCACATCCGTGGTGGTCGTGACGGTTTCACCGTCAACCGTAGATGTCGTTGTACGGATATTATGATGATAGACGATGACCTGAAGCACTGAAAAATCAGCAAGGCAACCGTTGCCGAAAGTGGATTCTACGTAGAGTCCCGGCAGATATTCCTTGGCGAAAGTCTCCGGCCATTGGAAAATTTGGGGATTCTCTTTGTAATCCTTAAAAATGCTTTTCGCCATGCTGTCGGGAAGTTTAACATCGACGAGCACCGGGACAGAATTATTAAAGTAATTGTTATAATTCTTGTTGATAAGGGAATCTTCGACGCCCATGTTGGAAGCCGTGAAGGTTTTCTTTCCGAGAGGCGACGAAGGGTCGTAATATTCACCGGGAGCGGGCACGAAATCGTTGCTTATATCGGAGGGGAGCTGCTTGGTGAGTTTATACACGGAAAGCTGCTGTGGTGCCAGCGAGTCTCCCGTGAAGCTGTATCTCGACATTCCGAGACGCAGGATGCAGGAATCCACCCTTTCCTGAGGAATCGTGTCGGCGGCGGGGAGGCTGGTGACGCACATAAGCCTCGTTACGAATGAGCAGTCGAGCCTGCCGTATTCCGGCACGTCGATACATCCGAGCATCAGCGCTCCCGAGCGCGCGTCGAAGCGGTCGTTGACAACGGGGGTTGCCTTCAGGTCGAAGAGAGTGGTGTCGATGGAGATTGTAGCCTCTCCTTTCGTTATTGAGCCTCCGATGGGGCTTACGTCGTCGTCACAGGCGAAATTTCCCAGGGCGAGGACCAATGCCGATAGAGGTAGCAACAGACGTGAAGTCTTCATATTTCGTGGAAATAGATAGCGTTAATAAAAATGTCAGAGCGATTTGAAGAAATCTGCATAAGCGTCGGGGCCGGATTGCGCCTTTTCAGCGGTGAGATATGGCTTTCCGCTCTCCTTTACATATTCCACCAATTCCGGCGAGGCATCGGAATCCTGGAATATAACGGCATGTGAGAAGTCGATTGCCATGCGGTGGAGGAGGTCGGTGTCGTGGACGAGGGCGGAGAATTTCTTTATGTCGCGCGATGAAATGCCGTCGGCCTTAAGCTTGGTGAGGAATCTTTCATCTACGGGCAACTCCAATTTGCCGGGCATAACCTGATAAACCATTTTCGAGCCCTTGAAAGAGGGGTCGTCGTTATACATCCTTTTCAGATACATCGGAACGAGGGCTGTGATCCATCCTGAGCAAAGTATAACTTTCGGGTCCCAACGGAGTTTTTTCGCAGTCTCCATGGTGCCGCGTGCAAAAAATATGGCACGCTCGTCGTTGTCGGGACGGTTGCTGCCCACGGCGTCGGAGTCGCTGTCGAGCTTCTGGAAATAGTCGTCGTTGTCGATGAAATAGACCTGTATTCTCGAAGGTTGGAGCGACGCCACCTTAATGATAAGGGGATGGTCGTTGTCGTCGATAATGATGTTGACTCCGCTGAGGCGGATTACTTCGTGAAGCTGGTTGCGGCGTTCGTTGACGCTGCCGAACTTAGGCATGAAAGTCCTTACTTCAAAGCCACGTTCCTGCATGTTCTGAGGTAGGCTTCTTCCGAGGGAGGCGGCAGGCTCAGCCGGCAGGTATGGGGCGATTTCCTGACTGATGAATAGAATGCGGTTGTTGTTTGTCATGCTACTTGAATTCTTCCGGAGCGTGGTGTCCGGGAAATATGCCACGTCACCGACAAGACAAGAGCCGGATGGGTGGACTTTGGAATGTGCAAAGTTAATAAATTTTTTGCGGATTCCGGGCGTTTTTGGCTTTCGGCATACAATTTTTTAAATAACTTTAAGATAGAAGAGGCTTTTTTCAGTTCAATGGTTGGCGAGATTGTGAAGAATTCATTAATTTTGCACCTTGAAATCAGGGTGTCGCCAAATGCAGACACCGATACAACCAAACTTTTTCATACCGGTCCCATAGCCTCGGTGCGACCTACAGATGCAGGCAGGCGTGGGGGCCGGACAAGAAAACAAGGGCAATGATAATATTAAGAACAGTCAGCGATGTACGCGACTTTGTGGCAACCCAGAGAGGACGCGGGGCATCGATAGGCCTGGTGCCAACGATGGGCGCCCTTCATGCCGGACATATCTCGCTCGTTGAAAAAGCCGTGGCGGAAAATTCTGTCGCCATAGTGAGCGTGTTTGTAAATCCGACCCAGTTCAATAATCCGGACGACCTTGCCTCCTATCCACGCAAGGAGGAAGACGATTTCCGCCTGCTTGCCGAAGCGGGCGCTGCTGCGGTTTTCGCGCCGTCGGTAGAGGAGATTTATCCGGGAGGTCCTTCCGCGCAACCACAACATGTGTTCGACCTTGGAATGGCAGCCGAGGTTATGGAAGGTAAATACCGTCCGGGCCATTTCCAAGGCGTGGCGCAGATTGTAAGTCTCCTTTTCCGCATCGTGGAGCCAGACAGGGCATATTTCGGTGAGAAGGACTTCCAGCAGATAGCTGTGATACGTAATATGATAAAGAGCGAAGGTATAAAGGTGGATATTGTGGCATGTCCGATAAAGCGTGCCGACGACGGTCTTGCGCTTTCAAGCCGCAACGCGCTCCTTACCCCCGGCCAACGCAAGATAGCTCCCGAAATCCATGCAGCACTTAGGGACAGTGTAGAATATAGCCTTTCTCATTCCGTCAGTGCTACACACGACACCGTTGTGGAACGCCTTGACGCCATTCCCGGATTAAAGGTGGAATATTTCGAGATTGTTGACGCAAGAACCCTTGCCGCCATCGACGAATGGGAAGAATCTCCATGGGTGGTAGGGTGTATCACTGTATATTGCGGAAAGGTTCGTCTTATCGACAATATCGCTTACCGTCTTCCAAAATAATCCTACTTCTTAAATAGAGAAGAGACATGTTGATAGAGATGATGAAATCAAAGATTCACCGCGTCACCGTGACGGAGGCGAATCTGAACTACATCGGCAGCATCACGATCGACAGCGCCCTGCTCAAGGCTGCCAATATCCTTGAGGGCGAGAGAGTGTGGATTGTGGATAATAACAACGGAGAGAGGTTTGACACCTATACTATTGCCGGCGAGGAGGGCAGCGGAGTGATTTGTCTTAACGGCGCGGCTGCACGAAAGGTGCAGCCCGGCGACGTGGTGATAATCATGGCTTATGCACAGATGACGCCTGAAGAGGCTAAAAGCTTCCGACCCAGCGTGATATTTCCCGACACCGCAACCAACAGGCTGTAATGACAATTCCATCCGTCGAAAGACGCTGAGCCAGAATTTAACTTGAAATAAAGAATAATATAGATGTTTAAAAACTTATCCGATAGGCTTGAGAGGTCGTTTAAGATTCTTAAAGGCGAAGGCAGAATCACCGAAATCAATATAGCCGAAACCCTGAAAGACGTGCGTCGCGCTCTCCTTGATGCCGACGTCAACTATAAGGTTGCGAAGACGTTTACCGACACCGTGAAGCAGAAGGCTTTGGGCCAGAACGTGATTAATGCCTTGAAACCTAAGGAGCTGATGATTAAGATTGTCCATGACGAGCTTACTTCCCTCATGGGGGGCAAGGAAGCTCCGCTTAACCTTTCGGGCAACCCTACCGTCATCCTTATGTCGGGTCTGCAGGGATCCGGTAAAACCACTTTCTCCGGCAAGCTTGCCCGTAAGCTTAAATCTTCGAAAGGGAAGCGCCCGCTGCTTGTGGCTGCCGATGTTTACCGTCCTGCTGCCATCGAGCAGCTGAAAGTGCTCGGCGAGAGCATAGAGGTGCCGGTTTATACGGAAGAGGGCAACAAGAATCCTGTGGAGATTGCACTGAACGGTATAGCCGAGGCTAAGCGCAACCATCTTGACCTCGTAGTGATAGACACCGCCGGCCGTCTTGCGGTGGATGAGGAGATGATGAAAGAGATTGCTGCCATTAAAGATGCCGTAAGGCCGCAGGAGACGCTTTTTGTGGTCGATTCGATGACCGGTCAGGACGCAGTCAACACCGCCCGGGAATTTAACGAGCGGCTTGATTTCGACGGGGTCGTGCTCACCAAGCTTGACGGCGACACCCGTGGCGGTGCTGCGCTCTCCATCCGTTCGGTGGTTGAAAAGCCTATAAAATATATCGGTACGGGCGAGAAGCTTGAAGATATCCAGGAGTTCAATCCGGAAGGTATGGCAAGCCGAATCCTCGGCATGGGCGACATTGTGGAACTTGCAAAACGTGCCCAGGAATTATATGACCAGAAAGAGGCTGAACGTCTTCAGGAGAAAATCAAGAAGAATAAATTCGATTTTGAAGACTTCCTCAACCAGATCCATCAGATTAAGAAGATGGGTAATATAAAGGAACTTGCGTCTATGATTCCCGGTGTAGGGAAAGTTATCAAGGATATCGATATCGACGACAGCGCTTTCAATTCGATTGAGGCTATAATCAACTCCATGACCCCTTACGAACGTCATAATCCTGAGGTGCTTAACGCGAGCCGCCGTCAACGCATAGCCAAAGGTTCCGGTACGAGCCTGCAGAGCGTCAACAAGTTTATCAAGCAGTTCGAAGACACCAGGAAGATGATGCGTGCCGCTTCAAACATGAAGAATCCGATGAAGATGATGGGCCAGCTTAAGCAGGCAAAGGCCCAGATGGGGCGCAAATTCAGATAAATTTAACCGGAAGATGCCGTTTTAGCATCCCTGAAGTCATAAAAATGCCGCGAAACGATGTCGTTCCGCGGCATTTTTATAGTCAGAGGAAGAATTACTTCTTCTCGGCAACGTGGCATTGCCATGCCCAGGCGTTGCGCATGGTGTCTTTGATGTCGGCTTCGGCGGTCCAGCCGAGCACCTCGTTGGCTTTGGTGGGTTCCGCCCATATTTTCTCGATGTCGCCGGCGCGGCGGGGTCCGATTTTATGGGGAACCGGTACGCCGGTAGCCTCTTCGAAAGCGTTGATGAGTTCAAGCACGGAGAGTCCGCGTCCGGTGCCGAGGTTGAAAATCTCTACAGGGTCGGTGTCTTTGTTTTCAAGCATACGCTTCATGGCGATTACGTGTGCTTTTGCCAAATCTACAACGTCGATGTAGTCGCGGATGCAGCTCCCGTCGGGGGTGTTGTAGTCGTCGCCGAATACGGTAAGTTCCTTGCGGATTCCCGCAGCGGTCTGCGTGAGGTAAGGCACGAGGTTCTGCGGAACGCCGAGTGGAAGTTCACCGATAAGGGCCGTGGGATGTGCGCCGATGGGGTTGAAATAGCGGAGAAGTATGCTCTTGATGGGAGCGCCGCTTTTCACATAATCCTCAATGATTTCCTCGGAAATCTGTTTTGTGTTGCCGTAGGGTGAAGTTGCAGGCTTGATGGGAGCTGTTTCGTCGATAGGATTTTTGTCGGGTTCTCCATAAACGGTGCATGAAGAGGAGAACACGATTCCTTCAACTCCAAATTCGGGCATAAGCTCGAGGAGGTTGATGAGGGTGTTGAGGTTGTTGCGATAGTAGAGGAGAGGCTTCTGCACGCTCTCGCCTACGGCTTTGGAGGCTGCGAAGTTGATGATTCCCTTGATGCCGGGATTCTCTTTGAAGAGCTTACGGAGCGTCTCGATGTCGGTGCAATCTCCTTTCACGAATGTGGGGCGGATGCCTGTAATTGCCTCGATGCCGTCAAGCACGCCTTCGTTGCTGTTCGAGAGGTTGTCGATGATAACAACCTCGTAGCCTGCTTTCTGCAGTTCGACGGTGGTGTGGGAACCTATATATCCGGTGCCTCCGGTGACAAGAATTTTCTCTTTCATTTCAGTGTCGTTTTTTTCAATTAGAAAAGTTTTGCCGGATACAGGCCTTCGTCAACGAGTTTCTGGAACTGTGCCACCGTAGCGGGACGGTCGGCGGCATAGGTCACTCCGAACCATTTCGACGGGGTGGGAAGCACCTTGAGCTGGATTTTGCCGTCCTGGATAAGTTCGTTGACTACGGTGGGGATATAGAATTCGGCTTTAAGTTCGTCGTGGTTTTTCTCAAGGAAGCGGAGGAACGACTCTACAGAATAGTCGAAATAGTCGGGTGTGAATCCCCACATGTTCATCGACACGGGAGCGCCTTCGGGGAAGGAAACTTCTTTTTCGTCAACCACCTGGATGAGTTTGCCGTTTTTACGCTCGATGCCGTGGCATTCGGTCACTCCGGTGAGGTTTCCTTCGGCATCCACTTCGCAAAGGCCGCGTGACACACCGCCGTTTTCGCTGAGGGTGTTCTCAACATTGAAGCCAATCATGCAATAGCAGTTTTTCTTCCCTTCCACCGAACGGAGGAAATCGGCAAGGATTCTGAAACTGTCGGCTCCGTAATAGTCGTCGGCGTTGATTACGGCAAACGGTTCTTTGATGACATCCTTGCCCATAAGCACCGCATGGTTGGTGCCCCATGGTTTTTTGCGTTCGGGATTGGGTTTGTAGCCTCCGGGAATGTCGTTGATGTCCTGGAATACAACCTCTACGGGCACGTGTCCTTCATATTTGGAGATGACTTTGTCGCGGAATTCCTGTTCGAAATCATGACGGATTACGAACACGATTTTTCCAAAGCCGGCGCGAAGCGCGTCGTAAACGGAATAGTCCATAATGGTCTCTCCGCTCGGGCCAAGTCCGTCGAGCTGTTTGAGACCTCCGTAGCGGCTGCCCATGCCGGCAGCAAGGATAAAGAGTGTAGGTTTCATTAGAAAATTAATTTTGTTATTTCAAAAGAAAATAAAGTGTTGTCTATTTTTAGGTTTTATGTTGGTCTGTACTATAAGGGGAGGACGGCTGGTTTCGGAGTCCTGACCCCTTGTGATAGGAGAAGCATGAGGTCGAACATTACTATTTTTGCGTTGGCATTCCTTTCGATGTCTGTCGCCGCCCTGGAAATCTCCGACGAAAGCGTCTCCACGTTGCCTTCGTGGATAAACGGCGAGAAACGGAAACTGAATTGCTCCTCGTCGGGCGTCATGAGGGAAATCTGAGGCATCTTCATGTTGTAGATGAAGTTTTCCCTCACCATTCTCGAGCAATAGGAAAGGAATCTCAGCAGTTTTTCCCTCCCCATCGACGCGCATCTCTCTGAGATGGCTTTAAGCGCCTGCGCCTTTAGACCGTAAGCCATTCTCATGGTTTCCTTGAAAAGGTCGGAAAATTCCATGATTTCGTCGGGATGGCATGCAAGCGCCTCTGCTTTTCCCATGCTTCCTTCGGCTATGCGCGATGCGGCGTCGGCCAATTCTTTCCCGACGCCTTTCGTCGAAGAGAGATGAGAGGCAATATCAGTGCCGGAGAGGGGACGCATATTAAACCGCTGTGTTCTGGAAAAAATGGTGGGGAGCAGTTTTGAGTCATCGTTGCTGACAAGTATGAAAAGCGTGTCTTCAAACGGCTCCTCTATAATCTTCAGAAGCTTGTTGGCAGCTTCCACGCGTAGTTTCTCCGGAAGCCATATAAGGAAAATCTTGTAGTCCTCCTGAAATGCAGACAGTGAAGCGCGGGAGATGATGTCTTCGCTTTCGTTCACGAAAATCGCGGGTTGCGAGTTGCCTGCCTGTATGAGGTCGTTCCATTTTTCGGGAGGCATGTAGCTCCATTCCGAAATCATCTCTTTCCAAGGCTCTATATAATCGGTAGAGACGGAACAACCGTCGCGTTTCACCACCGGATAGATGAAATGAAGGTCGGGGTTGTTGTGTTTCTGATGCTGAAGACATGAAGGACACATGCCGCAAGAATCGCCGTCATGGCGGTTGGAGCAGTGTACGTATTGTGCAAACGCCCTCGCCAGCCTGAACTTTCCGATTCCGGATATTCCGGAGAGGAGAATGGCATGGGGAATTTTCCCGGAATCTGCCATTTGCCTCAAGGCTTCGATGGTGTCGGCGTGTCCGGCTATGTCTGCAAATTTCATGTAGGTTGATTTTCTTTCTGCAAAAATACCAAATTAGGATGAAAGGTGCAAATTAAAAGGATGTCTTCTTCCCCTTAAAACATGTGATAATTCTCTTTTGACGGATTTGTACCTAAAATTGGTGTTTTTTTATTAATTTTGGACTATGATACCGTTCTTGAAATCAGTTGCGTCGGCATATATGTCGCGCTATCCGGACCTCTCCGAATTCTGTTTCCTCTTCCCCAACAAGCGAAGCGGCACGTTCTTCCTTAAATATCTTCAGGAGGAATGCGACCGCAGGGTGATGCTTGCCCCCGAAGTGAAGTCAATCACAGAATTTGTGGCGGATATATCCGGCAGGGTTGTGGCGTCGCGCCTTGACCTTATCTTCCTTCTATATGAGGCATATCGCGACATCCTCGGCATTTCTGAGCCGGACGACCCCGAGGGGGTGGAATTCGATTCGTTCAGAGGATGGGGGGAGACGGTGCTTTCCGATTTCAACGAGGTTGACCAATATCTCGTTGACCCGGAGGAAATTTTCAAGAATGTGAAAGACTTCCGTGAAATCGCCACCAACTTCCTCACCGAGGAACAGAAGCGGGTGATGGAGGAGTATTTCGGAAGAACCGATGTGGGCGACCCGAATATTTTTTGGAAGAATTTCGAAGGGGAGGAGGGCAACCTGTCAGACGTGAAGAAAAAGTTTCTTCATTTGTGGAGGATTATGGCGCCGTTGTATGACGGCCTTAACCGGCGTTTGGAAGAGAGAGGGCTTTCGACTTCCGGTGGTAACTATCGGCTCGCACTTGAGCGTCTTCGCCAGAAGGGCAGGGACGTGCTCCCATATAAAAAGGTGGTGGCAGTCGGGTTTAATGCACTCAGCACGGTTGAGAATGCCATTTTCAGTGAACTGCGTGATGCCGCCCCTTATCCGGGAATGGATTCGTATGCCGACTTTTTCTGGGACGCGACCGGGCCGGTGTTAAGCCGGAGCGTAAATTCCGCCTCACGATTCGTGAATGCCAACATAAAGTCGTTCCCATGTCCGTCATGGGCTCTTCCCGCTCTTAAAAGGAGCGACACCGACAGCTTGCCTCAAAGGTTGAGGGTAGCTGCGTCGCCGTCAAACTCGGCGCAGGTGAAGATTGCCGGAACGTTGCTTGGAGAACTCGGGAAACGACTTGATTCGGGGGAATTCCGCAATGCCAAGGTGGCGGTGGTGCTTCCCGACGAAAACCTTTTGCTCCCGATGCTCTATTCGCTTCCTGACGGCATGGGCGATGTCAACCTCACGATGGGTTATTCCATAAGGCTCACTTCGGTGGTGCCTTTTGTGACGCTTTTGCGCCGGTTGTTTCATAATATGCGTACAAAGTCGGGCGAACAGGCTTTCTATCACCGCGACCTGAGGCTCTTTCTTGCCCATCCTTTTTCGCATGCATGTTTCTCAACCGCCGTAGTCAACGCTGTCAACGGATTTATCGACCGCCACCACAAGGCTGTGGTGACACGCACCGAACTTGCCGCCCTTTCAGCCGAAGCCGCCGAAATGCTTGCGGGGCCTTCGCCCGATTGCTCCCCGTCGGAGGTCGTGGCATATCTTGACGGGGTCTTGTCGAAAGTGGCGGAGGCGTTGCCCGGCAAAGAAGACACCATGATAAAATCAAGGCTCGAGGTTTCGCATATAGAGGTTTACAGAGACTCGCTCAGAAGGATAGGCGAGCTTCTGGAAGAATATCCCGTTGCGATGAAGGCGGCTACCGTGTTCCGTTTGGTTGACCGTCTTATTGCCGGTGAAACCGTAGGCTTTGAAGGGGAACCACTCACGGGGCTCCAGGTGATGGGTATGCTCGAAACACGTTCCATCGACTTCGACTATATCTTTATCCTTTCTGCTAACGAGCGGGTGCTCCCGATGAGGGCGCGGACCCGAAGTTTTATTCCCGACACGCTCCGTCGGGCTTTCGGCATGCCGCCTTCCAACTATGCCGAAGGGATATTCGCGTATTATTTCTATCGCATGATAAGTAGGGCGAAAGAGGTGACGATGGTTTATGACGCGCGTTCCGGGGGAGGCATGAGGAGCGGCGACGTGTCGCGCTATATTCTCCAGCTCCGACATCTTTTCGCAAAAGATATCCTTGTGGAGGAAGACTGGAAGTTCATACTTTCGGGCAAGGAGCCCCACGACCCGTCGGTGGCAAAGACTTCCGATATCAAAAAACGTCTGGAGGAGTTTACGAAGGAAAAAGACGGCATGAATTTTTCAGCCTCCTCCCTGAATGCATACAGGGAATGCCAGGTGAGGTTCTTTTTTCAAACGGTGATGGGCATAAACACCGACCCGGAACCGACGGAATATATCGACTCAATCGCCGCCGGGAACATTCTCCACGACCTCATGCTTGAACTTTATCTTCCTGAAGGGAAAAGGGGAAAATATCTTGATATTCCCGTTATGATGCAGCCTTCTACACTTGACGCTCTAATAAGGGACCGTGAGGGATTGTGGCGACTTGTGACAAGGATTGTCAACAGATTGCATTTCAACCTTCCGGCAGAGGGACTTGACACCCCTTTGTCGGGAGGGGCGGCTATTGTGGCGAGGCAGATAGCCCGTCAGGCTTTGATGGTGATGAAGCATGACAGGGCGCTTGCCCCTTTCAGAATATATGGCTGCGAGATTTCCGAGCGTCTCAGGATAAGCCTTCCTTCGGGACGCACGGTAAATTTCAAGTTTGCCATCGACCGCCTTGACGAAATCGAGGAAAACGGCAGGAAAAGACTGCGAATTGTAGATTATAAGACAGGCAGGATAAAACTTGAGGCGGAAAGTTTCGGCGAAGTGCTCGAGGGGGGATACGAAAGCGAGCAGATTTTCCAGCTTTTCACTTATGCATGGTTGCTTGGCAAACGTCCGGGAAACGTCGTGTCGCCGAAAGATGTGAGGCTTGAAATCTATGATGTTCCGAAAATCCATAACGGGGAGGAACGCCTTCCTGTGATAGGGGGTGAAACGGTTGAAGGTTTCGGTGATTATGGCACAGAGTTTTCCGAAGGTATGGAAGCGTTGCTCGACGGAATCTTCGACAATCCGTCGTTCGCTGCCCCTGACGACATGGAAGCATGTGCGCTTTGCCGTCTGAGGTCGTTGTGTAGAAGATAAGGAATAATAACGCCCGTTCTGAACCAAGCCATAAGGGAATCGTTTTCTATATATAGGTGTGTGGCGGATGGATTGACCCATCTGCCGCTGGTTCGCAACTCATACTTGCTTATATATGGAAAATATTATAGTTATAGGAGGCGGTTTCGCCGGACTAAATCTTGTGAAGCATCTTGACAAAGGTAAATATCGAGTGATGCTTATCGACAGAAACAATTTTCATTGTTTCCCGCCATTGTTCTATCAGGTAGCTTCTTCAGGCCTTGCATCGGCCAATATCTGTTTCCCTCTTAGGCGAGAGATTGCAAAGCATAAGAACGTGACGTATCACATGGGACACGTGAAAAATATCGATGTGGAAGCCAAGACCGTCACCACAAGCTATGAGACGCTTGCTTATGACAAACTTGTGATAGCCGCCGGCTCGACCAATAATTATTTCGGCATGGATTATCTTTCGAGCACCACTTTCGGCATAAAGACGGTGGCGGAGGCATGCCATACGCGAGACGAAATACTCGACCGTCTTGAGCGCGGCGCGATGTGCAGCGACCCTGAACGAAGAAAAGAACTGCTGAGTTTCCTGGTGGTGGGCGGCGGCCCGGCGGGTGTTGAAATAGCCGGTGCACTCGGCGAGATGAAAAAATATGTAATCCCCAAGGAATATCCTGAACTTTCGCCCGACGACCTTCGCATCACTCTCGTGGAGGGGACGGGGAAACTTCTCGGGGCGATGCGGGAGAGGTCGTCAAAAAAAGCATTGGAATATCTCAAAGAGTTGATGGTTGATGTGAGGCTCAACACCTCTTTAAAAGAATATAAGTATAAACACGCCATATTTGGAGATGGCTCTAAAGAATATTGGGAGACTTTGATATGGACTGCCGGAGTGAAAGGGGAGCCGATGCCTGGACTCCCTGAGGAATGTTTGCTCAAGGGAGGCAGGATTGCCGTCGATTCATTCAATAGGGTAAAAGGGCTTCGTGACGTTATGGCGATAGGGGATATTGCGTGCATGGTGAGCGACGACTATCCCCGGGGACATCCACAGATGGCACAGCCCGCGATACAACAGGGGGAGAACCTTGCAAAAAACCTGAACGAAGGGACTTTCGTGCATGAGTTCAGATACCGCGACAAGGGCTCGATGGCAACCGTGGGCAAGAACAAGGCCGTGGCCGACCTTCCGCATAATTCTTTTTCCGGTTTTTGGGCGTGGTTGGCATGGATGGCGATACATCTCCTTTCGCTGTTGGGAATGAGAAACAAAACAACGGTGCTTCTAAACTGGATATGGAATTATTTCACATATTCTTCATCGCTGCGCCTGCTGCTTCGTCCTACGAAATATCCGCTCAGACGGCATTGGGGTGACTGAACGATGGCGGCTGTCGCTCAGCCGGAATCGAAACACGTTTTAAAGAAAGTAAAATTATTGTTAAATTTGCAGCTTGATACGGTTCCTTTTTAAACCGGACAGAACTGCGTTAATCTCAATAAAGAAATTACGAGATGAAAACTATAACCAAATTTGTCGCGCCGATGATGTTGGTGGCTATGCTTCCTTTCGGTGCCTGCAAGAGCTTGCAAACTAAGAGCTCTGATGAAAAAGATGTGAAGAAGGAAGCCGTGCTTCCTACTGACCGTGAAAAGATTGTGCAGCCTGTGTCTGCCGTATATACTTCGGAAGAACTTTCGAAAGGGGTGGTTAAAGGCGATTGGGCTATAGAGACCGTCAACGGCAAGCCTGCCGTCGGTGAGACTGCGCCTTACCTTAAATTTGTGCCAGACCAAAAGAGAGTGTACGGCAACAACGGTTGCAACATAATCAACGGCGGCTATCAGTATAATCCGGCTGACTCCACGTTGGTCTTCTCTGATATGGCCACGACCATGATGGCGTGCGGCTTACCCGACATCACGGATATCGAGGTGAACGCAGCCCTTGCCGCCGCACATTATTACACATGGCGGCTTAACGGTGACGACTATTACCTTACGCTCTATGATGCCGACCATAACCCTGTAATGGGGCTGATGCACCAGAATTTCCAATTCCTTAACGGCACTTGGCTCGTGAAGGAAATAGACGGTACGGCTGTGAACGTGCCGGATATGAAGATGGTGATTGACGTTGATGAAGGGAAGGTGCATGGCAACACCGGGTGCAATATCCTAAACGGTTCTCTCGAAACCGATATGGACGCCGCCAATTCCATTTCTTTCCAGCAAATCGGTTTGACAAGGATGGCATGTCCTGACCCGAATTATGAGACCCAACTTGTGGTAGCCCTTGAGGAAGCCTCCAAGGCAAAGCCGCTTAAAGAGGGCAGGGTGGCTCTTCTCAACAACCAGGGAGAGACAGTGCTTCTTCTCGAACGTACCTCTGATAAATGAAAAGATAACTGAAACTTATGCCTAAAGCAGAAGAAAGAATCGACAAGTGGCTATGGTGTATGAGGGTTTTCAAAACCCGCACCATAGCCACCGATGCGTGTAAGAAAGGAAGGGTGACAATCGGCGGCGTTACTATAAAGCCGTCGCGTATGATAAAGCCCGGCGATATTATCGACGTCAAGAAGCCGCCGATAACATATACGTTCCGCGTGGTGCAGATCGCTTCCAACAGACTGGGGGCGAGGCTTGTGCCGGAATATCTTGAGAACCTTACTCCCAAGTCGCAATACGACCTGCTCGAGATGACAAAGATTTCCGGATTCGTTGACCGTCAGAAAGGTCTCGGAAGACCTACCAAACGCGACAGCCGCGAATTGTCGCGTTTCAAGGAGGAGAGTTATGCCGATTCATTCTTCCTCGACTGGGAAGACGATGATGAAGACGATGATTAAATGGATGATAAGCCGTCTTTTCGGCTCCGGAGATAAACCGGGAAATAAGAAAAAAGAACTGACTGAAGACGTGAAAAGATTTCTGATAGTTTGTCTGGGCAACATAGGCCCGGAATATGAGGGGACGAGACATAACGCGGGTTTCATGGTGGGCGATGCCATGGCAGAGGCTGCCGGAGTTCCGTTTTCTTCATGCCGTTATGGCGACATGGCGGTGGTGAAGGTTAAGAATTGCGAACTTATGCTTCTTAAACCATCTACGTTTATGAACCTTAGCGGAGTTGCCGTGAGGTTTTGGATGAACAAGGAGAAGCTTCCACTCGAAAACCTTCTCGTGATAGTTGACGACATTTCGTTGCCGTTCGGACATCTGAGGATAAGGGAGCGCGGGTCGGATGCGGGCCACAACGGATTGAAGAATATCGCCGAGCAACTTGGCACCCAGAATTATGCAAGGTTGAAATTCGGCGTAGGCAACGATTTCCCGCGAGGAGGGCAGATTGATTTTGTGCTTGGCAAATTTCCGCCGGAAGAACAGAAAGAACTTCCGGAAAAACTGAAGAAAGCCGGTGAAGCCGTCAAAGCGTTCTGCCTTTCGGGGGCGGCTTTTGCAATGAACCACTACAACAAGTGATTCGTTGAGCCTGAAATATTTGCGAGGTTGGATTTTTTTTTGTAATTTTGCAACGCTTTTGAGCAAAAACGTGTGATGGGAAATCTGTTGCCGAGGTTGTCTGGGATGACGGAGGCGGCTCCCCGAAGGCGGTTGCGCCGGAGCATAACTTATTTTGAGTAACACAATTAAACAACAATGAAGAAATTCGAACTCAATGCCGAGCCCCGTGTAGAGCTTGGCAAGAAGTCTGTAAAGGCTTTGCGTGCAGAGGGCAAAATCCCTGCAGTCCTCAATGGTGGCAAACATGTTGACCTTCCTTACGACGGTCCGTTGAAAGCCGGCGAGAAAGTGGTTGACGTTGATGGCAAGCGTGGTCTTATCACCACTGACATCGTTGTTAAGAACGAGGATGTGCGCAAGCTCATCTATTCTCCCGATATTTTCGAGATTGACATTAACCTCAACGGCGAGGTTCGCAAGGCTGTTCTGAAAGAGATTCAGTTCCAGCCTGTAAAAGACACCATCCTTCATCTCGATTTCCTCGAGGTAGGTCATGAGAAACCTATCGTAATGGAAGTTCCCGTTCAGATCGAGGGTCATGCCGAGGGTGTGAAAGCCGGTGGTAAGCTCACTCTCTCAATGCGTAAGCTTAAAGTTAAGGCTTTGTATGACCAGATTCCCGAGCGTCTTGTAGTGAACGTTGACACGCTCGGACTCGGCAAGAGCCTTGCCGTAGGCGACCTCCACTTCGAGGGCCTCGAGCTCATGAACGCCAAGAACGCAGTGGTTTGCGCCGTACAGCTCACACGTGCCGCACGTGGTGCCGCAGCCAAGGCCGACGCATAATCAGAACCGATACCTACACAA
>CABRKI010000037.1 GCA_902471455.1 uncultured Porphyromonadaceae bacterium | reverse complement strand
CCGCTCTTCCGATCTAACCAACACCTCGCCGCCGAATCGTCCGGAAGATTCGACATCACGCTCCCAATGGGGGAAAACGCCCCGCTTTGGAGCGAATGGTCGCCTGCCCTCCATGATATAAGGGTAGCAATTACCGACACATCGCGAAACACGCTCGACGAACGTGAAATCAAGACCGGACTCCGTGAATTTGCCACTTCCGGCACCCAATTCACGATAAACGGAGAAACGACTTTCCTCCGAGGCAGGCACGACGCATGCGTATGGCCACTGACCGCCCACGTGCCTATGGACATCGAGTCTTGGCGCAAATATTTCAAGACAATCAAGGGCTACGGTATAAACCACGTCAGATTCCATTCGTGGTGCCCACCGGAGGCATGCTTCGCCGCAGCTGATGAAGAGGGCGTGTATCTGCAGCCGGAACTGACGATATGGGGAGAAATCGACAAAGACACTAAGCCTCTCATCGATTTTCTCGACGAAGATATGGAAGCCATCCTGAAGGCATATTCCCACCATCCGTCGTTCACCATGTTCGCCATAGGCAACGAGCTCTGGGGCGACACCGCTATAATGAAAGAATTCATCGACAAGGCAAGGGAGACGGTTCCGGGGTTGCTCGCCACCTACGGTTCGAACATCTATCTCGGATGGAACGGTCACATCCCGGGCGAGGACTTTCTCGTGACCTGCCGAGTTGGCGGAGGGGAAGGTTTTTCCACCCACGCGCGCGCATCCTTTTCGTTTGCCGACGCTGACAACGGCGGAATCATGAACTCCACATATCCCAATACGAAAACCAATTTCTCGCGGGCCATCGCCAAATCGCCGGTGCCGGTCATAGGTCATGAAACGGGCCAATATCAGTTCTATCCCGATTTCACAGACACAAGCAAATACACCGGCGTGCTTCGTCCCGATAATCTCGCAACGTTCAGGAAGAGGGCGCAGGAAGCAGGCACGCTACGCAAAAGCGACCGCTTTTTCAAGGCGGCGGGAGAATGGGCCACACGCCTCTATAAAGCCGACATGGAGATGAACCTGCGCACCCCCGGCATGGGAGGGTTTCAGCTTCTCGACATTCAGGACTATCCCGGACAAGGCACGGCCCTCGTCGGTATCCTCGACGCTTTTATGGACTCCAAAGGGTTCATAACACCCGAGGAATGGCGGCAGTCGTGTTCCGACCTCACTGTTCTGGCCGAGCTTCCGAAACGCTGCTACACGTCGGGCGAGATAGCGCAGATTCCGCTCAAACTCGCAAACTACGGCACCCGCAACCTCGGCGGTTCGACCGTTGACTGGGCGTTGCCGTTCGCACAAGGCACGACTACGGTTGACGGCAACAAGGGTCTTCTCGATGCCGGTATGATATATCTTCCAATCCCGGAAGTGAAGAAACCCGAAAAAACCACCCTTACGCTGACCGCCGACAACGGAATGACCGTCAACAGCTACGACATCTGGATTTTCCCGAAAGATTCCGAAATGAAGAAAGTGAAAGACGTAACGGTCACCGGCAACCTCGACGAGGCGCTCCAACTGCTGGCAAAAGGGAAAAGGGTGATTCTTTGCCCGGACACGGCCTTGACCTCGCGTTCCACTCTCGGGCCTCTCTTCCAGACGGATTATTGGAACTACCGCATGTTCCGCACAATCTGCGAAAACATCAAAAAAGAACCCTCTCCGGGCACCATGGGACTTCTAATCGACGACTCCCATCCGCTTTTTTCAAGATACCCCACAGACTTCCACACCGACTGGCAATGGTTCCCTGTGGCGAGCAATTCCCGCCCGCTTATAATCGACAGACTTCCGGATACGTTCGACCCGATTGTGGAACCGATAGACAACATAGAACGCAATTACCGTCTTGCCCTCATCTTCGAATGCTGGGTGGGCAAAGGGAGGCTGATGGTTATTATGGCCGATATGGAGAAAGCCTCGGAATATCCGGAAGGAAGATGGCTGCTGCAGGCGGCGAAGGAATACATGGCATCGAAGCAATGCAAACCCGACCTGAGCCTCACTCCGGCACAACTCCGCGACATACTTACGCGCCCTTCTTCCTCGCGTCTTATCCGGGAACTCAACAATACCTCCTACCAATGACACATTCTTATTGTATATTAAGAGGAATTTAATTACTTTTGCATCTGTATTCAACAGGGGCGTGGCGTGCCACCCGCATCACACTTCCCGCAAAATGTTAAAACGATGACCATAAACGAAACCCAAGACGAAATAATCGAGGAATTCGAAGGACTTACCGACTGGATGGACAGATATGCCTATATCATCGACCTCGGCAATACCCTCCCGGAGTTCCCGGAAAACGAGAAAACTCCCCAGAACCTGATAGAAGGTTGCCAAAGCCGCGTGTGGATTACAGCCAAACGCCGTGACGACGGCAAAATCCATTTCGAGGCTGATTCCGATGCCCTTATAGTGAAAGGGATAGTGGCCCTGCTCATGAGAGTGCTCGATGACCGCACTCCGGATGAAATACTTGGAGCCGACCTTTATTTCATTGACAAAATCGGACTCAAGGAGCACCTCTCCCCCACCCGCAGCAACGGACTCGTGGCCATGGTGAAGCAGATTCACAACTATGCCCGCGCCTTCAAGATGCTCGAATCATAAACAAAGATTGAATCACCAAGGGAAGCCTCACAAGCGAACCTGACTAATCTAACACTAAAAACATATTCCCATGTTTAAAAACCAACCTCCCGGCCTATACGTCCTTGCCCTCGCCAACACGGGCGAACGTTTCGGCTATTACACGATGCTCGCCATCTTCCTTTTGTTCCTGCAGGCGAAGTTCGGATTTGATTCCACTGTGTCAGGACAGATTTATGCGGCTTTTCTCGCCCTTGTCTATTTCATGCCTCTCGTAGGAGGATGGGTGGCAGACAAGTGGAGCTTTTCGAAATGTGTGGTGACAGGCATCGCCGTGATGTTTATCGGCTACGCCGTGATGGCAATCCCCACCGACATCCGCTCCACATCCTCGCTCGTGATTCTTTGCGCCGCACTTTTCCTTATATCGGTCGGCACCGGTCTTTTCAAGGGCAACCTCCAGGTGATGGTAGGCGACCTTTACAACGAACCGAGATATAGCGGACAACGCGACGCCGCCTTCTCGCTCTTCTACATGGCCATCAACATCGGCTCGATGTTTGCGCCGATGGCTGCCACCGCCATGTGCAACCTTGCTCTCAACGCCAAAGGATTGGTGTATAACGCCGACCTTCCCGCTCTCTGCAACAGTTTGCTCGACGGCACCGGCTCAGCCCAGGCTGTTGTTGAAAAAGCTGCAAAAGACGGAATGGCAGTCACAGGCGATGTCGCCGCTTGGGCTTCCGACTATATCACAACCCTCTCCACCGGCTACAGCTATGCTTTCGCCGTGGCTTGCGCCTCGCTTATCGTCAGCTTCCTCATTTATTATGCGGGCAGAAGCACTTACGCCCACATCATCACCGACAAGAAAACACCTGCCGGAAAGACTGCACAGGTGAACAACGGTCCGGAACTTACCCCCCAGCAGACCAAAGCCCGTGTGGTTGCTCTTCTCCTGGTGTTTGCCGTTGTAATCTTCTTCTGGATGGTGTTCCATCAGAACGGTGCGTCGCTCACCGAATTTGCAAAGAGCTGCACATCGCCCGAAGCTTACGGGTGGACCCGCATCGGCTTCAACGTTTGGGCTCTCCTTTCGATAGCCGTAGGCGTTTATGCAATTTTCAATGTGTTCCAGGCAAAATCGGGGCAGGCGAAGATTGTCAGCTCCGTCATATTTGCGGTAGCACTTGGCGCAGTCATATATTTCCTTAACTCTACCGACAATCCCCTCACCGGTATCCAGCCGCAGCAATACCAGCAGTTCAACCCATTCTATGTGGTTGCGCTTACTCCGGTATCGCTCGCCATTTTCGGTGCGCTTGCCAAACGCGGTAAAGAACCGTCTGCACCCCGTAAAATCGGCTACGGCATGGTGATGGCCGGCGTGGCATATTCGATTATGATGATCGGGTCGTTCTCCATTGTCGGCACTTCGGCTGCAGTATCGCCCAACTGGCTTATCTCCACCTATCTTCTCCTCACATTTGCCGAGCTTCTCCTTTCCCCGATGGGTATTTCGTTTGTGTCGAAAGTGGCTCCCCCGAAGCTGAAAGGCTCCATGATGGGAGGGTGGTTTGCAGCCACGGCCATCGGTAACTACCTCGTGTCGATTCCCATGTTCCTCTGGGGCAAAATTCCCCTTTACCTCCTTTGGATTATCCTCATCGCCATCTGTCTGCTCGCGGCCGGCTTTATCTTCTCTATGATGAAGAAACTTGAAGCCGCCACCTCCGACGAACCGGCTCCCGCACCTGCGAAGGAACTCGCCGAAGCAGAAAAGACAGCCGCCGAGGCCGAAGCCTGACAAATAAAAAGGCAGATATAAAATGTAACATTGAGGGGCATGCAACTGCATGCCCCTCAATGTTACATTTTATATCGTATTTGCTACATTTGAACCATTCTCTTTGATAGCGATTTCATAACTTTGCGCTTATGAAACGTTATCGCATTTTCTTATTATCGGCATCTTTGCTCCTCGGAGGTATCTCCGCCATGGCGAAAAAGGCTGCCGAATGGTATCGACTCATTCCGGGCGACACTGTTGCCGTGGAAGCATCTTCCCCTGTAACCCGCATGTATGGCTTTGCCCACAGGGAGCGTCTTGAAAAAATGGGAGTGGAAGTGACGGAGACTATAGAAGAAAGTCCCCGTTTCCCCCTGCGCATGCTCAACCATTGGGACAATCTCGACGGAACAATCGAACGTGGCTATGCCGGGCGGTCGTTATGGCGATGGGATGAACTTCCCGATTCCGTTTCGCCAAGATATAGGGAATATGCGAAGATGTGTGCCGCCGTCGGTATCAACGGCACGGTTCTCAACAATGTCAATGCATCGTCTGAAATCCTTTCGCACGGTTATCTTGTGAAGGTGGCCCGCATAGCCGACGAGCTTCGCCCATACGGCATCCGCGTTTATCTTTCAGCCAATTTTGCCGCGCCAATGCAGCTCGACGGGCTTCCCACCGCCGACCCTCTCGATAAGGGGGTGCGCCGATGGTGGCATGATAAAGCCGACGAAATTTACAGTCTGATTCCTGATTTCGGAGGTTTTCTCGTAAAAGCCAATTCGGAAGGCCAACCCGGGCCGTGTGACTTCGGGCGCAGCCACGCGCAGGGTGCCAATATGATGGCAAAGGCTTTAAAAAAACATGGCGGAACGGTTATCTGGCGGGCGTTTGTCTATTCTCCCGCCGATGCCGACCGCGCAAAGCAGGCATATATCGAATTCCAACCGTTGGACGGTAAATTCGAAAGCAATGTCATCGTGCAGATTAAAAACGGCCCGATAGATTTCCAGCCTCGCGAGCCGATAAGCCCCTTGCTTCTCGCCATGCCCAAGACCAAGACTATGCCGGAACTACAGATAACGCAAGAATATCTCGGCCACAGCAATCACCTCGCCTTCCTTGCGCCGATGTGGGAGGAATTTTTCGGTCATATTGACCCTGTCACTCAAACGGCAATAGCAGGCGTGGCGAATATCGGCGATGCACCCAATTTTACGGCGCATCCTTTCGCCCGCGCCAACTGGTACGCGTTCGGACGGCTTGCGTGGAATCCTGCGCTTACATCAGAAGAAATTGCACGCGAATGGGTGGCGTCAGACCTGGGTGTCACAGATCCGGATGCCACGGATAAGATAGTGGGAATGATGCTTGGTTCGCGCGAGGCCGTGGTAGATTACATGATGCCCATGGGACTCCATCACATTTTCGCGTTCGGCCATCACTACGGGCCCGAGCCATGGTGCGACGTACCGGGTGCCCGTCCCGACTGGCTTCCCCGCTATTATCACCGAGCCGATTCAACGGGAATCGGGTTCGACCGCTCCTCATCGGGGTCTGACGCAGTGTCGCAATATCCCGATTCCCTGGCAAGGCTATATGACAATCCGGAAACCTGTCCCGAGAATTTGTTGCTGTGGTTCCATCATCTGCCGTGGGACTATCGTCTTCCGTCCGGCTCGACTCTTTGGGATTCCCTTTGCCGTCACTATGAGGCGGGCTACCGCTACACCCTCGATATGCTCCGCACATGGAAAAAAGTTGAACATGCCATATCAGACAAGGCATTGTATTCCGACGTAGAACGCCGCCTGATGACCCAAGCCCGCGACGCGCAATGGTGGAAAGACGCATGCCTGGGCTATTTCGCCACATTCCACAATCTCCCTCTCCCCGACGACGTCACCCCCTCCGTCCACAACCTCGACGAACTGAAACGCATCCACCTCGGCATCGACAACTACACCTGCCCCTCCCCGCTCCTCCTCGACTCCCTCCGCTGACCTCCTACATCCCCAGCAACCGGCACGCAAAGCATTTGGTGAAAGAGAATCTCGCAGAGCCGCAAAGTCCGCGGAGGTATATTTTAAGTACATACAAAAGAACTACTGTTTCTACTGTTCTACTGTCTAAAAAAAGAAACGACATTTTACTGACAGGAGAACAGGAGAAACAGGAGATTATAATTGCTTAGCGAAAAAACTTTGCGGGCTTTGCGCCTTCGTGTGCTTTTTTACCGGAGACGACCATGTTATAATGTCATCTCAAAGGCCGGATGATTGCCAATCCGCCATTTTCGGAGAAGCCTCGACGGTAGGCGTCTGTATCTTCCCTTCCACCACAGACGTACGTTTTACATTTTTAATCAGATACTCGGCAAGTTCTCCCAGGGAAACTTTACCTCCGGTATCTTTAAGCTTTTTCAAGAGATAATAAGTGAACATTCCATGACCCTCTTCCTTATAAGGGAGTGCCGACTCCACTCCCTGTGAAGCGGAGAATAAAACCAGATTTCCTTTAGGAGTCACCGGTTTAGGCTTTAACACTACACCTCGCGAAGCAAAAAGCGTCTTTCCTTCTCGTCCCGTTCCACTGAAACAGGCATCCATAAAAAGAGTGACTTGACGTGCCGGAACGTCACCCAACGTTCCTACCAACTCCTTCAACGACAGTCCGGTCTTGGCCTCTTCGGCATAACCATCCACAGGAAGCAAGTATGCATCGGAACTTCCCTCTTCCGGAATACCATGCCCCGCATAATACACTATTATGGAAGCATCCCCCTCGTAGGCTTCACATATATCCTTTATGCGCTTCAACTGATAACGCATATCATTAAGCGAAGCATCTTTTACATGCGTCACATTCTTCTCGGGGATGCCAAGGACCTTTACACAATACTGTTTCATCATATTTCCGTCGTTTAATGCAAACATCACGGGGTCAGTCCGGACATAGTTCTCATTTGAAATCAAAAAGGCGAACGTATCTTTCCTCTTTATCTTTCCTTCCGGCACATTTATGTCAACATCCGAATTAGAAACAATTTCATGGTTAACATCTGATTTAGAAACAGTTTTATGCCCCGCTTCAGATTTAGAAATGGACTCATGCTCAATTTTAGATTTAGTGGTTGCACTCGGCACATCGGCACTGTTCTGTGAAATCTGTGAAGCCAAAGGATCTGATTTCAAAATGGCCACTTTCTTATCTTCCGATTTAGCTTCGTTGTCAAATCCGGAATACGCCATAGTAGGATAAACATCGGTCATAAACGGACAATCCGCTTCAAAAAGCTTTTTAACCTTTGACATGTCATACGATGCATCAGCCACCTCGAATCGCTCTATGGAATGACATCCTTTGAATATCTTTAAATCGAAGGCAGAGAAATCGGCATCTCCAAATAAAACCGTCTTCAGCGACTTACAATTCTCAAAAGGATAATTCATTCCCCATGCTTTAGTGCCATATAAATTCTTAGGTACAAAAACAAGAACACTCCTATTCGATAAATCAACAGTTCGGAGCGAAGTGCAGTCAGCAAACGAAGAAAAGCCAATTATCAAATCACAACGTAATTGATCTTTCTTTCCTTTATTCAAACTAACAAACAAATTTTTAAGTTCTGAAGACGTGGGACGTGAAGAAATTTCTGTCAAAGATTTAAGTCCTTTGAACGCACTTTTATCAATGTAATAGACACTCCCCGGAATTACTACAGTAGTAACTTCTTTATTATCTTTAAAAGCATTGTCTCCGATTTTTTCAACATTATATTCAACGCCTTCATACGTTACCTTCTCCGGAATAACTACGTTTTTATCCTTTGAAAAGTCTTTCTTCAATATAACTCCGTTCGGAAACAAAGACTTCTTATCCTGTTCGAACTCAAAAGATTTCACCCTGAACGACTTACCAAACATAACATTTGATAAACAAACAGTCAATAGTATTATCAAAAACCTATTCATCGTGTCGACTCTTTTATAAATTAGTCATTCTGGACTAAGACATGCAGTTCAACTTCTTCGTCTGTGTAGTCATAGGTTGTGAAAGAGCCGGAACGGCTAATTCTCAGGATTCCGTCGTAAGTTGAGAGAGAGGATCCGTTACACCATGCCATAGCGCTATACTTATATGCTGCGGAGGTAAGCGACATAGTGTATTTACCGGTGGCCCAGTAAGAGTCTATCCCTTCCCATCGAGGAGTAAAATAAACAATTCTTAATCCTGTAGTTGTCAGGTTTCCATTAGAACCAAAGAACTGAAGATACTTGTCATTCATATTATCTCCAGCACCTGCATGATGACAACCAGAAGTCATTTTGGTTATCTCATAGTAATAACCAGTATTGCGATTTAACAGATAATTGTTTGCAAACGGTACTATAGACGGATCAAATGACTCATCTACATTATCGCTCCTTTTTGTCCATTTTCGTTCTGAATTTCCTCTTTTGAGAATACATTCTTTACCTTCCTTTACATAGTCGTATTCGGATGGTTTAGATTCATGATCGAAATGAACTGTAATTTTACCTTCTTCTGTAGTCTCCCAGACGAATCCAATATATTGCAATCCATAATCTTTATCATCGTAAATATATTTTTCATACCCTTTGCCATTGGGAAAGTAGTATCTTAATACTGTACGAGTGGAAGAACTCTTATACATCCACTCTCCAACAAAATATTTGTCGCTAGTTGTCGAAGATGAATTTCCAGGTTTTGATAGAATTGTTTTGTAATATGTCGTTCCATCCAACTCGAAAGAAATCTGAGAGCCATCGCTATTAACGGCATGTTCAGAAACATTATCTAAGTCATCAGTTAAGGTAAGGCTACTATTTCCGAAAATCCATTTGTATTTGTCCTTATTTAGTTTGGTGCCACTGCCATATTTTCGTATGGCGGTTCCGTCATCAAAGAATTCAATGTCGTCGTTGATATAGTTTCCTCCTTTTCCATTCCAGATTCCTATAATATCACTTTGACAAATCTCGTCCGGATTGTCGTCATTGCTGCATGATGTAAGAAGAACCATTGGGATAGCACACTCAAAGATGACTAAAATCCAAGAAATTAATTGCTTTTGCATTTGAAAATATTTAATTATTAATAAAAATTACAATAATATGACAACAATTTGAACACGCTGAAATCAGACTTTATCCTTGGAAGATTTAGCAATAATCGAATTATTATTAAAAACCGTTCGACGAAATCTTTACATTCAGCCCGTTTTTGAATTGTTTTATTTCACAAAGTTGAATATCTATGAGAATGAAGTAATAAACTCCAATCAAATTTTTAATTCAATCTGTACCTATCGTACATATAAAACTTGCCGTCGATTTCAACTTGAACTGATGGTTTATAAATCCACTTCATCTTTGATTCATACTGGCTTAAATATTTCTTTAATTCATTGAAAAGTTCTTTTTCATAATCCATCAAACTCGACTGACTTTGCAGTGTTCGATACGATTTATAATACATTTCACACTTAGTGAATATTTCCAAGTCTTGAGGCTCCATTCCCCATATATAATAATACCAATATGGATTAATTATATTAACTTCAACAATATCCCCTATTTTCTTCTCTACATAAGAATATGATTGAGTCCCTGTTGTCACATTTTCTGTGTAATCGCTCAACACGCCATGACCAATACCGTATTTTATAGTGTGTCCGGACAAAACGTTATTCAATTTCGATTCTATGGAAAATACCCAGTCATAATCTTTATACGAAACACTGACAGAAACATTTTCTTTTATTAGTTTACGAATGTTGGAATCATCATTATTACCGTTTCCTCCATTATCATCCTCATCCGAATCTCCGGGATTTTTTATTTCGTTACCATCTCCATCTGTCACTACTGAGCCATCTCTCGTCAGAATAAACATTGAATATCTGTCTTCAGGGATAAGTCTGTCATTCTCCATCCGTAGAGTCATTGCAAAATCGTCCGCTATATCTCCATACGTATCTGCGTATGCTCCCTCACAATACACCCGGTTGCCATCAACTTTATAGAAAAATTTAGCAGCCGAATATGATACCGGAGATTCATATTCCATATTTCCGGTTCCATCTGAATCAAAAGTGAGGGTCAGATATTGGTATTTAGTACCACCTGCCGGATTATAGTATGAATGTATCCCATACCAAGAGCCAACGACCCTACTATCACCACCAGGCCCATCATCTTTTGAACAACATTGTACAATACAACCCAAGAAAATTGCAAAACAAATTATAATATAATTAGTCGTTTTCATCGCTTTTATGGTATATATATTTTTTTAACTGAATTTCCACAAACCTTTAAATAGAATCCATGAGTAGGAACGTTAATTCTTATTCCCTGAAGGTTATAATAGATTACATTGTTTTCGTTATATTCCTCTTCAAAGGAATCAGATATCCGATCGACCGCAGCATCTTCATTAAGCTCTACTATTTCAAGCACTGGGAAACCATCTTTACCGAATTTCCAGCCACAACAACCATTTCCCAATTTTGCTGCATTTTCATTCAATTTGTTAAGAAACTCTTCCGATTTCATTTCATCTTCCGTCATTCTCAGATGATCTCCAACATAGTTCCCATGACATTTACGGCCCAAAAGCCTAATATTAGAAGTTTCCAACGCATAAACATTCTGTACATAATTCTTCCTACCATAATCTTCTACCTTAGGAGAAATAGCACCTGCATTATCATCATCAAACGGTTCCACTAAACCATAATTTACAACATTGCTTATTACGGTAGAGCCGTTGACATCCCACGCATATCCAATTATTCCACCTACCGGAACATTCCCTTTTACTGTACCCATATTAAAACAATTCTCACATCTGCCAGCCTTACCAGCAATACCTGCACCTGAATCATCATCCCAACAAGCATTTATTTCTCCATAGTTATAACAATTACGGAACAACACATCTTTACTACGTAAAGCTGCCCCTCCGCTTATTCCGGCTAAATAACATAAACCGTAATTTCCGCAATTAGAAATCACACTTCCTGTTGATATCGCTTCATACACAATACCGGCTAAACAAGTGGCATAATTAACACAATTATCAATAACAGAGGTTTCACAATAATTTATAAGACTCTTCCAATAAGAATCCTTAATCTTCAAATTAGAAACAGATCCTTCTTTTACATAACCGAACAATGAATTACATTCATCATCATCATTCGTAAGGTCTCTTGCGCCAATAAATCCACTTATTGTGTGATTCTTTCCGTCAAGATGTCCCATAAATGGGATACGCATTGTCTTCCCAATTGGTGTCCATAAAGGAGAAGACCAATATTCTTTGGATAATTCTCCCTCGCCATCAATAACATTGTAATTATCCACAATGTCGTTTACCAAAACAAAATATTTATTCTTAAACGACACACCTCTATTGCAATCATAAGCAAGTCTTCTAAGATGACTTATATCTGAAATCTTATACGGATCTTCTTCAGTCCCACTTCCTTCTTTCCAAGAGTATGCAATTTGTTCAAATAAATGGACTCCTGCTGATTCCTCATCACTAACTATGTCAAGTACTGGTAGTCCATCCTTGCCGAATTTCCATCCACAACAGCCATTTCCCAGTTTGCGTGCGTTAGCATTCAGTTTAACGAGGAATTCCTCAGATTTCATTTCATCTACAGTCATTCTCAAATTATCATCGGTATATAATAAGTTAGAATTTTTTCCAAAAAGTCTGGAATTAGACGTTTCCAATGCATACACATTTTGCGCATAGTTTTTTTTACCTGAAGTTCCCCCATAATTTGCAATTGCACCTGCCTTATCATCAAAAAAAGGGTCCACCAATCCATAATTTACAACATTATTGATCAACGTAGCATATTCTGATCCATAAACATCTCTTACAATTCCTCCATAACCATTAACTTTTCCCATATTGAAACAATTCTGACATTTTCCTGCAAATTCCGCAATGCCTGCGCTCATTCCTCTTAAACCACGAACTTCTCCAAAATTATAACAATTACGAAATATTACATCCTCATGATATCCCCCTTCTCCAACACCAGCCAAATATGTTATTCCGTAATTTCCACAATTAGAAATCACACTACCATTAGCATAACTAACTATGCCAACTACACACGTTGAATAATTTACACAATTATCAATATTAGATGAAATACATCTGCCAACTATACTTCTCCAGTAGCAATCCTTTATTCTCAAATTTGAAATCGAACCTTTTTCTAACCATTGAAACAATGAGACAAAATATCCATCACTATCAGTAAGATCATAACATCCTACAATTCCACTAATCACATGATTATTACCATCAAAATACCCCATAAACGGAGTCTTGCTCGATTTCCCTATCGGTGTCCATAACGGAGTGTTCAAATACTTTTCAGATAATTCACCATCCTCATCCAATACATTATAATTATCTACAATGTCGTTTACCAAAATAAAATATTTATTCTTAAACGACTCTCCATTATTGCAATCATTTGCAAGTTTTCGCAGTTGGCTTATATCTGAGATTTTATAAGGATCTTCTTTCGTACCACTACCTCCGTCCCATGAGTCTGCGATTTGCGATAAGGCAGCAACACAATTCAGACTTATGAACGCTATTAAAACAATCAGTCTAAGTATCATATATTCTCTTTAAAAGCACCTATATTATCTCCATGCAGTCACAGTGCTTATTAATGACTGAATGAACTTTGTGTTAAACTTATATATCATAATGGTTTTACAATCCGATTGAGAAATGGGCACCATGGAAAAGCTTTCCATTGTCTTTTACCCATCCCAATTCATAGCCGACCCCTATTACAATGTTTCCGGCTTTGAAGTGAAACATAGGAGTAAGGGTTATGCCTCCATTCACCGCAGTTTTAGATTCCGTCTTACCATTATCCTTTATTTCTAATTTATCATAAGTACAAATTAAACCTCGCAAAGAAGCTGAAAGCATAATATTGTCACCGATAACATATCCATATGCCGGACCGAATCTCATCATCATCGAACCGTCTGTCCCTTTATATTGCAATCCGAAATTAGCATACAATGATATATTGCCTCCCCAGCCACCTTCATTGAAAAATATGCCTCCAATGCCATAATACCCATGATCGAACTCATCGAAAGAAGCATTGTAGGTTATGTAGTAGTTGTTAAACGAGGATGGAGTCACCCCTCTATTCAAGTTTGCGATGCCGTTTGACGTTTTGGGGGTTACCGTATTATTAGACCCTGAAATGTCATTATCCGTTATAGCATCGGAAACCGCTTTATCAGCAACCGGGGTAGATTTATCCACAGCTGGAGAATTTTCGGGAATAACGAGAATCATTCCCGTGTAAAACATCGTTTTTGCAGCGGGATTAAGTTCATATAATATCTCCTTAGTGGTGTTATAGAGTTTCGCAATCGATTCGATTGTCTCGCCTCTCTCCACGACATGCTCTTTTTTCTGCGCCGCATTAGCCCAAAGTGCAAACGTGAGCAATAGCACTAAAAATAACTGTTTCATACTAATGATTTATTGGTTAATATTTATCTGTTCCAACCGGCAAGTCCGGTTCCATGACATTGCGGACATTCTCCTTTATCATTGCATAAAGTACAAGCATAATCATGTCCAAAACTTGATGCAATCTTGGTGCCGTTGCATGCATGACATTTCTTTGACCCTTTGCAAAGCATACATTTCTCTCCCACATATTCATTCAATCGGTCAGCAGCAGTTCGTCTCTCACCGGGATGATATGCAGAATTCGAATCTAATGAATAGCCATTGGTTTCGGCATACGCCTGCGCTTTTATTGACATAAATTCATCGAACGACAAGTCTTTTCCCATCTTAAGATAATTCTGGCGAACCATGTTATATTCCCACTGATTCTGATTGTTGACATCCTCAATCGACTTCTGCATAATCTGAGAAAATACATTGTTATAATATCCCGGTTGCTCGAATTGTGATGACAATGTCGGTGAACCTTGAAATTGAAATGATGTCGGCGGATTATTATAATTTGCCGCAGGAGAATCCATTTGCTTGGCTTGTAAAACCACACTTGTCACTTCTGCGCCAAATTGAAGAACCGCGGAAGCTATATTCAGCCAATTATTCTCCCGTTCCTGCTTTTTAGCTTCCCAAGCACTGTCCGCCATATCATATTTCTCAGAAATGTCGTCAAACAAGCCATATTTATCATTACCGGCTACATAAGCAAAGTCTTCCTTAGCTTCCTTATACTTACCTGAATTATAATTTGCCACACCTCTCATGTAGTGGGAAGTAAGCGATGGCGACTCCTTTATAATTTTGGTATAAACTTTTTTGGCCTCATCCCAATTCTCAGACTGAATATTCCGATAGCCCGTTTCGTATAAACTATTGTTCATCACAATGCTTCTTTCATGCCCTTTACTCCCGACAGGAAAGACAGGCACAATAATCTCCGCGCCTGCATAAGGGAATTCCACCTCCGGATTAAGAGATTCTATCTGAGAAGTTTCCACCCCATGTGTACGTGCGATAAAGTCCCACGAATCTCCTCGCTCGACAATATACTTTTCAATACTGCCATTTTCCGACTCGACAAGTTTTATCGCGCTTTCACGTAAAACTTTAGCAAATACAACAGCATTGTTTACCGAATCGGCTTTAGCAACATCTATAGTATTCCCATAAATGCCGCATACGCATCCGGAAACAATAGATGTTAGACATACAAATCGGAATATAACTTGTTTCATGGCTTAGTTTGTCTGTATCACAAGATAGTTCGAGATTCTCCAGAACTCGCTTGGATTGTTGATTTTGAGAGAATAATGGTTCTTTCCGTTAGTTGTCAAAGTATAGGAACCCTCCGGCATGGGGGTTAAAATCCTGGGATGTTTGGCATCGAATTCCATTTCTGTAAACGAACGTATATCGACCCTTGCGAATTTCGACCTATCAAGTGCTCCTTGCGCTACAAGTTTTCCTTTCTTTACAATCCCGGCATTTTGAAGTGATTTCTTATCGGCAACAATCATATAACAATGATTTAGCATGGCATCCTGTCTTTTCAAAGCTTCAGTTTGCATAGCATTTTTTCGGTCGAGTTCCTCGATTGTCTGAGAATACGACCCCAATTTCTTTTGAAGATTCGAAATGTCGGCATTCTTCTTGGAGAGTTCCTCTTTCAACATGGCAATCTGACGGTCTTTTTCAGCAAGCTGGCCTTTAAACCTATTGATTATCTGCTTCATTTTATCGTTTTCGACAGAAACGCCGCTTTCGGCATCGTCGGCAATCCGCTTTTCAAGCTTTTGAATTTCCTCTTTCTGACTCTCAATCAGTTTTGCAATATTATCGATCTTCGACAATACCACATCCTTGGAATAACCGTTTTCCGAAATAGTCGGAAAAATCATGTTTTCTTCCGCCGTAATCGAATCAAGACCGGTATTGACGAGGGTTATGAGTTCACCCATATTCTCGATGTATTTCTGTCGTTGGTTCGCCACATTTTTCAAAGAGTCACGCTCTTCCACAATCTTCACGATATCGCCGGAAGAGTGTCCGCATGAAATGAATGCTACAAACGTCATCGAGACCAAGATTATATGATATAAATTTTTCATTCCTTAATTTCTTTTTGAATAATCAATTGTAATCCGGCTTTCAATCTGGAATTGTCTTTAATTTTAGCATCCAGATCATTCCAGCTTCTGAGTAAATTCACTTCCACATCATATTCTTTGGCAATCGATGTCAATGTTTCGCCGGTTTTTACGGTATGGAATATGACTTTTATTTTCGCCTCCAGAGCGGAATCCTCCTTGACCTTCTCTTCTTTCTTTGCCTTTATCGCCTCCAAATCATTAATAATATCGCAAGACCCATCGGAATAAAGAATCATAAAAACGGAATCAAGTGCAACGCCGGCTTCAAAAGATTTAGCCTTCTTCTTATCTTTCGATGTCTTGTAGGTGATACGGTCGGAATCTATCACAATATCCCATGCCGGGATTTCTGCCCCGTCAATCAGATAAATCAAGTCTGCCGATTTATCAATCTTCTGCTTCTCCCCCGATTTTCGGGAACCATCGAGCAGGAAATACTGGTTTCCCCTGTCTTCATATTTAATCATATAGATTTTTGAAGCATCCAACGTCATTGGTTCTTTTTTGGAACCGATAAATCCTTTCGGCTCAATACGGACAATATCAACCTCCGATTTGCTCACTTTATTTACCTTGCAGAATATTTGCTCTCCGTTTGTAAGCAAAATGTAATCCACGCCGGAGGAGATAACCCTTTTCCCATTCATCACGAAAGGAAAAAGAGAAATCATCACAAACAGGATAATTTTCTTGAATTGTATTTCCATGCTTATAAATATAGGGATGACTAAATCTCCTGATTGTCTGTATTTAAGACAACTGAAGCATCTTAACCACAAACAGAAGTTACTACTATTATTATTGTCTAATCTTATTTTTGATGTCAAGAACTTTTTATCCCGGTTTTATCTGTACATCTTAGATGTGAACCAATGTTGATTCGGAGGAAAATCCTTTGCATACAATTCTTTCCCGCCTTATCAACATCGGCTCTCAAATTAAGGAAATAGAAAATCCGTCATCATAAAGAACAAGGATTTCTCTATAATTTTCTAAACGTGCCCCAATTGTCTATTGCCAGAGTATTATTGGCAAGCATATATACTACACTTCCCGTCCCAAATATCACATCTCCGCCTGTATGAATCGTTTCAAGCCACTTGTTGGATGATGAATCAACACTTACAGACCAATTGAAAGTCTCTGTCATAGTAATCGTTACTCCGGCTTTTGTATCCGAAGTCTCAACATTCTCTGTCTGAGTCATCGTAATACTTCCGGAATGGTCGCTATTGAACGTTAATCGGCAATTAATCCCATCCTCGCTTTGGGTCCATGTTCCAATCAGGGGATCAACGTTTTCAGGAACATCGGGTTCATTATTGTCATCGTCACCTCCGCAACCATAAAATGAGAAAGTCATGACAAGAACTGCAATCACAGAAAGGATGTTTAAATACTTCTTCATCATTAATAAATCTCCTTGCCGCAGGACTCCCCTCTTTGGCGTTAGGTTAGGGTATAAAAAAAGCGTGAGAGTCTGTATCTTGTTACTCGTCCCGCATCTTGAGGCTCTCGCATTGCCCTGGTTAGTTGAACGAGCAACTTGCAGAGGCCTCACGCAAATATGTAAAACAGGCAATGACCTATCTATCCTCACGGATACAGGTCGCTGCGATAATTTACATATCCACAAGCCATCTACTTGTTGCTTCATTCTTGACTAACCATAAGAAATTTGCGAGATTTCAAGATGTCAAGAAAGAGCGTAAGTAAACGCCTTTTTATTTATGTCAGCATCCCACCCTCTTAACCCATATCGGGCCTCTGAGAGCGATATGCGGTTGCAAATTTATGAATTATTTTCATTTATCACAAATTTCCTTCAATTTTTTCAAAAAATTGTATTTAATCTCTTAAAAACATCTCGGACGGAAAGACCCTTCGCGAAAGAAACTTTGCGGCATTTGCGCCTTCGCGTGCGTTTTCTTACCGGGGGAAGGGCATAGAAGATTCAGACTATCCGTCAATCTTTTTAATAAGCCAACAGGAAAACCAACTGAATGACATTAGTTTTTTAGACATGTGATTGGCACTATATACACACCGTCTTTCCGTTTATAAGCGAATTTTCCCACCGCCGTCAGAACCATCATGAACGTAGGCTCCGACATTTTGTCGGTGTTTATTTTGTCTCTTAACTTAAGCAAATTGCATGCCCCTTCTTCAATCAGTTTATCTCCACCTAATTTGATTTCGATTAATCCGTAGTTACCATTGCGAAGATGAACGACCGCATCGCATTCAAGACCTTTTGAGTCGCGAAAATGAAACACATTGCCATTTAAAGTGTCGGCGTATATGCGGAGGTCGCGGACGCACAGGTTCTCGAAAAAAAAGCCAAATGTTTTTAAATCCGAGAGAAGGTCCTTAGGCCCAATACCAAGAGCGGCAGCCGCTATTGAAGGATCAACAAAATATCTGGTATCACTTGTCCTTATCGCGGATTTACTCCTGAGGTTAGGGTTCCACGCCGACATATCTTCAATCACGAAAATTAATTTCAGCGCATTGATATACGACTGTACGGTGCGGCTGTCCGGTGCACTATTTTCTGTTGCCGACATATCGGCACTAATAGCGGTCAGCGGAGCTTGTGTCCCAAGCAATCTTGCATACGACCTTAATAAAAGTGCCGCTTTAGTGGGATTTTTGAGAGATTTATCTGTCCTGTTTATGTCTGAATTGATTACCGCTTCGAGATAATCCGTAGCTCTTCCAAGAGATATGTTTTTATCTTGAAATATGGCACGTGGCCATCCCCCACGACAAATCATGAACGCAATCTCCTCCAATACGGAATCGTTCGTCGCAGTTTGCTCAACTCCGTCGAACAGCGACTTCAGACTTATTTTTCCGGAGGATTCTCCCGATTCCCATAGACTCATGGTGCGCATTTTAACCCTTGCAATGCGTCCTGTGCCGGTATGCATTATCTTCTGACTCTCTTCCTCAATTGGCGGTACCGCAGAGCCGGTAAGGATGAATTGTCCCTCTTCGTCCCTATGATCTACGGTGAATCGTACGGCATCCCATAGTTGCGGGGCGATTTGCCATTCGTCTATTAGCCGTGGTGTATTCCCATCTAAAATCAGATTCGGGTCCAGGGCGGCCGCTTCCATATATTCTTTACGGAAGGAGGGATTATCCATATAAATTACACTCTTTGCATGTTGTTCCGCAGTAGTGGTTTTACCGCACCATTTTGGACCCTCTACAAGGACTGCGCCCATCCCTTTTAGCTTATTTTCAAGGATGGCATCTACAATTCGTGATTTATATTTGTATTTTGCCATTTTAGTAGATACTTTTATGGATGCAAAGATAACAATAATAATATATATTTCAGATATTTTATTATAAAAATTGTAGGAATTATCCCAATTCTATTGTATGGATTATTCCTATTCTATTGTATGAATTATTCCATTTCTATTGTATGAATTATTCCATTTCTATTGTATGAATTATTCCATTTCTATTGTATGAATTATTCCATTTCTATTGTATAAATCATTCCATTTCCATTGTATGAATTGTTCCATTTCCTTTGCATTAATTGTTCCAATTCCATTGTATGAAATACTCCAATTCCTTTGTATGGATTATCCACCTCCCTTCACATGCGTTTTTTCCAGGGAATGGCCAGGTTCACGCCAGAGTGTTGACAACCGGCACGCAAAGTATTTGGTGAAAGGGAACCTCGCAGAGCCGCTGAGGACGTAAAGAGATTTTAGGGTTCATAATATAATCCGAATCACATATTTCATTTAATGACAAGAAGAAAAAGATAGAATAATTTGCTTATTAGGATTGAAAAGTGTATTTTTGCAAGGCTTTTCAGGATTGAAAAGTGTATTTTTAAGGGACTTTTCAGGATTGGAGGAGGCAATAACAATATATATGTAACTACAATCCCGTCGTCAAGGATGCAGATGGAGGGATACGGCATCTTTTATTTGGAAAACTTAGCGAGAACCTTTGCGGGCTTTGCGGCTTCGCGTGAGTTTTATTTACGTGAGGGGGATTTTTCTGAATTTAGAGTAATCTTTGGATGGGGATTAAGGGAGAGATTTTGGATTATCCAATATCCCGATGGGGTTTGACGTTGTTATATTATTATAGGCATTGTTTTTTGCGGACAATGCCCGAAATATTTGTGCATCTCGTTCTTATGAAAGCAATTTATGCGTTCACAGGGAGAGCAAGCATGGTAGCCGAAGGAAGCAATCAGGCATTCATTGTGCGGGCAAATATTAATTGCGCGGGTAAACATGCCGGAGGCATGTCCCTACAGGGATGTGCAAGTATTTATGTATCAAAAGGGAATAATTTTATTTAGTCATGGATAATTTCACCTTTCATTCACCCACGGAGTTCGTGTTCGGACGGGGTACCCAAAATCAGACCGGAAAACTTATAAAACAATACGGGGGAGGGAAAACTCTCCTCGTGTATGGAGGCGGTTCCGCAGAACGGAGCGGCCTTATCAAACAGATTTCGGATTCCCTCGAATCTGAAGGTATAGACTTCGCAGTTCTGAAAGGGGTGAAACCGAACCCTACCGACGACAAGGTGTATGAAGGGATTGCCTTGGCTGTGAAGGAGGGCGTGACGTTTGTGCTTGCCGTAGGGGGCGGCTCGGTGATAGACACAGCCAAAGCCATCGCAATGGGAGCCGTGTATAGCGGCGACTTCTGGGATTTCTATTGCGGGAAAGCCACACCCGTGGCCGCACTCCCCGTAGGCGTTGTGCTCACCATCCCCGCCGCCGGGAGCGAAGGAAGTCCTAATTCCGTGATAACAAAACTCGACGGTCTCCACAAAATATCATGCCGTTGCCAGCTTACCCGTCCTAAATTCGCCGTAATGAATCCGGAGCTGACAATGTCGCTCCCCTGGGAACAGACGGCTTACGGAATCACCGACATGCTTTGCCACATATTCGAACGCTATTTCTCCAACACGCCGGCACAACTCGTCAACGCATATTCCGAAGCCATCATGAGAGACGTGATGGACAATGCCCTCACCCTCAAAATCAACCCGGAGGATTACGAAGCCCGCGCCGACGTGATGTGGGCCGGAACGCTCGCCCACAACGGCATCTGCGGCGTAGGGAAAGAGGAAGACTGGGCCACCCACAGGATGGAACATGAAGTGTCGGCCATTTACAACGTAGCCCACGGCGCAGGCCTCGCCTGCATAGCGCCGGCTTGGCTGACGTTCGTGGCCAAACGGAATCCGGATATGGTCTGGAAGTTTGCCATCAACGTTATGAGCGTGAATCCGGAAGGACTTGAAACAGACCAAATCATCGAGGAAGGTATTTCGCTACTTAAGGATTTCTACCATGACCTCGGACTCACCACCTCGCTCAAGGAGCTTATAGGGAAGGAACCTGACATCGACGCGATGGTGAAGAGCCTCGAAGGGAATATGGGGAAGACACTCGGATTTTACGTACCCCTCACGATGGACGATTGCCGGGAGATTTACAAACTCGCCCTCTGACGTAAGAGAGAATCTGATTGGCAATCAAAGATGGTGTCACAAGAACCTGAAATTTTTTGAATGTAGAGACATGCTTCCGGCATGTAGCATTCGAGAACCATATTGGCAATCAAACATGCCAAAGGCATGTCCCTACATTTAAGCATGTCACCACAATTAGACATGTCCCTACAAATAAATCGGTAAATTATGATAGAAGTCACAAATTTCATCAAGATATACGAGCGGAGTTTTATTGAAAACTGGGACCTCCCCGCCCTTTCGGAATATTCCAAAAATACCCTCATCACCTACGGCGACTTAGCTACGTCGATAGCCATAACCCACACACTCTTCGAATCGATCGGCATTAAACCGGGCGACAAGATTGCATTGTGCGGCAAAGATTCCGCCGACTGGGTAAAAATATATATGGCAACAATAACCTACGGAGCTGTCATTGTGCCAATCCTTTCCGATTTCAACCCACTCGACATAACCCATATCGTAAACCATTCGGGAGCCGAACTGCTGATGGTTTCCGACAACATCTGGGAGCATATCGAGCCGGAGGCCTTGCTCACAGTCAAGGGAGTCATGAGCCTCGAACACAAGACAGTGCTCTATGAGGCGGCGGGCGTGGAGATGCAACGCCATATACGATTGCTCAAACGGAGGTTCAACCGCCGTTATCCCAAGGGCTACACGAGCCACGACGTGAAATATATCGACCGCGACAACAGCGAGGTGGTGGAAATCAATTACACCTCCGGAACCACAGGCTTCTCCAAAGGAGTGATGCTCACCGGGGAAAACCTCGCGGGCAACGTCTGTTTCGGCCGTTATTCCGAACTCCATTTCAGGAGTTCGCGCGCATTGGCGTTCCTTCCGCTCGCCCATGCCTACGGCTGTGCGTTCGACATGCTCACGCCTCTTGCCGTGGGTTCCCACGTCACCCTGCTCGGGAAGACGCCGTCGCCGCGCGTGCTGCTCAAAGCACTTGCCGAGGTGAAACCGAACCTCGTAATCTGCGTGCCCCTCATCCTTGAGAAAATCTATAAGAACCAGATTCTGCCAATGATTTCGAAAGGCACTATGCGCTGGACGCTTGCCGTGCCGTTTCTCGACTCGCTCATCTATTCCAAGATACGCAAGAAGCTCATCGACGCTTTCGGCGGCGAATTCGAGGAAGTCATCGTAGGCGGCGCACCGCTCAACCATGAGGTGGAAGAATTTCTGCACAAAATCAAATTCCCCTTTACCGTGGGCTACGGCATGACCGAATGCGGGCCGCTGATTTCCTACACCCCGTGGCGGGAGTTTATAGTGGGCTCGTCGGGCAGAACCCTCCCGATTATGGAGAGTAAAATCATCTCTACCGACCCGGAAAACGTGCCGGGCGAAATTTGCGTGAGAGGCACCAACATGATGAAGGGATATTACAACAATCCCGAAGCGACAGCCGCCGTAATCGACGAGGAAGGATGGCTGCACACGGGCGACATGGGTACACGTACGCCCGACGGCACCCTCTTCCTTCGCGGACGCTCCAAAACCATGCTCCTCTCAGCCTCCGGGCAGAACATCTATCCGGAGGAGATAGAAGCGAAACTCAACAACATGCCTTTCGTGGCGGAAAGCCTTGTGGTGGAACGCGACGGCAAACTCGTGGGACTCGTATATCCCGACTTCGAAGCGGTCGATAAGTTCGGCATATCCATCAACGACATGGATTCAGCCATGGAGAACGTAAGGAAGGAACTCAACAAGCTCGTAGCCCCTTACGAACAAATCGCCAAGATTGTGCTGATGCCCAACGAGTTTGAAAAGACCCCGAAGCGAAGTATAAAGCGATTTCTTTATACCCGATGAGGGGTTGGAGGTTAAGGACATTAAGGTCCCTAAGGACTTTAAGGACTTTAAGGACTTTAGGGACTTTAACGTCTTAAAATCAAGGGCTATCAGCCAAAAACGAAAAACCGCTTGCATATATCGTTTTTTTGTAGTAGTTTTGCCGCGAATTTTGTTATAAAGTGTTAAAGAAAACAATTCTTATCTACACTGGAAGCCATGCATAAGCATGTTATAAGATCAAGACGATTCAATTTCGCGCTGATATGTGCCCCGCTTGTGGCACTTGCAGTTTTCTCGTGCGGCAAACCTGAGAAAAAAAACGATAATCCGGGGGCCGTGAAGACAGTGCCGGAATATTTCCATGCCGACAACGATATTGCCATGACCGTCAGAAGCCTCGCCGACGCACTGAAAGTGGGCGAACCGCTCGACTCGGCGGAGTATGACTTCGAAGGGGTGCTGACCGACGGACAGGGCGCACCGCTCTATACCGACATACAGGGCTCGCCCGGAGCCTGGGTGGTGGATGTGCTCGACAAGCACAACGTCATGATCCGCAATCTTTATTTGGGCGACTTGCTTCCCCTCGACCTCCAGAGCTATATTCTCCAGAGTCTCCGCATTTCAGAAAGCGACCGGCTCGAATTTACGGCACACGAAGCCGTTGACGACGACGAAACCGACATCGTGGTTTATGATTGCGACGGTATTTTCTTGCGTTTTGAAGTGAGGGCAGGAATCGCGCCCAACGGCATAGAGGGGCCTCAACTGAGCATCATCATGAGTTCCGACCCTCCTGTCGGCGTCGAAACACAAACCAACGCGTAGGCTCGAACCTCGGAAGGGCCATAAGCTGCACGTCGGCTTTACGGTCTTCTATGGTTTCCATGGCGTTACCCACCTTCTTTCCGGCCTCCGTAAGGGCGTCGCGCACAGCCGCGAGTGCTTTCTGCGGTGTGTTGTTGTCTTGCGAAAGATGGCAAAGGAACACGTGCGTAAGGTCGGGGTTGATGATTTCTTTCAGGAAAGCGGCGGTATGTGTGTTGTCCATGTGCCCCTGTTCGGTCTGTATCCTTGCTTTCAGATATTCGGGATAACGCCCCATCTTCAGCATCTGGAGGTCGTAGTTGGCCTCGATTACAAGATAGTTAGCCAGGCTCATGTAATGGCGCGCACGCTCGGTCACCTCCCCAAGGTCGGTGGCGAGCACAAATCTTCTGCCATCGAATTCAATGGAAAAACCCATATTGTCGCTGCCGTCGTGCGGCACCTCGAACGCCGTGATTTCAAGTTCGCCGAGCTTGAACGGAATCTCCTTGAAAATTGGCTGGTGATAGTCTTTGATGCGTTTCGAAATGCTGTGGCGTTTCAGTATGCCGTTGAGCACACGGTTGGTGCAGTAAAGACGGAGATGCCGGTTGTTGCGCAGAAGGTTATAGACGTAGCGCACATGGTCGGAATGATCGTGGGTGAGGAGGACGCCTACCACTTTTTTCATATCCACCCCGTTGGCCTTCAACGAGGATTCAATCATGTCGGCCTTTATACCGGCATCTATCAATATGCCCCCTGTGCTTGTGCCCACATAGCAGCAGTTGCCGCTCGACCCCGAGCCGAGCGACATATAGTAGAGATGTGTGTCGTTGCCTCCCGGCTCAACCTTTTTAGGCTGTGGAATCTCAGCCGCGGCATAAACGTTGCGGCGCACGGGCACGGCAGGCCGTTCCAACTCCCATTCCTCAAACGGGAGTTGCATTTGTCCTTCAAACGATATTTTACGGCGTGCCATAGCTGACTCTATTTTTTAATGTGAATATATAAGGAAAATGGCCGGACGTTTGTCGAAGTCGTATTTGGCACCCTTCCATTTCGCCACCGGACGCGACACTATTGTTTCCCTTTCAGGGTCGGTGATGTCGCATGCCACGCAGAGCATTGTGTCGCCTCTCAGCGAGCGCACGAGGCTTTCCACCATCTTGTTATTGCGGTAGGGCGTTTCGATGAAGATTTGCGTCATGTCGAGCCGGCGCGACAAAGCTTCGAGGTCTTTCAACCTCTTTTCCCTCTCCTTCGGCTCGATTGGCAGGTAGCCGTTGAAACTGAATCCCTGGCCGTTGAACCCGGAAGCCATCAGCGCCATCAGGATGCTCGAAGGCCCTACAAGAGGCACCACTTTCAACCCCTCCCTTTGGGCTATGCTCACGGCCACGGCTCCCGGGTCGGCCACAGCCGGACAACCCGCCTCGCTCATGACCCCTACCGGCAGACCGCCTCGCAGAGGCTCAAGATATGAACCGACCTCCGCGAGGTCGGTGTGGCGGTTAAGTTCATAGAATGTGGTGGCGGCGATGTCGAAAGCCGGGTCGCATTTCTTAAGAAACCGTCTGGCCGTCCTCACGTTCTCCACTATGAAATGGCGTATGCCCCTGATTATGTCGATGTTTCCGTCAGGCAACGTGTCGCGGAGCGGGGCGTCGCTTATGTTCACGGGAATGAGGTATAGTGCTGCTGCAAGTTTCATAAATACAAAATTAATAAAAAATTTTTACTACTTTTGCAAAATCAATAAAGTAATTGTTTTTTCCACAATTATGGAGCTCCCTTCCGGATTCATAGAAATGATGCGCCGCCTTATCGGCGACGACGCCGACGCTTTCTTCCTCGCTATGGAGAAAGCCCCCGTGGTGTCGGTGAGACTCAACGGCAGAAAGCCGTCGGATGCGTTCGACGGTTGCAGGGCGGTTAAATGGTGCCGCCAGGGGCGTTATCTCGAAAGCCGCCCCATATTTACGCTCGACCCGCTGCTTCATGCGGGCGCATATTACGTGCAGGATGCGTCGTCGATGATCCATTATGAAACTGTAAAAAGGATCCTTGCGTCGCTCGCCGGGAACGTTGAGGAAAACGCCTACGACATGCCGCTCAGCGTGCTCGACCTTTGTGCGGCACCCGGAGGTAAAACCACGGCGATGATTGACGCGCTTCCCGACGGCTCGCGCATCGTTGCCAACGAATATGTAGGGAAAAGGGCTGCCATACTGAAAGAAAACCTTACCAAATGGGGCTATCCGAACATAGCCGTCACCAACCGCGACTCTTCGTGGTTTGCCGCCGGCGGCGACAGTTTCGATGTCGTGGCCGTAGATGCCCCATGCTCCGGAGAAGGGATGATGAGAAAAGACCCCGACGCGGTGGCCCAATGGTCGCCGCAACTGATTGCGCAGTGCGCCACACTTCAAAGGGAGATTTTAGGGAATGCCGTGAAGGCGTTGAAACCGGGTGGATTCCTTATTTATTCCACATGCACGTTCAATACTGAAGAAAACGAAAGGAATGCGGAATTTATCAAGGACGAATTAGGATTGGAGTCGTTCGACCCCGGTTTCCCGAAAGAGTGGGACATTCCGGGGGGGATCGGCACGTCGCTTCCGGTGTATCGGTTCATGCCCCACAAGACGGAAGGGGAAGGATTGTTTCTGGCAGTGTTCCGCAAACCGGGGGAATTCGAGCCAAGCAACCTGTCGCGGACGGTTGCGCCGTATCCTACTTTCCAAAGGAGGGAGACGGCAGTTTCTAAAAAAGGGGGACGTAAAGAGAAGGGTGTAAAACCGGTTGTCGGCAAAAAGGAAACCCAAGACATACCGGAAATGGAAGAGATTCTGTCGGTGGCTTTCGACCGCTCCCGCTATCCCTTGGCGGAGCTAACGAAGGAGCAGGCGGTGGCCTATCTTAGGAGGGAATCGGTGGTGCTGTCGGCCGACGTGCCAAAAGGGATAGCGATAGTCACCTACAAGGGGTTGCCGCTCGGCCCCGTCAAAAACATCGGCACCCGCGCCAACAACCTCTACCCCAAGACGTGGCGCATCCTCATCCAACCATAACAACACTCCTCCTCCAACACCTTTGCTCAAACCAGAACAACCAGGACAACCAGAGTTTTTTAAACTCCAACCAGAACAACCAGGACAATTATATCAACAAACCAGAACAACCAAGGACAACCAGAATTATTTAAATCAATCTGGTTGTCCTTGGTTGTTCTGGTTGTTATGGTTGGCTATTTGCCAGTTGTTCTGGTTGTTAGCGGATCATTACTTTCTTGCCGCCGATGATGTAGAGACCGGGGGCGAGGGAGTCGATGTCTTCCTGGGTGGCGTTGCGCTTCACGCAGACACCCTGCATGTTGTAAACATCGTTCGGACGAACCGCACCGTTTTCGCTGTCGAAGATTACGTCTTCAACACCGGAATCAAGGTTGTTCACTCCTATCTCAGCCACGGGGCCGTCATAGTAGAGCGACTCGGCGATAATCTTGCACGAATATTCCTCACCGCGTGTCAACATATCTTCCACGTCGGCATGAAGCGTTACGAGACCGTTACCGTCAACCGTAGCAATCGCCGGGTTGGTTGAACGCCAGAATACCTGGGGCAAGGTAACGTTCTCAGGCATCAGTTTAGCGGAAAGCTGGAATGTGTCGCCCGCTTTACCTGTAACAACTTTTTCATTAACATCAAGACCAGTAGGTTCAATCATGACGACACTGCTGAAACGATCCCAGCATGTGTAAGCGTCATAATAGGCATCCACAGCATTTTTCCCTTGCAGATAAAGCTTTCCGGTATAGTTGCTGAAAGTAGTGTTGGGAGCGACGGGAGGAGTCTGGGCCGTGATGCTTACAGTATTGGCGGCACAACCGTTGAAGGCCTTCTCTCCGATTGAGGCGACGCTATGACCCATAATGATGGAAGAAAGATAATTGTTGCTTTCAAAAGCGGACGAACCGATTGTCTCAACCGAGGGAGGAACAATGACTTCCGAAAGTTTACATCCTTTGAAAGCATTGTCGCCGATAGACTTCAAACCGCTTCCGAGAGTGAGCGACGAAAGGTTGGAAGCCCCCGAGCAAAGTGATTCAGGCACTTCATCCGCAACGTTGCCGATAACAAGCGATTCAAGATTCTTCGTTGACACTGTGAGTCCGGCAATCGGGCGGCCCCACACGAGACTTTTCATATTGGAGAAATCTCCGGCAACCTTGATTTCATTGACACCGTCCTCAAAAGTTACTTCCGAAACAGTATCAAAGGCATTCCTTCCCAATTCAACCACCGCAGCAGGAATGGCGACTTTATTCAATCCCGTGTTGTAGAAAGCACCGGCACTTATTGAAGCCAATGAAGAAGGTAAAGAAATTTCTCCAACTTTTTTACAACCGCTAAACGCATACTCTCCGATAGAGCTTAATCCGTCGTTGAAACCGATATACTCAAGTCCGTCACAAGCGCCGAAGGCGCTTTGCCCGATTTCTTCTACGCCATCGCTGAATTTCACCGATTTCAACGTCTTCAAATTATTGAATGCATAAGACTTGACATCCTTCACGCCATCGGGTATGACAAGATCGGTGACGGGTTTATCATTTAAATATAAATACCCCTTTTGATATCCAGAATCTGGGAAATCTCCGGAAGAATATTGCGTGGGATTAGCATTCGTTCCACCAAAATCAATATCACACCAAGCCGAGAGGTCTGAAATTTCTATACGTGGACACAAGTTGCGTGAAAAAGCATTCTCCCCTATGGACTTCAATGATTTGGGAAGACTTACCTTATCCAAAAGCACTCCACATGAACGTATCTCAAATGCACCCTTACCAATGGTTTCGACTCCTTCTCCGAGAACAATTTGGAGGCCTCCTTGTAAATAGGCAGCACCATAATAAGGGCTTATATTTCTTTCGGAAAACGCATAGTCACCGATTGATTTCACACTACCAGGAATTGTGATAACACCCATTAAGACTTTCGCAAAAGCATACTCACCAATATATTCGAGGCCTTCGTTAAATACAAAGTCAAAAAGTAGGGTGCAGTCATAAAATGCTTTGTTTTCAATACGTCTGAGGCTTTCCGGGGATGAGAAAAATAACAAATTCTTACAACCCTCGAATGCGCTTTCTCCTATAATGGAGGCTTCCGATTTGGAATTAAAACTTACCTTTTGTAGATTAGAAAGTCCCTTGAAGGCTTCATATCCGATTTCGGTCACATAATAGCGTTGAGGATTCGCAGGGTCGCTCATATCGGTGAAACGTTCGGGGATTGTAACCTCGGTGAGAGCACTATAACCACCTTTGACGACTATTGCCGACGGATGGTCGGTGCCGTCCGGAACAAGCAAATATTTCAACACATCGTCGGTGTAATACTTTGTCTCATACTCTCCGACATTCATATTGGAGAAATTTCTCCACAATGAACTGTAATAAGCGGAGATTGTACCCGCCGGTATGAAAAGACGGGCCTTGTCATATTGATTGGAAACGGAAGTTTCAGATATAGCCGGCGGATTGACGCCTTCACACCTGATTGAAGACAAAGCGGTGGAACCATCGAACACTCCGTCACCAAGTTCGGACACGGATGCCGGAAGAACGATTTCTTTGAGATTCCCGCAATTATAGAATGCCATCCTACCGATACTCTCCAACGAGGCCGGCAGAACGATTTCACTAAGACTTTCGCAATTATTAAATGCTTGGTTTCCGATGGCTTCAAGAGAAGAAGGGAGAACAACTTTGACCAGATTCGTACATCCGTTGAACAATCCTACGCTGAGAGAAGAGAGGGAAGCGGGCAACGAAATTTCTTTAAGACCCGTGCATCCGTCGAAAGCCTGTTTGCCAATCGAGTTAACGGACGAAGGCAAGACAACATTGTCCAAACCTGTACAACCTGCAAACACAAACGCTCCGACAGATTCAACGGTTTCAGGAAATTCTATTGAAACCAGGGCAGTGCATCCGTAGAACATTTCGTCGGATATAGAATTGATTTCCTTACCGAAACTTACACTGCCGAGTGCAGACTGACGTGCAAAAGGGGCATCCTTTCCATCAACATCATATTCCAGGTTCCTCCCCACATAGATAGATTCAAGAGGACAAGGTGAGAACAAAGCTTTATAATGAGTTCCCCTCCCATCATAGGTAATGTAATTACCCATTTTTAATGTTGAGGCACCGTCTTCGAGCACAACCGACTTGATTCCATCACATCCTTCAAAAGCTGAGTTGCCGATTGAACGGACGTTTCCGGGAATCGTTAGGGAAGTTATTTTCCCGCAATAAGCATAAGCCTGCTCCCCTATCGAATCGACAGAGGCAGCCACCCGGCATTCACCCGTAAGGCTTAACGGAGCGAATAAAAGGGTTGACTTATCCTTATTATATGCCAAACCATCTTCCTGAGAAAAATCGTTGGGGTCATAAGAAATTTTCACGCCATAATAAACAGGGGTGTCGAAAGTATTGGGATAAAGAGTTTTCTTCAACCCACCACACTCTGAAAAAGCACCTTGGCCGACTGAAGCGACCTGAGAAGGGATAATAATCGATTGGAGAGCGGAACAGGATTTAAAAGCATTTTCTCCTATGGAAGTTACCGCGTGAGGTATTACCACAGATGCCAGCGCAGAACATCCTTCGAAAGTTGACTTCTCGATTGATGCCAAAGAATTTGGAAGATTGACAGAGGTCAGAGCCGTGCAGCCCTTGAACGCAGACTCTCCGATTGATTCCACTGAATCGGGAATATCCATAGATGTCAGAGCCGTGCAGCCATTGAACGCAGACTCTCCGATTGATTCCACTGAATCGGGAATATCCATAGATGTCAGAGCCGTGCAGCCATTGAATGCAGACTCCCCGATTGAACGTACAGACTCCGAAAGGTTAACGGATGTCAGAGCTTTACAGTTTCTAAAAGCATTGGCTGGAAAGAAAGTCACCCTATTTCCGAATTCAACAGACTTAATTCCTGTAGAAATGGATTCATAACCCGAATAAGTCCAATTTTTACCAAGATATAAATAATCTATTGATGCCCCATATAATGCACTTGGACCAAAAGCAATTTCAGAATCACCATCTTCCACTTTAAATTCCTTGAGATCCCGACATCCGTAAAATGCATTTTCTCCGACAGAGGTAACGGATTCGGGAATAATAATGGAAGTTAGTTTGGAATTTGGGAAAGCATCCTTGCCGATTGAAACAAGGGTCTGCGGAAAGTCTAATCTTTCAATCCTACTACCGCTTGCAAAGAAACCATCCGGAATAACAGAAACCTTTTCGCCTATCGTCAATGAAGATATAGTCGAAGAAAAACCTCCTTCTCCAAGTGTGCATTTCTCAGCATTGAATGCCAACGACGTCAAACCAGAGCAGTCTCCAAAAGCATTATCTCCTATTGTAGTCACCGGCTCGGGAATCGTGACGGAGGTCATGTCACCACAAAATCTGAATGCGTCATTACCGATGGCTTTAACCGAAGATGGTATGTTAAACTCTCCCTGATATCCGATTGGCACAAATATGATTTCGGTTTTATCAGAATTGTAGATGACATCATCCTCTATGATTGATTCATCCGGGTCATAGCTTATGACGACGCCACTATAAATCGGCTTATCCAAAGTATTAGGATAAGCCGATTTTTTCAGTCCACAGTGGCCAAACGCTACGCTGCCAATAGAAGTGACTGAAGCGGGAATAAAGAGAGATTCCAGCTTTTCACACATCCAGAAAGCTCGGTTTTCAATTGTTGTCACAGACGAGGGGATGTTCACCGATTTCAAGGAATAACAACTCTCGAATGCAGCGTAACCTATCACTTCAACAGTGTTGGGAATTACCACAGATTTCAAACCAGTTTTTAGGAAAGAATTACTTCCTATCTCCTTCACGGTATATTCCTTTTCTCCGTCTGATACAACGGCGGGAATCACCAAATCTCCCGAAACATTGTTTCCGGGTTTCCAGTCAGTGCCCTCTATAGTTTTACAAGTTTTTGCTTCTTCGTCAAGGACGGTGTAGGTCAATGTTTGCCCTTCATACTCGTATCTGAAGTTGCGGGCGAATGATGGCAGCGAGAAGAGCGCCATCAACAGAATAAGTATTTTCTGTTTCATGTTAAGTTTTTGTTGGTTAATATTTGAGTTTATTTGTTTTATCTATTTTTCGTAAAGCCACGGAATCGAAATACTTCACGGGATTGCGGGCAGCTTTGGAGTAGTCGGGGAGAGATTTACCGACGTATTTGCTGCGGACCTCAGGATTGGAAACAGGACGACCGGCAAACATCATGCGGTGGTGGCCATTCTTTCCATAGGTTTCGTCGGCGACCTTCCAGCCGTCGGTTTCATTCGGCACGAAGGCTCCGACCACCAACCTTTTGCCGGTGGCTTTCTCTATGATGAAAGGAAGAACCAACTTTGTTTTGGAGATGCGCTTTTCGGAGGCTACCCATGCCACCTGTACACGCGCAAGGATGTCGGCGTCGGTGATAGTGCCGGAAGCGGAATCCTTGCGGGCCATGCCCAACGATTTAGTGATGTTCAAGGCAACGATATCGTATCCGGAATCTGTGAAGTCAATAATATCGCTCATGAAGGGAAAGAGGTCTTCCACCCTCAGGAAGACGATAAACAGGGAGAAATCAAAAAGCGTGAGGGTCTTTCATCGGAAGTCCGTCCCGCTGCCTGAGGCCCTGGATTACCTATCTTGGCAGAACGGACAACGCAGAGGCCTCACGCAAAATATGCATATATGCGCCGGCCGGATGCTCACGCATCCGTGTCGGCGTTGATATAACATATCCACAAGGCATCTACCGCTGTCTCATCCCCGTCCAAGATTTCGAAAATTTTCCAGGTTTTCAAGCAGTCCGGGAAGAGCGTCGAGTAAACGCTTTTCGTATGTATCTACATCCCGCCCCTCAACCCACATCGGGCCTCCGCAGCGATATGCAATGGCAAATTTAATAAAATTAATCAGAAAAACCAATTCTTCACCCAAATTTTAACAAAACCAGCCCCAACACCTTGCCTCCAACCAGAACAACCAGACTTTTTTTTAAACTCAAACCAGAACAACCAAGAACAACCAGACTTTTTTTT
>CABRKI010000036.1 GCA_902471455.1 uncultured Porphyromonadaceae bacterium | reverse complement strand
CGCTTCTCGGCATGGTGCGTCCCGGCGACATGGGTTTCGACATCATGCACATAACCCTACACAAGACATTCTCCACGCCTCACGGCGGAGGTGGTCCGGGTTCGGGTCCGGTGGGCGTTGCCGCACATCTTGTGGATTTCCTTCCGAATCCCCACGTGAAGAAGGCGGCCGACGGCACTTTCTATATAGAAAACGTTGACGAGAGCCTGGGTAGCGTCTCCACTTTCTTCGGAAACTTCGGAGTGATGATGAAAGCATACGCTTACATACTTTCCCTCGGCAAGGAGAATATCAAAAACGTCGGACCCATGGCCACCTTGAATGCAAACTATATTAAGGAATGCTTAAAGGACGATTATCTCCTTCCCATTTCCGGGGTCTGCAAGCATGAATTTGTGTTCGACGGACTGAAAGACAAATCGACGGGGGTAACGACCCTCAACGTGGCGAAGCGTCTTCTCGACTATGGCTTCCACGCACCAACCATCTATTTCCCCCTTCTTTTCCATGAATCGATGATGATTGAGCCTACGGAAACCGAAAGCAAGGAGACTCTCGACGATTTCATCGCCGTGATGCATAAGGTGGCGCAAGAGGCCCGCGAAACCCCTGAAGAGGTGTTGAATGCTCCCCTCACCACAATCGTACGCAAACTCGACGAAACCACTGCCGCCAAGAATCCGATATTGAATTATAAGGCCCTTAAAGATTCCGAGAAATGAAAACCGACCTTATTATAATCGGTGCCGGCCCCGGCGGCTATGAAACCGCATTGGAGGCTGCCAAGGCCGGTAAAAGCGTCACGCTCTTCAACGGCGGCAATCTCGGAGGAACGTGCCTCAACGAAGGGTGTATTCCTACGAAATGCTTGTGTAACGACTCTGACATGATTGCCCGCTTTAAGGAGGGTGAGAAATATGGCATCGAGGATTTTACATTCGCAATAGACTACAACAAGATTCTCGAACGCAAAAAAAACGTAACCGACACTTTGAGAGGCGGCATCGACATGATGCTGAAGCAGGTGAAAGTGAACGTGGTCAATGCAATGGCATCCTTTAAAGACAACCGGACGGTGATTGCCGACGGAGAGGAATATGAGGCAGACAACATTATCATTGCCACAGGCAGTGTGTCAAAGTCTCTTCCTATCCCCGGACATGACCTCGAATGTGTGATGGACTCCACGCGGATTCTTAATCTTGAGTATATACCAGCGTCGCTAACGATTATCGGCGGAGGGGTTATCGGTATGGAATTCGCTTCCATATTCAGCAACCTCGGTTCCAAGGTGACTGTAATAGAATTCATGAAGCAGATTCTCCCTCCTTTTGATTCCGATATTGCCAAGCGTCTGAAGCAGACACTTTCAAAGAAGGGTGTGAAAATTATAACGGGGGCTGCCGCCAAGGAAATCAGGCAGAATAAATTTTATGAAGTCGAGGTGACATACGAGTGCAAAGGTAAGGAAGAGAAAGTGGTTTCTTACGATTTGCTGATGGCTGTGGGGCGTGCCCCGCGTGTTGACGGTCTTAATCTTGAGGCTGCCGGCGTGGAATATTCGCCTAAAGGTATTCCGGTTGACGAAAATATGCGCACGAATGTAGCCAATATTTATGCCATAGGCGATGTCAATGCGCGCATGATGCTCGCCCATGTGGCCTCGTTCCAGGGGATGAGGGCTCTTAATGCAATCGACAATGAAGACGATGCCATAAGGTTCGATATTATTCCTTCCGCAGTTTTTACCAACCCGGAATGCGGAATGGTTGGGCTAACGGAAGAGCAATGCAAAGAGCGGAAGATTGAAACACTTATCGGTCAAAGCTTTTTCAGGGCTAATGGAAAGGCCTTGGCAATGGGGGAACCCGACGGACTGTGCAAACTGATTTTCCGAAAGGCCGACAACAAACTGATAGGCGCCCATATTATGGGCGTTGAAGCCGCCGACCTTGCCCAGCAATGTGCCGACCTTATGAACCGTAATGTGACGTGTAGTGAAATGACCCAAATCGTTTTCGGACATCCCACTATAAGCGAGATTCTCCTTAACGCTGCACGAGCTGCGAAATAAAAAAGGGTAGAAACGATATGTAAAAGACAAGGCGGACGAATTCGTCCGCCTTGTCTTTTACATATTGCTTGTCATTTACATAGGGATTGCTTCGTAGGCTGCAAGGGCTTCTTCAAACCTCTTGGCCACATCGGCCATTTTGTAAAGCCCGTCGGCATTTTTCTCAAGCCCTTTAAGGGAGAGTTGATAAATTTGCGGAGGATTGTCAAGGTCAAGGAGTTCCATGTTACGCAACTGGTCAACCGACTGATAAACTATGTTGACATCGGCATATTCCTCTCCGTCGGGAGCCACGAATTTTTCAACCACAATCTTCGAACCGATAGGTGTTTTTTTCTCGATTGCATTCGGCAATTCATATTCTTCGACTCCCAGGGCGGTTGCCACTGCAGAAAGGTTGCTGTCGTGCCCTACAAGGAATGTAAACTTCCTGTCGGGTGAGCGAAGTTCATCATACATGTACTGAATCAATGGGTAAGCCACGTTGGTGGCGACGATGGGAGCGGTGAAAAGCACATCCTGGTATGTGTCTTTCACATGAGCCAGCTTTTCCCAGTCCTTTCTCGACAGTTTATGGCCGAATGCAGCAGCAAGGGTATCGGGCTGTTCATAGTATTGAAGAATAAATGCATCGCTTGCAGAATTGAGTTCTTTGAGGGCAGACCCGGGTTTCATGGAAGGCTCCTTATATTTTTCAAAAACTATTTCGGTGTTATAGTTCTTGAATGCGTCGAGATAGGGGTCTTTCTCTTTAGCCATAGGGGAATCATCCACATCGAGCACGTCGATCATAAGTTCATAATCAGGCTCGATTGCTTCATTGATGCCTACGATACCTTTCTTTCCACCCATTGCGTTTATCTGTTTCATAGCTTCCGCCACAAATGCCGGGCTAACCTTGGTGAGCTGCGGATTAAAGAGGGGGTCCATCTTGCTTGGAGTGTATCGGTGATTCACGGTGACACCTCCCACGGGCATGAAGCCTGAAGTAAAGTATTGGGCTGTGGCAATGCATCGCTGCATGGAGTTGGCGATTACGTTGAGGTCATCGGCGGTAGGTTCATAATTTTCCGGAAATAACCCGGCATCGACAGCCCATTTGCGGAAGTATTGTCCCATCTGTGTTTCAAGCACCCCGCCGCGGAGTGTGAGTTCGCTTTTCCCGGCTGTCCATTTGTTCCATTGATGGGGGGTCATTCTTCCGAGGGCGCTTTTACTGTCGGAGAGGGGAGACCTAATGTTGTGGCGGCTCAAGACAACTGCCTCTTTAAGTTTATACTTGTCTTTGAAATCCTGACTTCTCGGAGTCTGTGAGAATGAAACCGCAGGAAAAAGGAAAAGAGAGGCGAGAGCTATTTTCAATAGAGAGCTTTTCATAAAAATAATCAGGTTTTTTATTCTTTGTCGCAAATTTCTTAAACCATGCGATTCAGAATAGTTGTTTTGATAATTAAGTTGTTTAAGCTTCTTTAGGTTTTACAACACTTATAAACAATTTCCAATATATAAACAGACGATGCCGGATATGGTTCAAAAGAATATCTATTTGTCGGTAATCATACTTGTTCGCAATGATTTTTTAATCTTTTTGTAATGTTTTTTTAATGTTTTTTGAACTGATATGACAATGGAAACGTTAACAAGACACAACATTTATAAACACCTTTTCATCTTACCAACTAAACTTGAGGGACCGGGTGGTTGATATGATTGCCTTCCCTTTCCACCTACTAAAAGATTAAACACTATGAGAAACATACGTAACATATCGCTCATTGCATCGCTGATGGCGACAGGATTCTTATTTCAGCCGGTACAGGCTCAGAGCGATGATTCCGATGGTCCGAAATTCAAGTTCACTCCTGCCGGGAGAATTCTGGCGGACGGTGCCCTTTATTTCCCTGACGGCGACGGATTTGCCGACGGGGTAGCTGTGCCTGACGTAAGGCTTGGAGGGAAAGCCACTTATGGAAACTGGATGGCAAAAATAGATGTGGGATATGGATTTGGAAAGTTAAGTATGAAAGATGTTTTCATCCAATATAGTTTCAACGACCACAATCTGATAAAGGCGGGTTACTTCGTGCATCAGTTCGGACTGCAGGCAGCCACGTCGAGTTCGATGAAACCGCAAATGGAGGCACCAACCACCGACAATTTTTTCGCCGGGACAGCCAGGAACCTTGGAATACAGTATGTCTATGACAAGGGAGATTTCTTTGCAGGCGTAAGTGCCCTGTGCGGCACCAACATTACCACCCCTGCAAGCGAGTATGGGAAAGTCAGCGTAGGTGGCACCACACGGCTTGTGTGGCGTCCGTATCATGAAATGGGGCAAGTATTGCAGGTTGGTATGTCCGGATGGTATCAGACCGCTATGCATGAAAAAGAGGAAGTTGACGGAAAGCCGGTTGTTTCCCCGGGCTTCTTTGATTTCAGCTCCACTTTCCCGACAAGGGTCGATAAAGTGAATATGCTTGGCGCTAACGTTGACAACGCGAGGGGATTGGTGAAACTTTCACCTGAACTTCTTCTTTCCAAAGACAGGTTTGCACTTGAAGGACAGTATTACTATATGAACGTTAACCGTAAGGACGGACTTCCGTCATATACCGCGCAGGGTGTTTATGGAATCGTGAGAGGACTCCTTATTGGCGACAGTTCTTACGGATATTCTCACGCTGATGCCGGACTTGCTACTCCAAGCCCCAAGACTTTGGAATTTGTAGTTGGTTATAACTACACCAACGGTTCGTGTTCGAAAGCCAATATCATGGGAGGAATCACCAATGACTATTCACTTACGTTGAATTATTACATCAATAAATATATAATAGCGCGACTCCGCTATTCATACACCGACGTTAGAAGCAGCGCCGTGATGCACGACCGTCATGTGAATATTATCCAGGCCCGAATCCAGTTTAAATTCTGATATAAAAAATCCTCTAAATAGCTATTTGTAGATACACCCCGGTAAAGCTTTGCCGGGGTGTATCGTTTACGTTCAGAAAATATCGGCATCCCTCCATGCCGGAAATTTCTCACGGAATGAGTCGAGTTTGTTGCGGGAAAGGGATGCATAAACAAATCCTTTATTTTCATCCCTCACGGAAACATCGTTTCCTTTAAAATCAAAAATAAAAGAACTGCCGTCATACCTGACCCCCTTCTTATCGATTCCGTTGCAATCGACTGCCGCCACATACGAAAGATTTTCTATAGCTCTTGCGGGCAGGAGCTTCTTCCAGGCGTCTATACGCACCTCTGGCCAGTTTGCCGCCACAAGTAGCAAATCATATTGGTTGCCGATATTCCGACACCATGCAGGAAACCTGATATCATAACAAACCACCATGGCAATGTCCCATCCCCGATAGCGTACTGAAAGTCGTGTGTCTCCTCTTGAAAAGACCTTGTCTTCCCCCGCCATAGTGAATAGATGCCGCTTGTCGGCAAAATACTCGTCACCCGTGGGTTCTATAAAAAAGGCCCGGTTAAAAAGTAATCCTCCTGTGTCTGCTATAAAAGTGCCGGCAATCGCCACATTGTATTTATAGGCGAGAGCTTTGAGACGGTCAATGGTTTCTCCTGTATTGCGTTCCGACAATGTCCTGACATGTTCTTTATCCTCTCCGGAAGGGAACCCGGTAGAAAATGTCTCGGGGAGTAGCACCAGTTCCGTGTCGGGATGGATGTCTTTCAAGGCATTCTCAAGAGTCGCGATGTTTTCTTTTTTGTCTTCCCATGCTATTTCCATAGGAAGAAGACAGATGTTAAGATTATGTGTAATCACTTGTCAAGCTTTAAATTTGTCCGGAAACTTGGCGGCATTCGCAAAGCCTGAATAATACTTCCGAATATATGCAAGGTCTTTTTCCATATCGCCTGAGGGCATATACTCTTCCTTAATGATAATGCGTCTGGTAGAATAGTCGATAACGCCAAGCTGGATGGGAACGCCGGCTCCCTTGGCGATGTAAAGGAATCCTGTGTGCCATTTGTCGGTCAGGCTTCTGGTGCCCTCCGGTGTAACCGCAAGATTGACGTAGGGCCGCTTACGGAACATCTCGATTACGCTGTCGGTGAGAGAGCCTTTTTTATTTTTTCGTCTCACAGGAATGCCTCCAAGAGCGGTCAGAAGATATTTCAAAGGGAAGAAAAACCAAAATTCCTTCATAAGGAAATTGGCTTCCCTTCCCAATGATTTGTATGCGAAAAGTCCGAGTATGAAATCCCAGTTGGAAGTATGAGGTGCGACGCAGATGACGCACTTGTCACGTCGTGGAGCGGTGATATCAACCGTCCACCCGCTCCATTTCAATATTTCTTTCCAGAAATTCACGAGTGTTGTGTGTGGTTATTTTTTAGTCACTCGGCGGCAACAGCTTCTTTATATGAATCCTTTACAGCCTGTGGAATGGCACCGTTGAACACTTTAAGGGCTTCATCGATATCTTTTGCAAAATCGTCGTTGATTTTGACAAACATCTTTGAATAGAATTCTTTTTTTGCCTTGCAGTAATCTTCGAGAGAATCGAATGCTTTCACTCCCTTGTCGAAAGTGACGTTGGCGTTTGAGCGTGCGGAACCCACTGCCCCGAGCACCATCTTGATAGAATTGAGGATAGCTTCCTTGTCGGCTCCTTCCACATTATAATAGGTAGCCATCATAGCGTCACATGCCGAAGCACCGACTGCCTCCACATATTTCTTGAATTCACGTTTGTTTGCCATGTTCGATAATTTTATTTGGGTTATGAATGCCTAATGCAGACACTCCATATATTTATAACAAATAAACCGGCTCTTTTATTATAAATATCAGTCGCGGCGTTCCTTTCTTGAGGCGTCAATTCGGAGAAGGATAAACAAAAGGATGGTGAAGCCCCACAGAGCCGATCCCCCGTAACTGAAAAATGGCAACGGGATTCCTATCACAGGACAGAGGCCGATAACCATCCCGATATTGATGCATAGATGGAAAATCAGAAACGAAACCACGCAATAACAATAAACTCTTCCAAATGGCTTGCGTTGTCGTTCCGCAATATAAATCAACCGAAGAATCAGCGCAAGAAACAAAACAAGTACCGCTGCCGACCCTATGAAACCTTCTTCTTCGCCAATGGTGCAGAATATAAAATCGGTATGCTGCTCCGGAACGTATTTCAGTTTCGTCTGTGTGCCGTTGAGAAATCCCTTTCCCGTGAGCCCTCCAGACCCGATAGCTATCTTCGATTGATTGACATTATATCCGGCACCACGAAGGTCTTCTTCAATTCCGAGAGCCACTTTGATGCGGAGTTGCTGATGGGGTTCGAGCACGTTTCCAAACACATAGTTTACCGAGAAAAGGAAAAGGACCGACACAACGGCGAATGCCACGGTCACAAGGAATTTTTCGATTCTATGGTGAAACATAGCCAACAAGGTGTAGGCAATCGCGAGTCCGAGCACCACAAGGAAAAAGACGAGGCCATTTATATGCAGACCGCATACCCAAAGCAAAGCAGCCAATAATCCGGAAGCTATAAACCCGATGATTACGTTTCTGGCAATTATAAAATCCCGGCAGTATAAAAGCAGCATTGCCGCGTAGATTACGAGGATTATTACGAATACAGAAAATTCGCCGGCAGGAATTCCCATTACAAGGGGGACTGTGAATTTCACTGCCACAACAAAATATAACACTGCACAAAGCACGGAGAAAAGCACAAGCCCGCTCATCCCTTCACGATAGAGCACGAATATCAGAGAAGTGTAAACGAGCGCACTGCCGGTTTCTCGTTGTAGAAGAATAAGGCAGATCGGCAGGAATATGATTATAAGGGCTCTGAAGTAATTGCTGATTTTTGCGTTTAATGTGAAGTTATAAGAGTCAAACAGTTTGGCGAGTGCAAGCGCGGTGGCGAATTTTCCGAATTCCGCCGGTTGAAGACTTACCGGTCCGAACACCAGCCAGGAGCGCGACCCCTTGATGTCGGGGGCCAGAAAGATGGTGGCTATCAGAATTAGGATTACCACCCCGTATATCGGATAGGCGTAGGCTTCATATATTCTGTAGTCAAGCAAGAGTATTATGCATCCGATAAACAAGGAAAGGCCTATCCAAAGGAATTGTTTGCCGGAGAATTCGGCAAAGTCAAACATGCTGGCATTGTCGAAATCATAACTTGCGGCGTATATGCTCACCGCTCCTGCAGACACAAGCAGGATATATAGAATTATGGTAAACCAGTCGAGCGACCGGAAAACCGAAACATTGGCATCAGTGCGACTTGACTCCACTGCTTATAATGGTGTTAGAGTTAAACATTCTTTCTTCCAATCCTTTTCTGGCATCGCTTATCTTACCGGTAAGGTATTTTTCCATCATAAGGCTGCCGATAGGCACTCCGAATGTGGCGCCGAATCCGGCATTCTCCACATAAACGGCAATCGCGATTTTAGGATTATGGTACGGGGCGAAACCCATGAAAGCGGAATGGTCTTTTCCATGGGGATTCTGGGCGGTGCCGGTCTTGCCACAGACTTCTATGCCGGGAAGGTTGGCTGTGCGGCAAGTGCCGCCCAATACCGCCATCCTCATACCCTCGGCCACCACTTCATAATATTCCCTTTTAATGCTTGGCTTATGCTTTTCACGAAATTTGCTGTCGATCACTGTATCGGCAACCGCCTTAACGATATGAGGGGTGAAATAATGGCCTCTGTTAGCGATTGTGGCGCAAAGATTGGCAATCTGTAGAGGGGTGGCAAGCACCTCGCCCTGTCCGATTGCAATGGAAATAATGGAATTGGCACTCCATTTCGATCCTCTGAAAGAGTTGGAATAATAATCGGAATTGGGAATGAAACCACGGCTTTCCGAAGGAAGGTCCACACCAAGGCGATAGCCATAACCCATTTCGACAAGATAGTCTTTCCATTTAGTGAGTTGGTCGTAGGGTTTTGTGCCCCGCTTGTCTATCATGTTTTTCAGGCCCCAACAGAAATATGCATTGCAAGACGTCTGCAATGCGGGTTTGATTGCGATAGGGGAGCCGTGGCCATGGCACCCCACCCGGATACGATTTATGTAACCGTGATAACACGGATATTGGGTCGATGTGGTTACAATACCTTCCTGAAGGAAAATGAGTCCCTGGGTAGGCTTGAACGTCGAACCGGGCGGATATGCCCCCTGAAGGGCTCGGTCATATAGCGGTTTATAAGGGTTGCGAACGAGGTCGGCGTAATTTTTCCCTCTTTCCTTTCCGACAAGAAGCGACGGGTCGTAGTTTGGCGACGACACAAGGGCGAGGATTTCTCCCGTTGACGGTTCAATGGCTACAATGGCACCTATTTTATTCGCCATCAGCCGCTCCCCGTATTCCTGAAGCTCCATATCGATGGATAGGGTAAGATTCCTTCCGGAAATAGGGGCGACGTCATGGATGCCGTTCTCGTATTTCCCTTTTATTCGTCCGTAGGCATCTTTCATAAGAATTTCAACGCCCTTGACACCTCTCAGATGCTTTTCATAGCTTTTCTCCACACCGAGGTCGCCGGTATAGTCGCCCGAACGGTAATAACGGTCTCTTTCCACATCTGTTGCAGAAACTTCCCGGATGTTGCCTAAAATATTGGAGCCTGCTGCATAGTTATACTGTCTTACGGTCCTTGTCTGAATGAAAAAACCGGGGAAAAGATAAAGCTTTTCCTGAAGACGCCCGTAATCTTCCGGAGAAAGATGGGAAATCAATTTCTGAGGGGTATATGCGGAATATCCGGGATTCTTTTTCGGATTCTTCATTTCCATCCATTTCTCACGAAGCTGTTCCTTGGTTATGTTCAAGGTGTTGCACAGGGCTACGGTGTCGAAATCGCCGACGTCTTTCGGGATAATCATGACGTCGTAGGCAGGCTGGTTAAAAACGATGAGCCTTCCTTCACGATCATAAATCAATCCCCGGGCCGGGTAAATCACTCTTCTTAAAAATGCATTGCTTTCTGCGTTTTCCTTGTATTTGTCGTCGCCCACCTGAAGACTGAAAAGCCTGAAAAGGTAGATGACGACTATAAGACAGATAAATCCCCCGATTACATATCTGCGTTTCGCTAACTTATAGTCTTTACTCACGATTTTCTGATAATTAAACAGTCAATAGCCAATAAAATAATGAATGTGAGACAACAGCTTGCCGCCGATAATATCACTATTTCTTTAACGTCGGCAAAATTAAAATATTCTATCGTAAATGCCATGAGACAATATACTCCCACCATTGTGACAAGGAACTTGCAATACGTGGCCACGCCAAGGGCTGAAATAGAAGGGATAAGATTCTTTGTCTTGTCGTCTCGCTGCACGTATGCATAATATATAGGGCGCTTGAATGCCGCGAGCAACGTGGATGCCAAAGAGTTGACTCCGGGTGTGTCGGAGCAGATGTCAACACACAGTCCCATCAGGAAAGCAAGGGTGAAAAGCCATCCTTTGCCCATAGCTATCGGAAGGCGTATGATAAAATATATGAACACGACTGGAATAGCCACATTGAAAAGCGCGATATGGTTACAGATTAAAACCTGAACAAGAAGCATCAGGATAAACAGTACCGTTAATTTGAGTATCTCTTTATTCATGTGCCCTATTATTATTTATCGGAAGTAATATCGAATCTTTGCAAAGAGTCAAGTTCTGTCTTATATTCGTCAACGATGATTCTGACAGTGCTCAAGGCTCTGAAATCGGAATTTAATTTAACCTTAAGGATATAAAAATTATCGTCGTTCCCTTTAATTCTGTTCATAACGACACCAACGGGGATGTCTTCCGGGAAGGTGGTGGAGTATCCGCTGGTCACAACCGTGTCTCCGACATGGAAAACGGTATGACGCGGCACTTCTTCCATATAAGCGATAGCCGGATCGTTGCCTTTCCAATTAAGGCTTCCTATAAAATGGGTTCCTTTTAACTTCACGGAAAAATGTTGTGTGGCATTCAGCAGGGAAATCACCCTTGAAGTGTGTGGGCCGACAACATTCACAATGCCCGCCACGCCGTTCTGGTCAACGACCCCCATCCCTATCTTCACGCCGTCGAGCGAACCACGGTTGATTGAAAAATAATTGCGGGGATGCCTCACACTGTTGTTGATGACCGTGGCGGGTATATAGCCGAACCGGTTTATAAACCTGCTTTTCTCGGTTGAATCGGGAAGCAAAGTAATGCATTCGTCAAGCTGATGACGTAAGTTCAACACTTCGTTTTCAAGCATTGCATTACTTGCCTGAAGGCTTTCATTGATGGAACGGAGGTGAAAATATCCGGTGACCTGGGATGTCGTTTCATAAACGGAAGAGGCCACGGCGTTTGCAGAAGTGAGATATACCGACTGTTGATAAGAATTATGGCTGAATAAAAGCATACAGCTTATAATCACATAGAACGTAAACAGGAACCATGTGCCATATTTTAAAAAAAAGTTTAGCAGATTTCTCACTTTGACAAATATTTAAAGTGTGTCATTATACTTACACACTATTAAAGCCGCTATCCTTCAGGATAGCGGCATGTGTGCGTGCCGAAATGCCTCCTTCAATAGAGGAATCATCGGATAAGGAAGGAGAATTTATTTATATTTTTGAGGGCTACTCCGGTGCCCTTTGCTACGGCGTGTAACGGGTCTTCTGCAATTTTGAATTCAATTCTGATTTTGTCGGTGAACCGTTTTGCCAGACCTTTGAGCAAAGCTCCTCCGCCGGCAAGGTAGATGCCGTTGCGCACGATATCCGCGTATAGTTCCGGAGGAGTTTCTTCGAGGGCGGCAAGTATCGCCGCTTCCATTCTTGAAATGGATTTGTCGATGCAATGTGAAATCTCTTCGTATGTCACTGGAACTTCCATAGGAAGGGCCGACATTCTGTTGGGCCCGCAAACGATAAAAGGCTCCGGCGGATTATCCAACACAGGGAGGGCCGATCCGACGTTTATCTTGATCTGCTCTGCCATTGTGGCACCAACCTTAAGGTTATGCACCCTGCCCATGTGTTCCTGGATGTCGGCTGTAAGGTCATTACCCGCAAGACGGATACTTTTGTTGCTTACAATGCCACCGAGTGAGATAACCGCAATCTCGGTGCTTCCTCCGCCTATATCGACAATCATGTTGCCTTCAGGGGCCTCGACGTCAAGTCCGATGCCAAGGGCGGCTGCCATGGGTTCATAAATCATATAGACATCACGTCCTCCGGCATGCTCGGAAGAGTCTCTGACGGCACGGATTTCGACTTCTGTGGAACCCGACGGGATACAGACCACCATTCTTAAGGAAGGTGAAAACCAACGCCGTTTGGAACTGACCATTTTCACCATGCCTCGAATCATTTGTTCGGCCGCATTGAAATCGGCAATCACGCCGTCACGAAGCGGGCGGATGGTGCGTATTCCGGGAGGCTCTTTCCCCTCCATAAGGTGTGCGGTGCTTCCGACGGCAAGAAGCTTGTCGGTTTTATTTTCGATGGCCACTACAGATGGCTCATCAACCACGATTTTATCGTTGTGTATTATGATGGAATTGGCTGTGCCCAAATCCATTGCAATTTCCTGCGTAAATGAAAATATTCCCATTATTCAGTCGTGTTTAACGTAGCGGGTAAAAAGCGAATCACTTCATCAGCGAGCGCTATTATAAAAACAAATGCAAAGTTAATGAAAAAAAACAAGCCGCTAAAATAAAACACGATATAATATTATGAAAAAATGCGTGCCTTCTTCCGAAAGCACGCATCAAATCAGTATTTATCCTGTTTAATTGTTGAAATAGGTTTCGAGCACATAATTGATGCTTTCCATCAAGGTCTGGAGGTCTGAATCGCCGGGATTCATGCCTTCAGCTTTTTCAGCGATTGATTTGGCTACATCAAAATAGTTGGTCTTTACGTCTTTGCGGGCCTGGGCGGCTTCGGCGGAAGTGCCTTCGATGCTATCCCACTTTTTGGTGCCCACACGGAAAATTTTCTTGCTCGCATTCTTTAGGGTCTCGAAGTCAACATTTGCCATATCGGCGGCCTTCCGATAGTCTGCTTCTGAAGCATCGTCGTTGTCGGCGCGGTCATAGACATATCCGCGAAGGCCGAGAAGATTGGCGTTGTCGGGATTTGCGGCAAGCACCGTGTTCAACTGACTGAGGGCTTCGTCAATCTTATTGTCAACCACGAGGGAATTGATCATATTGTTGATGAAGATGGGTTCCTCTATTCCGAATTTCTCGTTGCCGGCTTTAGCTACATCCATAATATGGTCTTGCGCCTCTTTTGTGCGAGCCTCGTCTTTCTGGGCTATTGTCTGCCAGCAGGCAATTTCATAGATATATGCTTCCTTCTGGTCGTATCCGGCATTGCGGGCTTTCTTGAACGCTTCGGCGCTCTTCTCCACGTCGTTGCCAGAATAAGCGGAAAGTCCGGCGTTGAAATAGGCGGTGCCGATTTGTTCCTGGGGAATCAATGCCGACGCCTTACCCATCATTCCGGATGCCGGAAGGTCGCCATAAATCATGAACGCCTCGTATGCCTGGGGATAATACATCTTTTCGTTGAAATAGTTGGCGCCGGCAGTGAAGAAATCGTTGGCATGACCGGAAATCTTGCTAAGGATATCTTTCGAATATTTGGGCTTTACCTGTCCTTTTTCGTTAGGAACGCTGTCCAAGGGGAGGGCTTTAAGGAAGTATTTATAGCCGTTCATAAGCTCGTCGGCCATTACGGCGGGCTTTGCGGTGGGGTCGTCGGGATTGATCATCTTTGCCGTGGTGGCTTTGTCGAAGGCATCGAACTCGATCTTACCTGCCACAAAATAGGTGCGTGCATCGTTTGCGGTTTCAGGATTTTCCATGGCTTGTTTAATCAGGTTTCTTGCATTGCTGAGCTCATTGGGCTTGCCTGCAAGTTTGTTTGCCTGATCTACATTAGCTTTCTGTGCGCCGGCAGTACCAACGGCTGCAAGACAAAGCGCGATTGTTAGAAATCTATTCATTGTAGAAAATGTTATGAAATGTGAATAATTATCTTTTAACAACAATCTTACTCTTCGGGAATAATCTCTTCTGGCTCCCGGATGTCGGCAGGATTAATTCCGGCAGAGGCGTCATCACGGCCATCTTCTATGGCTTCGGCTTCAGTTTCTTCTTCCGGGTCGGAATCGACCTTGCACACCGAGGCAATTTTGTCCCCACGTTTGGTGAGGTCAATAAGCTTAACCCCCTGGGTTGCCCTTCCCATCACCCTGATGCCTGAAACGGGAAGCCTGAGCGTGATTCCGCTTTGATTTATAATCATAAGGTCGTTGGAATCATTTACGTTCTTGATAGAGACAAGTTCACCTGTCTTATCGGTTACGCTGAGAGTCTTGACACCTTTGCCGCCACGGTTCGTGACCCTGTAATCCTCCAGCGGAGAACGTTTGCCGTAACCGTTTTGTGAAACGACCATTACGGTTTCGTCGGGAGCTCCTGTCATTGTAATCATGCCTACGACTTCATCCCCGTTCTCGCCAAGTGTCATGCCTCTCACACCGGTAGAGACGCGTCCCATCTCACGTACTTTGCTTTCATGGAACCTGATAGCCCTTCCTTCGCGGTTGGCAAGTATTACTTCGGCATTGCCGTCGGTAAGACGCACCTGGATAACCCTGTCGCCTTCAAGAATCTTTATAGCCTTCTTTCCGTTGCTCGGGATGTAGGCATATTCTCTCAGTTTCGTTTTCTTGATGATGCCGTTCTTGGTGGCGAATATGAGATTGTGGGTGTCGGCATATCCTTCCTCTTTGCCGGTTGCAACACGGATAAACGCATTGACTCGGTCATCGGCATCAATCATAAGAAGATTTTGGATTGCACGTCCTTTCGAATTTTTCGTGCATTCGGGAATCTCATATACTTTCATCCTATATACCTGTCCTTTCTCCGTGAAGAAAAGCATGTCGTTATGGTTCGTGGCAGGATAGATGTGCTCGATGAAATCCGAATCCCTTGTGTCGCTTCCCTTTGCGCCGACTCCGCCCCGATGCTGAGCCCGGAATTCGGAAAGGGGCGTACGTTTTATGTAGCCGAGATGGGATATGGTGATAATCATCTCGTCGTCAGGATAGAAGTCTTCGGCGTTGAGGTCGCCTGAGAACATATTGATTTTCGTGCGGCGTTCGTCGCCATATTTGTCACGGATTTCAATGAGTTCCTGCTTCATCACGTCGCGACATATTTCATCATTGTTGAGAATGTCGTTCAAATGGGCTATAAGCTTCATCAAATCGTCATATTCACCGCGCAGTTTCTCCATTTCCAGGCCGGTGAGCTGACGGAGACGCATCTCGACGATGGCGCGGGTCTGTATTTCGTCAAGACCGAACCGGTCGGACAGGCGAGTGCGCGCTTCGTCGGTGGTTTGTGAAGACCGGATGATTGCAATAACTTCATCTATATTATCGCATGCAATCATCAAGCCCTTCAGTATGTGTGCCCGTTCTTCCGCTTTCCTCAATTCATAGCGGGTGCGTCGGATCACTACTTCATGACGGTGGTCAACAAACGCCTGGAGGAGTTCTTTAAGATTCAATGTTTTCGGTCGTCCGTTGACAAGTGCCACGTTGTTGACGCTGAACGACGTCTGCAACTGTGTCATTTTGAAGAGCTTGTTTAGAATCACCTTGGCATTGGCATCTCGTTTGATGTCAATCGCTATGTGCATCTGTCCGCGGGCGGATGTGTCGGTGATGTCGGAAATACCGTCTATTTTTTTCTCTTCTACAAGGTCGGCAATGCTTTTGACGAGGTCGTTCTTTATAACACCGTATGGAATTTCGGAAATAATAATCTGGTCATGATTGCCGTCGTTTTCAATTTCTGCCTTGGCACGGATCACAATTCTGCCTCGTCCGGTTTCAAAAGCGTCTTTTACTCCCTGCAGTCCGAAAATTTCGCCTCCGGTAGGGAAGTCTGGTGCTTTTATATATTCCATAAGCCCCTCGACATCGAGGTCGGGATTGTCAATAAGGGCAATCGAAGCGTTTAATGATTCCGTAAGGTTATGGGGCGGCATGTTTGTAGCCATGCCGACGGCAATGCCGGAGGCTCCGTTCACAAGAAGATTGGGGATTCTTGTAGGAAGCACAGACGGTTCAGAAAGCGTGTTGTCGAAGTTGGGAACAAAATCTACAGTCTCGGCGTCGATGTCGCGAAGCATTTCTTCTCCCATACGGGCAAGTTTCACCTCAGTGTAACGCATAGCCGCCGGAGAGTCGCCGTCAATCGAACCGAAATTGCCTTGTCCGAACACAAGAGGATATCTTAATGACCATTCTTGAGCCATGCGGACCATGGTGAAATATATGGAAGAGTCGCCATGAGGGTGGTATTTACCCATCACTTCACCTACGATACGCGCGGATTTTTTTGTGTCGCCGGAAAAAAAGTTGCCTAATTCGTTCATGCCGTAAAGCACCCTGCGGTGAACAGGTTTAAAACCGTCTCTTACATCAGGCAGGGCACGCGACACTATCACCGACATTGAATAGTCGATGTAGGCGCTTTTCATTTCCGATTCAATGTTTATCGGAATAATTTTGTCTTCTCCTTGCATTTTAAAATTCATTCTACAATTTAAATCGCCCCGGAGAGGGCAGGGCGTTGGAAGGGGGAAACCCTTCTTGTTCCAAGGAGCAAAGTTACAAATTTTTATTGAAACAGACAAACGGCTTTTTTGTGAAAATTCCTATAATGGAATATTGCTCAAAAGAATGGCAAATCATTCCGTATAACATCATTTTATAGAAATTGGCACGCTATTTGCAACAAAACACACAGTGTTTGTGTATTATTTGTAAACGCTCCTCTTTTATAAGACTAAAGAGGGTGTTTAAAGTTAAAAATGAATATCGATAATCATAAGATAATTTTGATGAAAAACGATTTTTCAAAGCAATTCCGTCCTATTTTGGAATTGGCATACGCTGAGGCTCAGAATTTCCAGTCGCCTGCCATTTTGAGCGAGCATTTTGTGCTGGGGGCGTTGCGCAATAGAGACGGATATGCATTCAAGATTCTTCGTCAGCTCCAAGTGCCGGTTGACGAGATGACCAAAGAGCTTGAAGAGTATCTTGCCGGTGCGGACGCTCCTTCGGAGACCACCACATTGTTCGAGCAGCAGTTCAAAATTTCTCTTTCGGCAATCCGTCATCTTCAGCTCGCCACTTCCGAGGCAAGAAAGATGAATGCCCATTCCATTTCCGGCGAACACATATTGCTGGCCCTTATCCATGACCAACGTGCCATGGACAGCGATTTTTTGCGTCGGCTAAAAGAGAAATACCTTGACTTCGACATATCGATTCAGAATCTTTCCGACGCTTCCGCCCCGACATCGGGTAATGACCTCGACGACGAGGAAGAAGAGGAGGTTTCCCCTTTCAAAGGAAATGACCAGCCGGGTCGTGACCAGGCTTCCCGTCTTGCAAAAAAGACTTCAGGTGGTAAAGGGGGGACAGACACCCCCGCGCTTGACAAATTCGGCTACGACATGACAAAGGCGGCTGCCGAAGGGCGGTTGGACCCTGTGGTGGGCAGAGAGAATGAGATTGAAAGGCTTGCCCAGATTCTTTCAAGAAGAAAGAAAAATAATCCGGTTCTTATAGGGGAACCGGGTGTTGGAAAATCTGCCATTGTCGAGGGGCTTGCCTTACGCATTATTCAGAGGAAGGTGTCGAGGATACTTTTCGATAAGCGTGTCATCGGTCTTGACATGGCGGGAATGGTGGCCGGCACAAAATATAGGGGGCAGTTTGAAGAAAGAATCAAGGCTGTTCTCGATGAGTTGTCGAAAAATCCCGATATAATACTTTTTATCGATGAGATTCATACCATCGTCGGCGCAGGAGGCGCCCCCGGCTCCATGGATGCCGCCAACATGCTTAAACCTGCCCTTGCGAGGGGCGAGATACAGTGTATCGGCGCCACGACCCTCGACGAATATCGTCAGAATATCGAGAAAGACGGTGCCCTTGAGCGACGCTTCCAGAAGGTGATGGTAGAACCCACCACTCCGGAAGAAACCCTTGAGATTCTCAGGCAAGTAAAAGAAAAGTATGAGAACCATCATAACGTCAGCTATACCGACGAAGCCCTTCAGGCCTGTGTCAATCTTACGGAAAGATATGTCAGCGACCGTAATTTCCCCGACAAGGCTCTTGACGCTCTCGACGAGGCCGGGTCGCGAGTGCATATCACCAATATCGTGGTGCCTGAAGAAATAGAGCGTCTTGAAACCGAAGTCGATAAGACCACTCAAGAAAAGCTGTCGGCCGCAAGAGCGCAGAATTTTGAGTTGGCAGCTTCCCTCAGAGACAAGGAAACCAAGAAAAAGGCGGAACTTGAACAGGCTAAAGCCGATTGGGAAAAGAAGCTTGACACGGAGCGCCAGGAAGTTGACGAAGACAAGGTGGCGGAAGTGGTGGCGATGATGACGGGTGTACCCACCCAGCGGATTGCCCAGGCCGAAGGGTCGCGTCTTCTTGAGATGGGGAAATCACTTCAAGGAGCGGTTATCGGACAGGACGATGCCATCAAGAAAGTGGTCAAGGCTATTCAGCGCAACAGGATAGGCCTTAAAGATCCGGATAAGCCCATCGGTGTGTTTATGTTTCTTGGCCCCACCGGTGTCGGCAAGACCCATCTTGCCAAGAAACTCGCCGAATATCTTTTCGACTCGAAAGATGCTCTCATAAGAATGGACATGAGTGAATTTATGGAGAAGTTCACGGTGTCGAGACTTGTCGGAGCTCCTCCGGGATACGTGGGTTATGAGGAGGGCGGACAGTTGACGGAAAAAGTAAGGCGTCATCCTTATTCGGTAGTGCTTCTTGATGAAATCGAGAAGGCCCATCCGGATGTGTTCAATCTTCTGCTTCAGGTGATGGACGAAGGGCGTCTTACCGATTCTCTTGGAAGACGGATTGATTTTAAGAATACAATCCTGATTATGACGAGTAATGTCGGTTCCCGACAGCTCAAAGATTTCGGTGGAGGAATCGGATTCAACACTGAAGTGGTGAGCAAGGAGCAGGCCCATGGCGTGATATCGAAAGCCTTGAACAAGGCTTTTTCTCCTGAGTTCCTTAACCGTGTTGACGACATCATAATGTTCGACCAACTTGAAAAAGACGCCATCTTCAAGATAATCGATATAGAGCTTAGGGATTTCTATTCAAGAATCGAGAAGCTTGGGTTCAGATTGAAGCTTTCCGAGGAGGCTAAGGATTTCATTGCCACAAAAGGTTATGATAAGAATTTCGGAGCCCGTCCTCTCAAGCGTGCAATCCAGAAATATCTTGAAGATGAACTTGCCGAGCTGATGCTCCAGCTTAACGCCGACGGTCAAATCGGAGGCACCATATCGGTGGCATACCATGAGGGCGACGAAAAGCCGTCGATGACGTATGAGCCACTCCTTTTCGATTCTTCTACGAATGAGGATAACAAGGATTAAATTCGACTATTCATAAAAACACCCGCTCCGAAACAATTCGGGGCGGGTGTTTTATGTAATGTTGTCGGGCTTCAAAGGAAGAGTAGGGCTATGCGGTATGTGATGAAAGAAAGAAGCCAAGCCAACGCAGTGTTGTATAGGATTGAAAACGCACCGTATTTCCAAGAACCGGTTTCTTTGACTATTGCCACTATTGAAGCTATGCATGGGAAATAAAGAAGGACGAACACCATAAAAGCGATTGCCTTCGCAGGGTCGAAGGGAGCTTTCCCGGTCACTTTTGAGGGAGTGGTGAGCCGTTCAGACAATACTTCGGCATCATCGTCTCCCACATACAGGACGCCAAGTGTGGATACCACTACTTCTTTAGCGGCACATCCTGCCAAAAGCGAGCAGCATATCTTCCAGTCAAAATCCATCGGGCGTACCATCGGTTCACATGCCTTACCTATGTGCCCGAGAATTGAATGCTCCTGCTGATATTCGTTGGTTATAAAGCCATCGATCTCTTCCTGATTGTTGTTGCCGATAGTGGCTTGTGGCATCTCGGCGTAAGCTTTCTCCTTAAAGGAATCCGGCACCTCGTCGGCTTCGTAACGGGGGAAATAGGAGAGCGCCCATATAATGACGGAGGCTACAAGAATAATCCCTCCCATTTTGTTAAGATACTGTCTTGCTTTGGACCACATATTCCTGACCGTGGCTTTGGCGGTAGGGATGCGATAAGGAGGCAATTCCATAACAAAGGGTGTTTCATCCTTTCCAAACCAAAACTTACGTAGCATTTTAGCTGTCAGGACTGCTACGATAATGCCGAGAAGATATAGTCCGAAGAAAACCCAGGCCCCGTATGCCGGAAAGAACGCCCCGGCCAACAGTATATAAATCGGAATCCTTGCGGAGCAACTGATAAAAGGATTGATCAATATGGTAATCAGTCGGCTTGATTTGCTCTCTATAATACGTGTTGACATGATGGCGGGAACGTTGCATCCGAACCCCATTACAAGCGGTATAAATGACTTTCCGTGAAGCCCCATCTTATGCATAAGTTTGTCCATGATAAAAGCCACTCGCGCCATATATCCGGAATCTTCCATAAAAGAGATGAATGCATAAAGAATCAGGATGTTGGGGAGGAACACAATCACGCCGCCGACGCCTCCGATGACTCCATCCAGAAGAAGGTCTTTAAATGGTCCGTCTGACATGTATTTCCCGATTTCTACAGAAATCCAGCTTACGAGGCTTTCAATCCATTCCATGGGATATGCCCCTATGCTGAATGTGGCCCAGAACATAAGCCACATTACCAGAAGAAAAATCGGGAACCCGAAAAGCTTGTTTGTGACAAGAGCGTCTATGATTTTTGTGGTCTGTTCTTTCGATGTCTCCCCGTTTTGCATTGTTTCTGCCAATGCACCTTGTATGAACCCGTATTTTTCAGAAGCAATCACCGAATTTGCATCATCTCCGAGTTCATTCTCAATTCTGAGATTCTCCTTGTCGCGTATTTCACACCATTTTGCATAATTCGGATTGTCGGCAAGCATGTGTTCCACCTCCGGATCACGTTCGAGCATTTTTATGGCGAGATATCTCGGTGAGAATTTCTGGGAAACGGAAGAGTCTTCTTTAAAGCTGTCGTTCAAAACGGAGACCGCCTGCTCAACTTCCGGACGCATTTTTATATGGATATGGCGAGTGTCGGGATTCTTCATCTCATACACTTGAATTATCGTGTCAAGAAGTTGGTCGATTCCCCATCCGGTGGGAGCTGTGGTCGGCACAATAGGCACACCGAGCATCTTGCCGAGATGCACATAATCGAGTTCGGAATGGCTTTTCTCAAGTTCGTCATACATATTGAGGTCAATCACCATACTGCGGTTCATGTCAATAAGCTCGGTGGTGAGGTAGAGATTGCGCTCAAGATTGGAAGCTACGACGACATTGACAATGACATCCGGGGTTTCCTCTTTGAGATATCTCATGACGTAAAGTTCCTCCGGAGAATATGCCGACAGTGAATACGTGCCCGGAAGATCCACCACATTGAATTGATAGCCCTTATATTTCATGGTGCCTTCTTTGGCACCTATCGTCACGCCGGCATAATTACCGACGTGTTCATGGGCGCCCGAAACCATGTTGAATAAAGACGTTTTGCCGCAATTCGGATTGCCGACGAGGGCAATATTAATTATACGGTCTTTACGCACCGGAGAATCTTCTTCCGAAGGATGGCTCGCCTGATGGATTTCAAGTTTTTTACGCTCATGTTTGTTCCATTCTTCAAGCGTCTCTATTTCAAGCAACTGAGCTTCCGCCTTACGCAATGAAACTTCATAGTCCATCAGACTGTATTTCACAGGGTCTTGAAGAGGAGCGTTGAGAACCATGGTGACCTCCCTGCCTCTCACAAATCCCATTTCCATGACACGTTTGCGGAATGCCCCGTGTCCCAATATCTTAGTTATGACGCCGGTTTCACCCGGTTTGAGATCAGATAACCTCATCCTTATTTAAATTCAATTTAAATATAATGAAAAATTCACTGCAAAATTACACAAATTTAATCAGTAAACATAAGATGCAATCACAGAAATCCAAATAATACCTAAGAATAGGTATAATGTGGATTAAAATAAAAAGAGGAAACGTCGTTCGACGTTCCCTCTTTTCTTATAGTTTGGAGTATGTTGTTACATCATGCCACCCATACCTCCCATGCCGGGAGCACCCATCGGAGCGGCTGGTGTTTCTTCCTTCTTGTCGGCAATCACACATTCGGTAGTGAGGAACATGCCGGCGATGCTGGCTGCGTTCTCCAGAGCCACACGGGTAACTTTGGCAGGATCGATAACACCCGTTTCGAAGAAGTTTTCGAATGTGTCGGTACGGGCATTGTAGCCGAAATCGCCCTTACCTTCTTTAACTTTCTGGACAATCACGGCACCCTCGACGCCTGCATTCGCCACAATCTGACGGAGCGGCTCTTCGATGGCACGACGTATGATTGCAATGCCGGTATTTTCGTCGTCGTTGTCTCCCTTGAGTTCGTCGAGGGCTGATAGACAACGGATATAAGCGATTCCACCACCGGGGACGATTCCTTCCGCGATTGCAGCACGTGTTGCGGAAAGCGCATCATCCACACGGTCTTTCTTCTCTTTCATCTCGACCTCGGAGGGGGCGCCGATGTATAGGACGGCAACTCCGCCGGCGAGTTTGGCAAGACGTTCGTGAAGTTTTTCTTTATCGTAGTTGGAGGTGGTTGTCTCAATCTGAGCCTTAATCTGGTTTACACGGTCTTTGATGGCATCCTTTGACCCGGCTCCGTTTACGATGATGGTGTTGTCTTTGTTGACGGTCACCTTGTCGGCTGTGCCGAGATCCTGAACGGTTGCCTGCGACAACTGCATCCCTTTAACTTCGCTGATAACGGTGCCTCCCGTAAGGATTGCGATATCTTCAAGCATTTCTTTGCGGCGGTCGCCGAATCCGGGAGCCTTGACGGCACAGATTTTGAGAGAGCCACGGAGCCTGTTGACCACGAGAGTGGCAAGGGCTTCATTGTCAACATCCTCGGCGATGATAAGAAGTGGACGTCCGCTCTGTGCCACCGTTTCGAGAATGGGAAGAAGTTCTTTAAGATTGGATATTTTCTTGTCGTAAAGAAGAATGAAGGGAGAATCCATTTCACACTCCATTTTTTCGCTGTTGGTGACGAAATACGGAGAAATATAGCCACGGTCGAACTGCATGCCTTCAACGACATCTACCGTTGTCTCGGTGCCTTTTGCTTCCTCGACGGTGATAACGCCTTCTTTCTTTACTTTCTGCATTGCTTCGGCAATGAGACGGCCAATCTCTTCGTCGTTGTTGGCGGAAACGCGGGCAACATTTTCAATCTTTTTGATATCGTCGTCAACTTCCTGACTCTGGGCTTTGATACCCTCCACTACAGCTGACACGGCCTTGTCGATGCCACGCTTCAAATCCATGGGGTTGGCACCGGCTGCCACGTTCTTAAGGCCGACGTTGACGATGGCCTGCGCAAGAACGGTTGCGGTAGTGGTTCCGTCGCCGGCCTGGTCGCCGGTCTTGGATGCAACTTCTTTAACGAGCTGGGCGCCCATATTCTGGAAGGGGTCTTCAAGTTCGATTTCACGTGCAACCGACACACCGTCTTTGGTGATGTGGGGGGCACCGAATTTCTTCTCGATTATAACATTGCGACCTTTAGGGCCAAGTGTGACTTTTACGGCATCAGCCAAGGCATCGACACCGTTTTTAAGCTCTTCGCGAGCCTTGATATTGAATTTAATTTCTTTTGCCATTTTACTATATCTATATCTGAATCTATATCTGACCTGAAAATGCGCAGGCGGCAGAAGTGCGTGCCAGGCAAAATCACAGGAGGAGTTTATTAGACGTTAACTTGTTCAACCTATCACAGCGAGGACATCGCTTTGGCGCATCATTATATATTTCACACCTTCAAGCTCGATTTCAGTGCCGGCATATTTGCCGTAAAGCACTTCATCACCCTCTTTGAGCACCATGGGCTCGTCTTTTGTGCCGTTGCCGATTGCAAGCACCTTGCCTCTAAGAGGTTTTTCTTTAGCTGAATCAGGAATTATGATGCCACCCATAGTGACTTCCTCTGCGGCGGTAGGCTCAATGAGAACCCTGTCTGCCAATGGTCTGATATTCATGTTTTGTTTATAAGTTATAGGGTTATATTTAATGTTCTACAGAATGTTTATCAAATACCGTGCCAAAAATACTGTCAACATTGACTGCGGTCTATTTTATCAAGCTAAGCGGGAGCGTCGTCATTTTTATAGACAACGCATAATATTTGTGCATTTCAATCTTTTGCAATCAAACATGCCTCAGGCATGTCACTGCAATCAGAATTTCACAAATATATTTTGTGTTACCTATAAAGCTGCTCGACATAAAAGGGAAACAATTCAAAGCTTTGAATTGTTTCCCTTTTATGTTATATTTACATTTGCATATCGCCGGTTGTTTCAACGGCATACATTTTACCGTTAATACCGAATAATCGATCTATTTCTTAATAAGCAGGTAGCTTCTTTCGGGGGCAAGGAGACCTGATAGTTTCCCTTTCTTCACTTTGAATTCTTGTCCGTAAACGATGTCTTTATATTTTCCGTCGGGAAGCCCCGTGGGGAGATTGACAGAATTGGCAAATTTGGAAATATTGACAACTGCCGCACCTTTTTTCCCTCGGTTCACAAGTAATACTTGCCCGTTCGGGGAGGTCTGCACGTCTTCGGTTTGCCCGGCCATGGCTGTGCGGAATTTATTGACGGCAACCACTTCGGGATGGAAGAATTCGTCGTTGCCACGTGCTCCGAGCACGTTGTCGCCCCAATATGCGCTGCGGGTTGACCCGGCGGGGCGGCTGAAGAAGAGGGGAGTGCCGTTTTGGCGTGCCGTTAGAAACACCCATCCGGTGCGTATCTGGTCGTCGGTGAGATGTGCAGATTCATGGGCGTTGGCGTATGTGTCGTGGCTTTCGACCCATGTGGTGAGGTATTCCGGTGCCGACGTGTGGTGCCAGCTTATAAGGTCTAAGCCGTTGGCATTCCCTTTTTCAAGAGCTTCGCGGAGAATGTGTCCGTATCCGGATGCGGTCTGTCCGAAATAATCGGCATATTCAGCTTCCGGCACATTGCGGTCTTGAAGCACCTCTCCATATACAAACAAAGAATCGTAGGGGACGGCAAGTCTGACGCCTTTCACGCTTTTCCTGCCTGTAGCCACATCCCAAAAATCATTCTCTTTCACTCCGGAGGCTTTGTCAACCGGGTCTGAATGTACGCCGATATGTTTGGCTGTGTCGTATCTGAATCCTTTGACCCCCATCCCGAGAAGCTCATTTACGAATTCCATGTAATATTTCTGGAAATCCGGGTTCTCTGTGTTGACATCAGGAAGTGCGCCTGAACCCCAGAGCGTGCATTGGAGACGGTCGTTATAATCTTCTACGGGTTGAAGCCCGTTGGAGTGATACATTTTGTCGCGTCCGCCCACGGCTTTATAGAAATCTTCAGAAACTGCGTCGATGTCGAACGCAGTATGGTTGGGGAGCACATCGACGATAACCTTTACATTATATTTGGCGGCGGAATCCATCATGGATTGCATTTGTTCCTTGGTGCCGAGAATGTTGTTGCCGATTTTCCAGTCGGTGGGCTGATAATAATAATACCAATTCCCTTCGGTGACATTGTCATCGAAAATCTTTTTCCCGCTCCCTTCCGGGCTGTAACAATTCTGGACAGGTGAAGTCTGCACCATGGTAAATCCGGAATCGGCGATTTTCTTCATGTTCTCGGCGATGGTGGGGAAGTTCCAACTCCAGGCATGAAGGATTGTTTCGGTATTAGTTGCGTTGGGATCGTGGGTCACACGGTCTTTTGCCGCCATAGGAAAGGCTATGGCCATTCCCATGGAAAATGTAAGAATTTTATTCATATATATCAGTTAAGAAAAATGTATTTTTGCCGGAAAGTGCATAAAGAGGCAGGATTCATCATATATACATACAGATTCAATGAACTCAACGGGGAATCCCTCCTCATTATTGATAACGCATTTGAGACTGATTTATCGTATATTCTATTAAGATAATTGCGTAAGGCCGTCTGATTCTGTGAAGACACCGTCTTTCAACAAAGAATTGTATATCCTGCTGAACGGCGAAGACACAGACGTGCCGGGGTTGTCAAACCCGAATTCAATGGCAGTCGCGGCCAATAAATCCCTGGGGGGCAACGCGCCTCTTTTCTTGGAAACAATTCTTAACCCCATTGCTATCTCTTCGTCGCAAATCTGGGTCATCGGCCGTAAGTAATAATCATTGGCATCCGGCTTGCGGGCCTTGATTCCATGGAAATCCTTAAGTCTTACGGTTTCATTCAATCCCCAGACTACTTTATCCTTAAGGTCATGGAGTAATATTTCGCTGATTTCACTTATAAAATTAGACGTGAGATGCTTCCTCCCGATGAATTCCATAAGACGCCTGCACAATTCTTTAAAATGAATCGGCTGTTCGGCAGTTATTATGTCGATAATAGGCCGTTTATAATTAGAATACGACACCCTGCCGGGATTCTTGCATCGTTCGTATTTTTCAAATCTATCCGGTATGTCTTCCGTTTTTATCTTTGTCATAATTGCAGATTCATCTTCTACGGATTCGATGTCGGCAATTTTAAGAGGGGCGGCCGCTTTCCTGGTTTCATGCTCTTCTTCCGTTTCTTCGCAGGGTGAGGCTTCGCCATAAATTTCAATCATTTCTTCCTCGGGAATCATCCCCAATGATTTTTCTATGGCGTTCACAAGTCTTCTTTTCTCCGAAACAGGGTCTTTTATCCAATCTGTTGACCATACCCTGTACACGTCCCATCCCATTTCTTCGAGCATGGAAGGACGTAGCCTGTCGCGTTCTCTCACGGTCCTTGTGTTGTGGTATGTCAGTCCGTCGCATTCGACGCCTATGGCATATCTGTCGTTTCTGCCCGGATATTTTACAGCCATATCCACGCGGAATCCGGAACTGCCTACCTTGGTCGCCATGTCGTAGCCTTCCGATTTGAGGAAATCCTTTACAACCGTTTCGAATTTTGATTCAAGGACAGCGGGCTCGGATGTTTCGGCAAGGTCGGCGTTTAACGCCGATATGCCGTTACGTGCAAATTCGATATAGGAGCGGAGCATCGCAACACCTTGGGATGACGTCTTTTCAAGGTCGATGTCGTCGGGTAAAATAGACCCGACAAGTTTCACATTATATTTTGCACGCGTGATTGCCACGTTAAGGCGACGATATCCACCTTCACGGCTGAGCGGACCGAAATTCATATACATTACCCCGTCTTTGTCTTTGGCATAGCCGATGCTGAAAATGATAGTGTCGCGTTCGTCGCCTTGTACGTTTTCAAGATTTTTGATAAAAAACGATGATTCCTTCTCTTCATTGAAAAAACTCTCGAATTCCGGACGTTCCATTCTCTTTTGTCTGATTGCCATATCTACGGCATTCTGTTGCGATTCGCTGAACGTAACAACCCCAAGCGACCTCTCCGGATGCTCTTTAAAGTGTTTGAAGACAAGTTCCGCCACCTTCACAGCCTCAATCATATTATGCCGTTTACCGCCACGTTCATAGATGCCGTTGACATAGACGTACTCCACACCGAAATCGGGAGCACTCGCTATGGCGGAAGGGAAAGTGATGAGCTGGCCGTTATATATCTTCATGTTTGAGAATGCTATAAGGTCTTCATGTCTGCTCCTGTAGTGCCAGATCAAACTCCGTTCGGGCATAACTGTCACTGCTTCGTCAAGGATTGAATCGTATGCCCCGGTATAAAAGTCGTCTTCCTCTTCTTCCGAATCAACATCGAAATCCTCGTCGTTTAAAGATGTGGTGAAGAATGAGGTTGGTGGCAACTGTTTTGTGTCTCCCACAATAATCACTTGCTTACCTCTCATGATGGATCCGATTGCGTCTTCCGTATGGACCTGCGAGGCTTCATCGAAAATGACCATGTCGAAATTATATGTGTCCGCTTCAAGGAAAACGCTTACCGACAAAGGCGACATCATGAAGCATGGCCGCAGCGTCGTTATGAGATTGGGGATTGATTTGAAGAGTTTCCGAAGCGGCATAAGTCGCCGTTGCTTGTTAAGCTCCCGCTTCAAGATTGCTATTTCATCTATCGCCTCGTGCATGGCGTTAAGATTGGGTATCCGGTTAGTGATTCTTTCTCTCACCCTTGCCTGCGAAACCTTAAACTGTTCTTTGTCGAGTTTGCAGAAATCTTTAACCCTCTGTGTCTGTACCCTATGTCTGAAATTGAGCACTGCGGGGAGTCCGGGAACCACCAGGTCAAGCCAAAGTCTGTAGAATCTTTTCATATAGGCTTCTACTATAAATTCCGGGTCTGTTCCCTGATGTTCGAGCGCCGAGATATAGTCAGCCATGCCTGCTTTCTCGCATTTCTCTTTGTTCGAGCAATAATCCACCCATTCTTCGAGAAGATATTTTTTATCCTTACACAACCCGACCCTGCGCGACACCTCAAGGATATCCTTGCCATAGAATTGTGAAGAATCGTCAAACAAGGAAGCAAACCAGCCCATTTCGTCTTTCGCAGATTGTAACGCGGAAATCAATGCCGTGTTTTTCGATTCTACGACGTCAAGATATCCTTTGTCTCCGCTCACCTTGGTTATGACATCGTCGCTTAAACCATATCGGTCTGCTTCTTCTTTAAACCTTGCGGCATATTTCAGGGCGGAAAACAGTTTATCCCAATCCGTATGGAGTCCGTTGTAATATGTTCCGTAAGCGGCTTCAAGAGATGTGGCTGCATCGGCAAATATGCGTGTCTCATTATTTACCGCAACGATAGATTCGATATTCGACAGTACATCGCGTAATGACGGCAATTCGGGGCTATGTGAGCCAATTTCGCGGAAACAAGCGTCGAATTCGGAAGCAATTAAACAAAACTTTTCAGCATGTTCCTTGACTTCACTGAAATCCGAATTGTTGTCGAACCTTTGTTTAAAAACAGAAACCAAAGACTCATACGCGTCTCCGACATTATTTTTTTCATACGTTTGTATGAACCTTATAATTTCATTTTTTGGAAGGCTGTCTGATGAAATGAGGTTTTCAATTTCAGGAGTGAGTCGAGAAATCTCGCGAGAAGATTTCTCGAAAATCTTTATGTGGTCTTCTATTTTCTGCCATTGGGTGTTGTATCCGTTATAATAGCCGCCGTAATAGGCATCATAGACCGATGAGTTGCCCCTTATTTCAGTTTCGTTGTCGTTGACATATTTGACGGAGTTCAGGAGGTCAAGGGCATCGTTATACGTTATCTTTCCACCCAGTAGCCTATAGCCTGACAGTTGCTTCCGCTCTTTCCGGTATGTCCCGTTTAGTATGCGCAAAGATGAAGAATAATCAAGCCTGAAGCGTTGAAGCATGGGATAATAATCAATCCCAAACACTTCTTTGTCATAACCTGATAAAACGGAATGTTTCTTCTCCTTTGTGTTCTCATGAAGGTCATAATGCGCCAGCATTTCTCTCTTTATAGACTGCAGAGTGTTTGGATTAAACCATGACCTCGGCGCTGCTATGTCAAAAAGTTGGCTTAAAGCCTTTACGTCATTGAAGAAACTTGTGAGTTCAGCCACCGTCTGCGGTTTCTTCATGCCGATAATCGCCGATATTGGAACCGCCATGTCTAAAAGCCCGCCAATATTGTGGGAAGCGTCGGCAACCTCTGCAGCGGTTTCCCGGATGAAAGAAGAAATCTCGTTTGTTGGCATGGCATAAAGGTCTTCTTTTATCAAGGCAATCAGGGAGAGGATTACAGATTGCACACGTTCGGCATTAATATCGAATATCCCGTCATCGAAATTCTCCAACACGTCTTTCCTCAGGGCCATAATATGGTCAGACTTCTCTTTATATTTTTCCGCCATTTCGGAAAGGGTCTCCGGATTCTCTGTCGAAATCCATGATGAAGGGAAGAGGGGAGAGCCGGTTATCAACGTTGCAAGAGCAGAAATCCCGTCAAGGTCATCGACTGAACTCCCTGCTTCCAAACCAAGTATTGAGGTGACGTCTTTGGCAACAACGTTCAATTTCCCGATTCCGTCGATAAGCGAAGCCGCATGGGAGTCGATGTCATGTCGGAGTTCGTTGGAAAGAAATCTTATGTTGGCACCTCTCCACACATTTTCTAAATAATCCTCGCTTTTTTTGCCTACGGTTTTAGCCAGTTCCATAAGCAAATACTTGCGGTCTTCAAGCTCGTCTTTTGTAATCGATTCTATCCCCGGAATATCAAAAACGATATCCGGAACGTTTTCTAATTCGGCAAGCAGTCCGTTGACATTATATACGGTAGTGCCAAGCGAGGAGGTGGAGGTATGGAGTTGCTTTTGATATGAGTCAAGTTCTTTCCTTTTCTTTTCAAGGAGCTCAAGTTGTGAAATGGCTTCATCGTTTACCCGCGTCCTGACGGTGTTTATTGAATTCTCAAGTTCACATAAGATTTCTTTTTTCTTAGCTTTATGACTATGGAGAGTGAAACAGAAGTCACCGAGTCCTGCGGAGGCAAGCCTGTTGTGAACCACTTGCAATGCCGCCATTTTTTCCGACACGAAAAGCACTTTTTTACCGTCGGCCATGGCTTCGGCAATAATATTGGTAATCGTCTGGCTTTTTCCGGTGCCCGGAGGACCTTGTAAAACAAAACTTACCCCTTTTTTCGACAACAATATCGCGTCTTGTTGGCTTGAATCCGCATCTACGATATTAAACGTGTCAAGTGTTTTTGTTTTCTTATCATGGTCAAACATTTCAAGTCCTTTTGGAAGAGCCAGAGGGTTGTGTTCTCCCGCCAACGCTGAGATAACGACATTGCCGTTAAGCAGTTCCCGGTTCCGTTCCAAATCTTTATACATGTTGATTTTTAGAAACGAAAGGTTTGCAAGGTAACAACTTCTGACTACCCTCCATCCTCTTGAATTCACGATTCCATCCAAAGAAATCAGATATTCCTCAAGCATATCGTGCGACGGTTCGAAATCCGGGAAGGTAATGCCGAAATCGTTTTCAAGCTTATGGGCAAGTGTGGGGTTGACAACGATTTCGTCGTTCTGCAGCGAAAGCCTGTATGGCGACGACAAAGATTCGACCACCAGTTTGACCGGGACGAGTATTATAGGAGACGAAAGTACATGTCCGCTATCCTCCTCCTCCCATTCGAGCATGCCGAACGTGAGGTAAAGAGTGTTGATTCCTTGTTCTTCCAATGATAACCGGGCTTTATTCCTCAGATTTTTTAACGTTTTCTGCAGTTCTCCTATAGGCTTGGCGGTTTCTATGTCGCCTTCGACCACTGTTTCGTAAATTTCCTCACCATCCACCGTAAATCTTAATTTCTTTGCAAAAGGGAAAGAAATCTCTCGTTCGTTGCCTACAATCGTCTCATAAAGTTCATTAAATGAAGGTGATACAATTTTTAGGCAATTCCTTTTACCTTCAATAAAATTTATAAGTCTGTTCCTTTTGCCGAAATCGAGCAAAAGTTTCTTCCATGTTTCAATTCGGGTGTTCAACTTCTTTCCCATCAAAAATTGTTCTTTAGCAAAGTTCGTTAGACTCGTTAATGTCGCGAAGTATAGGGTTATATATGCCAGACACTGTAATCAATCCAAAAAGTACACTCAAAAAACACTGTTGGCAACGAAAAAATACGCCGGTCAGAGTGTCTGAATCCGATACTGGTTAAGACTTCAAACGCTCTTAGTTTCAGTGGAATTGGAAAGAACTGCCTAATACTTTGCAAAATTACAAAAAAATGCAATATCTCGACTGCGTGTGTTTTATAAAATGGGGTTTTGAATGCCTTTTTTTACTAAATTTCTGTTAAATTATATTAATCAGAGTTTTTGCCCGAACTTTTTGATATTGGTGGGTCTAAAGGAGGATTGCCGCTAACTTGCACACATGTCGGGATGTTGTGCCGATTGCTAAAGAATATTAAATAGTTGAAAATAAGGCTCTATTGCTACCCGAAGATTTGGTTGCGGGAAACTTTTTTGTTAATTTTGCGGAAGAAAACATAATCGGCATTCCTCGATATGGTATATCTGTTTGATATTCAGACTATACATGCTAATGTATATGATTTCGGGGTGCCTTTAGTTATAACCCAATTCCATGAAGCTTAGGAACGTTTTCAGTATAATATTGATTTCTACAGGTATTCTCGCCGGTTATGCGGAAAGACAACCTGCCAAGAACATATATAAGGAATCCAAGACATTGTCCGCACATCAGGCTGCGCATCAGCGGCAGCTTGCCAATGCCAAAATGAGGATGGACAAGGATGTAATAAAGGATTTCATGAAGCATGACATCGACCGTCGTGAAGCGGAAGCCTTTAATGACAATCCGCTTTCCGCAGAGTCGTCGGCTATGATTAAAGACCTGTTGTCGGAAGCCAGGAAGCATATCGGGAAACGCTATCGCTCCGGTGCGAAAGGACCGTCGGCTTTTGATTGCAGCGGGTTTTCAAGCTACGTATATCGTCAGTTCGGATATGAATTGAGCGGTTCTTCTCGCGACCAGTTTCATCAAGGGGAAAGCGTTGAAAGAAATGAACTCCGCGAAGGTGACTTGGTTTTCTTCACCGGACGCAACAGTAAACGAGGCACTGTCGGACACGTCGGCATCGTGGTGAGTGCGGATAATGAGAAAGGAACATTCAGGTTTATACATGCGAGCACTTCAGGAGGCATAAAAATCGACGGATGTGGCGGCTATTATGCAAAACGCTATCTTGGAGCCCGACGCATTATTACGGAATAAAGACATTGTTTTCAAGCGAAATAAAAAGCCCGACAGAAGTCGGGCTTTTTATTAAACATGTTTTTTACCTTTCAGGTTGCGTTCGTGGCGCATCAGTTGCCATGAGTTTATGGCATTTTGCCACGCCACGTAGGCTGCCGGGGCTATCGACGCCATAGGGTTCATATAGGCGAGGGCAAGCCAGACGGCAAGGACGGTGTTCTTTTGTCCGAGACCTTGTCCCCCCGACACCTTGTCGCCGAATTTTCCGCCAATGATTCTTCCGATTTTAAATTGCAGTAGGCATGCCGCCAACGCGCCCAATGCAAGAAGCACCATGGTGAGGGTGGCTGCCGGAGTCCAGTTTTTTATGGCGAAACTTACGCAGCTGCCGACAACGATGAAAAGCGACACCGCCCAAAGATAGAAGGAAAGCTGTTGCATGCCCACGATTTTCGAATGCACCTTAGGGAGGGAATAGCGTAGGATGAGGGCGAGGGCAAGGGGCATTATTATAAGCGGGAACACTTGCGAAAGAATAAGCTTGAACGACTGGAGAAACGTCATTTCCGCATGTTCCCCCACAGCGGCCAACACGAGGGGTCCGGCAACGGCCACCACGGCGTTGCACATAAGGCTATACGTCGCCACTCGCGAAATGCTTCCTCCGAGCATAGACGTGATGACCGGGGCGGCTGTGGCGGGGGGTATGAAGAAGCAGATGAATACTCCTTCGGCAAGTGTCTTGTTCCAGAAAAA